>CAYOJU010000017.1:3294-35299 GCA_964404355.1 uncultured Sideroxydans sp. | reverse complement strand
CGCGACCCCCGGCGTGACAGGCCGGTATTCTAACCAACTGAACTACCACTCCATGATTCTGAAACATGATCCTAAAAACTACTGGTGGGTGCTGACGGGATCGAACCGCCGACAATCGCCTTGTAAGGGCGGTGCTCTACCAGCTGAGCTAAGCACCCTGCAACAAAGTCGGCTAGTTTACAGCATCCTTCAAACCTTTACCAGCGCGAAATTTGGGAACTTTAGCAGCCTTGATCTTTATGGTCGCGCCAGTGCGCGGATTTCGGCCATTGCGCGCAGCGCGCTTGCCCACGTAGAACGTACCAAAACCAACCAAGCTCACGAGTTCACCTTTTTTCAGGGACTTCTTGATGGATTCGATAGTCGCGTCCAGCGCACGCCCTGCAGCGGCTTTGGAAATGTCAGCGGATTTTGCAATTGCTTCGATCAGATCAGATTTATTACTCACGCGATTCCCCTTTGCTTGTTAGTTGAGAAACAGGAAAGTCCTGCGACGGCTTTATATCAAGGGTTTTTGCAGGGGTCAAGCAAATGCAAAATTATTTTTATTTTTCCAACCCCTTGCAAAACCCCGTCAATGCTTGATTGCAGGGGATGTCCCTGTTTCAGCGATGACTGCGGGAGAAGTCACGGCCGTGACTTCCGGTTCTGGCAGCGGCTCCGGCTTGCGCTCGAGCGCCATTTCCAACACCTGCTCTATCCACCTGACCGGATGTATATCCAGTTTGTTTTTCACGTTATCGGGTATTTCGACCAGATCCTTGGTGTTCTCTTCCGGAATCAGGACAACCTTGATTCCTCCACGCTGTGCCGCAAGCAACTTTTCTTTCAAGCCGCCGATAGGCAAAACCTCGCCACGCAAAGTGATCTCGCCTGTCATTGCAACATCGGCGCGCACCGGAATACCGGTCAGCGCCGAAACCATGGCGGTACAGATTCCGATACCGGCACTCGGACCATCCTTGGGTGTCGCACCTTCCGGCAAGTGAATGTGCAGATCGCTCTTCTCGTAAAAGTTTCCGGCGATGCCCAACGTTTTTGCGCGACTGCGTACCACGCTCAGCGCAGCCTGAATGGACTCCTGCATGACCTCGCCCAGTTTGCCGGTCGTCGTGGTTTTGCCCTTACCCGGCAGCACTGCGGTTTCTATGGTAAGCAATTCGCCGCCAACTTCCGTCCACGCCAGCCCCGTAACCTGCCCCACTTGATTGGTCTTTTCTGCAATGCCATAGCTATAGCGACGTACCCCAAGATATTTGTCCAGGTTGCGCGCATTGATCGTGACCTTGTTTTCACGGCCCTTCAGCAACAGCGCCTTCACCACCTTGCGGCATATCTTGGACAACTCGCGTTCCAAACTGCGCACACCCGCTTCACGGGTGTAGTAACGCAGGATGTCGCGAATCGCGCTCTCGGAGACACTGATCTCCGCTTCCTTCAATCCGTTGTTCTTGATCGCCTTGGGCAACAGATAACGCGTGGCAATGTTGACCTTCTCGTCCTCGGTATAGCTGGACACGTGAATCACTTCCATACGATCCAGCAGCGGCGCCGGGATGTTCATGCTGTTCGAAGTAGCCACGAACATCACATCCGACAAGTCGTACTCGACTTCGACATAGTGATCGACAAAGGTATGATTCTGCTCGGGATCGAGCACCTCCAGCAATGCCGACGATGGGTCGCCACGGAAATCCATGCCCATCTTGTCCACTTCATCCAGCAGGAACAAAGGATTCTTCACGCCGGCCTTGCTCATGTTCTGCAATATCTTGCCCGGCATGGAACCGATATAAGTTCTGCGATGGCCGCGTATTTCAGATTCATCACGCACGCCGCCCAACGACATGCGCACAAATTTGCGATTGGTGGCTCGTGCAATGGACTGGCCCAGCGAGGTCTTGCCCACGCCGGGAGGCCCGACCAGACAGAGGATGGGCGCCTTCATCTTGGTAACGCGCTGCTGCACCGCAAGATACTCGACGATGCGTTCTTTCACTTTTTCCAGGCCGTAGTGATCCGCTTCGAGCACGTCTTCCGCATGCTTGAGGTCGGTATCGATCTTGGTTTTCTTTTTCCATGGCAACCCGAGCAGCACATCAATGTAGTTGCGCACTACGGTGGCCTCGGCGGACATCGGCGACATCAAACGCAACTTCTTCAGCTCTGCCTCGGCTTTGGCACGCGCATCCTTGGGCATGTGCGCAGCCTTGATCTTCTTTTCGATCTCTTCGATGTCGGCGCCGTCTTCGCCTTCGCCCAGTTCTTTCTGGATCGCCTTCACTTGTTCATTCAGGTAATACTCGCGCTGGCTCTTCTCCATCTGGCGCTTGACGCGGCCACGGATGCGCTTTTCCACCTGCATGATGTCCAGCTCGGCTTCCAGCAGGCCCAGCAAATGCTCGAGGCGCAAACGCACGTCGAATATTTCCAGCACTTCCTGCTTCTGTTCCAGCTTGAGTGGCAAGTGCGCGGCAATGGTATCTGCCAAGCGTCCGGCATCGTCGATGCCCGCCAATGAAGTCAGTATTTCCGGCGGGATTTTCTTGTTAAGTTTGACGTACTGGTCGAATTGACTGATCAGCGCACGGCGCATCGCCTCGGCCTCATGCCCGATTTCTTCGTCGATCGGCACCGCTTCTATTTCTGCATCCAGATGCGACTTGTCATCGAATATGCGCAACACCTTGGCGCGTTGCGTTCCTTCCACCAGCACCTTTACTGTGCCATCGGGCAGTTTAAGCATTTGCAGGATGTTGGCGATGCTGCCGATACGATAGATATCCTCGGTTGCCGGTTCATCCTTGGCGGCGGATTTCTGCGCCACCAGCACGATACTCTTGCCCGCCTCCATCGCCGCTTCCAGCGCCTTGATGGATTTGGCACGCCCTACAAACAGCGGGATGACCATATGCGGAAACACCACCACGTCGCGCAATGGCAACAGCGGGAAGAGGTCTGCGTTTGTAGTGATCAGTTCGTTTTCGGCCATAATTTGAGACTCTGAAGATTAGGGTATGGCAGTGAAATGGGGGCAGAACCCGGGAATTCAAGTCCTGCCCGACAAGGGCGCCTTTACGCGGCTTTGGGTGTGTCCGCGTACATCACGATGGGAGCGACTTCGCCGGCACCGTTCTGATCCAGCACCACTTTACTTACATTCTCTGCCGACGGCAGATCGAACATGGTATCCAGCAGGGCATTTTCAAGGATGGAGCGCAATCCGCGCGCACCAGTCTTGCGTGCCAGCGCCTTCTTGGCGATGACATCCAAAACTCCTTCGCGGAACTCCAACTCAACACCTTCCATCGCGAACAATTTCTGGTATTGCTTGGTCAGCGCATTCCTGGGTTCGGTCAGAATCTGGATCAAGGCTTCTTCATCCAGTCCTTCCAGCGTCGCCACCACGGGGAGACGCCCGACGAACTCGGGAATCAGGCCGAACTTGATCAAGTCTTCCGGCTCCACGCCGCGCAGCGTGGCGCCAATATCCTTGTCGTCGCGCTTGGCCAGATTGGCAGAAAAACCGATCCCGGCTTTTTCCGAACGATTGCGGATCACTTTTTCCAGCCCATCGAATGCACCACCACAAATGAACAGGATATTGCTGGTGTCCACTTGCAGGAACTCGGTATTGGGATGCTTGCGCCCTCCCTGTGGAGGAATGGACGCTTTGGTACCTTCGATCAACTTAAGCAAGGCCTGCTGTACGCCTTCACCCGATACATCGCGAGTAATGGAAGGATTGTCCGACTTGCGCGATATCTTGTCGATTTCGTCGATGTAGACAATGCCGCGCTGGGCGCGCTCCACATCGTATTCGCATGCCTGCAACAGTTTCTGGATGATGTTCTCGACATCCTCGCCAACATAACCCGCTTCGGTCAGCGTAGTTGCATCCGCCATCACGAACGGCACGTTGAGCAGGCGCGCCAGAGTCTGTGCCAGCAAGGTCTTGCCCGAACCGGTTGGCCCGACCAGCAGGATATTGCTCTTGGACAGCTCTACGCCGTCTTTATCCGTATTCTTCAGGCGCTTGTAGTGGTTGTACACCGCCACGGACAGTATCTTCTTGGCTTGACGCTGACCGATAACATACTCGTCCAGGCGTGCGCAAATCTCATGCGGCACCGGCAACTCATTCTTGTCCGATTTTTCCCCGACAATGCTGCTCTGCGTTTCCTCACGGATGATGTCATTGCACAATGCGATACATTCGTCGCACACGAACACTGACGGTCCCGCAATCAGCTTGCGCACCTCGTGCTGGCTCTTGCCACAGAACGAGCAATACAGCAGCTTGTCACCCTTGTTTTTATCCGTTGTCATTGCCACCTCCGCTCCGAAACTATCGGCAGCTTTACTAATTACTTAAACCCGTTTATCCAATACCTGATCCACCAGGCCGTATTCCACCGCCTCCTGGGCAGACAGGAAATTATCGCGCTCGCTGTCACGCGCGATTTCTTCCACGGTACGACCAGTATGATGCGCCATCAAAGCATACAGGCGTTCACGCAAACTCAAAATGTACTTGGCGTGGATCTCGATATCCGACGCCTGGCCACGGAAGCCGCCCAGCGGCTGGTGGATCATCACGGTGGCATTCGGCAAAACAAAACGTTTCCCCTTCGCCCCCGCTTGCAGCAGGAATGCGCCCATTGATGCCGCCATGCCGATGCAGAGAGTGGAAACCTGCGGCTTGATGAACTGCATGGTGTCGTAAATCGCCATGCCAGCCGAAATCGACCCGCCCGGCGAGTTGATGTAGAAATGGATATCCTTGTCCGGATTCTCCGATTCCAGGAACAACATTTGCGCGACAATCAGGTTGGCAGTGTGATCGTTGACTTCGCCCACCAGGAACACCACGCGCTCCTTCAACAGGCGCGAGTAAATGTCGTAGGCGCGTTCGCCGCGCCCGCTGGTCTCAACCACCATCGGGATCATGCCGATGTCCTGCGGTTCCGTCATTTGCGAGGTGGCGTCATGCAACATAATCAGTTACTCCCCATCAGTTCGGTCAGTGTGACGGCTTTCTCGTTCACCTTGGCACCGGCCAATACCCAGGCCACTACATTGTCTTCCAGCACCAGATTCTCCACCTCGCGCAAACGCGCCTGGTCGGAGTTATACCAGCGTACCACTTCTTCCGGATGCTCATAGCTCTGCGCAAACTCCTTCACCATCTCTTGCACCTGTTCCGGCCTGGCTTGCAGCGACTGCTTCTTGATCAGCTCGGCCAATATCAGCCCCAGCTTCACTCGCTTGGCAGCACGCTCCTGAAACATATCCGCCGGCAGTTGCATACCTTTCGGTATCTTCATGCCGCGACCTTCCATGTCCTGCAGGGTCTGTTGCATCAGGTGCTGCGCTTCGCCTTCCAGCAGCGCCTTGGGCACCTCCAGTTGCGCAATTTTCAGCAGCAATTCCATCGCGCTATCCTTGTTGCGCCCTTTTACGCGGCGTGCCGCTTCGCGCCCGACGTTGTCGCGAATCTCCTGGCGGAGCTTTTCCACATCACCATCGGCTGCGCCCAGCGATTGGGCAAACTCGGCATTCACTTCGGGCATGTGCGCTTCTTCCACCGCATGCACGGTGATGGTGAACGTAACCTGCTTACCTGCCACATCCTTGCCATGATAATCCGCCGGAAAGGTCATATCGAATGACTTGGTATCGCCTGCCTTCATGCCAGCGATGGCCTTTTCGAAGTCCGGCAGCATGCGTCCTGCACCCAGCACCACCGCAAAATCCTTTGCTTCGCCACCCTCGAACACGACACCGTCCAGCTTGCCGGTAAAGTCAATGCGCACCTGGTCTTCGTTCCTGGCTGCACGGTCGGCCTTCTTGAACACAGCACGTTGCTTGCGCAAGGTCGTGATCGTTTCATCCACATCCGCTTCGCTCAGCGTAAACGATACGCTGTTGATGCTTTCGCCGGAAATGTCGCCGATGGTGACTTCCGGATAGACTTCAAAGGTCGCGCTGAATTCAATTTGCGGCGCGTTCAGGTCTGCGGTCTTGATCTCGAACTGCGGATAACCCGCAACCTGCAATTTGTTAGCCTGGGCTACTTCGGCAAAGGAACGCTGCAAGCTCTCGCCCAGCACCTCCTGTTGTACCGAGGAGCCATATTGCTGTTCCAGTACTTTGTACGGAACTTTGCCCGGACGGAAGCCGTGCACCTTGGCGGTACGGCCAATATGCTTCAGGCGTGCTTCCATTTCGCCGCGCAATTGTTGCTGGGGGATGGATGCATTCAAACGGCGTTGCAATCCACTCAGGGTCTCTACATTTGACATACTTACACTTCCTTTGAATTTAGGCTGGCTTCACAAAACGAATCTCGCGGATGGAATGATACATGAAACGGGGCGGGAAGGCCCGCCCGCTCTCTTACACCGCGTGGGCAGGCACTTGCGGAAGGTGCCAGATGTCGCGGTTATAGTCCTGAATGGTGCGGTCGCTGGAGAATTTGCCGCTGGCTGCGGCATTGAGGATACTCATGCGCGTCCAACGCTCCCGATCACGGTAGGCTGTCGCCACTTTTTGCTGCGCATTCACATAGCTGCGGAAATCTGCCGCTGTCAGCCAAGGGTCATTCGGGCTCAGGATGGATTGCACCACGGAATCGAATAACCCTGGTTCAAACAGGTTGAAATGCCCGCTTTGCAGCAGGTGTATTACCCGCGCAAGATCGGCATCGGCGTCTACGATGGCGACCGGGTTGTAATGTCCGCGCGCCGCATCCACCTGCTCCGCCGTCAAACCGAACAGGAAGAAATTATCCGCCCCCACTTCTTCACGGATTTCGATATTGGCACCGTCCAGCGTGCCTATGGTGATGGCGCCGTTCATCATGAACTTCATGTTGCCGGTACCCGAGGCTTCCTTGCCCGCCGTGGATATCTGTTCGGACAAGTCAGCCGCGGGACATATCACTTCCATCGCTGAAACGCGATAATCCGGCAAAAAGGCCAGCCGCAACAACCCTTTGGTAGAAGGATCGTAATTCACGACGTCCGCCACCGCGGTTACCAGCCGGATGATGCGTTTGGCCATCGCATAACCGGGAGCTGCCTTGCCGCCAATCAGTATACAGCGCGGCGTCCAGCCAGAGGTATCGCCGCGTTTGATGCGGTCATACAGATGAATGACATGCAGCACATTGAGCAGTTGACGCTTGTATTCGTGGATGCGCTTCACTTGCACGTCAAACATGGCAGCCGGGTCGAATACCACACCGCAATCGATAGAAACCATGTCCGCCAACTGCTGCTTGTTCACCTGCTTCACCTTGTACCATTCGGTCTGGAATTTTTTGTTATCGGCAAACTCCTGCAGCGCTTTCAACGCAGACAGGTCGGTACGCCATGCCGTGCCGATATTCCGGTCGATCAGGTTACTCAACAGGGGATTGCTCGACAGCATCCAGCGCCGCGGTGTCACGCCGTTGGTTTTGTTGTTGAACTTGTCCGGCCACAGCTCAAAAAAATCATGGAACAGATGCCGTTGCAACAGGTGTGAATGCAGCGCCGCCACGCCGTTCACCGAATGGCACGCCACCACTGCCAGATAAGCCATGCGTACCTGCGGCACACCGCTCTCCTCCACAATCGACATACGGGATTCGCGCTCGGTATCACCCGGCCAACGCTGTGAAACTTCTTCCATGAAGCGTGCATTGATCTCGTAGATGATGTCCAGCAGGCGCGGCAACAACCGCCCGAACATGCTCACCGGCCAGCGCTCCAGCGCTTCCGGCAACAGGGTATGGTTGGTATAGGCCATGGTCTGCGACGTGATGGTCCATGCTTCCTCCCAGCCCAGCCCATGCTCGTCCATCAGCAAGCGCATCAACTCCGGCACCGAACAAGTGGGATGCGTATCGTTCAACTGGAAGCAGTTCTTTTCGGCAAACCTGGAAAAATCATCGCCATGCTTGTGCACCCACTGCCGCAACACATCCTGCAGGCTCGCTGAGGCCAGGAAGTATTGCTGGCGCAAGCGCAACTCCTTGCCGTTCTCGCTGGCATCGTTGGGATACAGCACCATGGTGATGTGTTCCGCCGCGTTCTTGGCGGCAACCGCTTCGGTGTAACTACCGGCATTGAACTCGTCCAGATCGAACTCTTCGGTCGCAGCCGCTTTCCACAAGCGCAACGTATTCACGGTGCCGTTGCGATAACCGGGAATGGGCATATCAAAAGGCACCGCCAGCACATCCTGGGTATCGACCCAGCGCACACGCATGAAGCCGTCCGCATCGGTATGGAAATCGCTACGCCCGCCAAACTTGACCCTGACCGTATATTCCGGACGCTCGATCTCCCACGGGTTGCCGTTGCGCAACCAGTGGTCCGGCTCCTCCAGCTGGCAACCCTGCTCGATACGCTGACGGAACATGCCGTACTCGTAGCGAATACCATAACCTGTTACCGGCAATTGCAGCGTCGCACAACTATCCAGAAAGCACGCGGCCAGACGGCCCAGGCCTCCGTTACCCAACCCGGCATCGCTTTCCAGTTCCTGCACCTCTTCCAGCTTCAGGCCCAGATTGCGCATGGCCTCCGCGCTCACATCCTGCAGATCCAGATTCAGCAATGCATTGCCAAAAGCGCGCCCCATCAGGAATTCCAGCGACAGGTAATATGCCTGTTTGCAATCGGATTCGTCATAGGCATGCTGGGTCCGGCGCCAGCGTTCCACCAGCCGGTCGCGCAAAACCAGCGCGCAGGAAGCATAGACATGATGAGACGACACACTCGCCTTGTCCCATCCAAGAGTGTGATTGAAATAGCGGCGAAAATCCTCCTCCAGCCCGATGGCATTCATGCCCAGCGGTGGCATCCGCAACATGCTGGGATGTTTGTTGATAAATGGTTTGTTGACGGTATTCATTATTTTCCCGAAACTAATATGGTCGCTTTCAAGCTCACGCCACTTCGATGCAGAATTCCAGCGCGTCTACATGCTCGGTCAACGCGAATTCGAATTCCAGTACGACAGCCTGCATGATCTTCTCGAAACCCGCCTCCGATTGCGACACACTGAAGCAAGGCATGGAATGGAACGCCACAGGGTGATTTACCAGGATGCCAAGCCTGCCGCCCAGCACCCCGTCTTCCAGCACGATATGCTGCATCGAATCCAGCTGCAACGTCTGTCCGAAACCGCCCGCAATCTCATCGCCGACTCTGAACCGTCCTGCCGGGCCGTCGCAACTCGGCATCGCAAGATTCACGACCACGTGAAAAACACCCTGCTTGACCGATTCAAAGTGATAAGCCACATACAAGCGCTTGTCGTCCAGCAACACAGACTTGCGCACCTTGCCTGCACCCAGCGGCGCCTCGAATGCCGCACCATGCTTCATGCCTGTATTCCCTGCCGCAAGGTAACGGGGCTTTATCTCTTCGCCGCCGTTTACCCACCGGTCGAGGAACATCAGCTTCTGCTGCTCGTCGATCTTCATGTCTTCCTGGGTAATCTCGTGCTTGAGGTTGACACGCTCATGCGGATTGGCAATACCTTCAGTCTGATGCTGTTCGACCGGCTGCGCATGCACCCTGCGATGATAGTGCTCCTGCGGCATGGACAAAGTATCGGCGAAGTTGTGATTCAGGCGATAGGCATCGAATTCGCAAATTGCCGCGCTGCCATCCTGCCTGAGCACCGCCTGAAATACGCCGTTCTGCAAGAACACTTCTTCATCCCCGTCCAGATCGAGGTCAACCGAGAATTTCGCCGGACGCGGTTCGACCATATCCAGCAAGCCCTCCAGTTTGACGATGGCGTTGTAAACCGCACGGCGCAAGTGCGGCAGGTAAAGCCCACCGAACAACCCATGCCAGTACGCATCGTTGGACTGCGCCTCGTACAATAAATTCAACATTGCCGCAGTCTGTTTTTTTTGCGGCAACGCATGTAGGCGCTGAGACAGGCTCAACATGCGCTTGTGCATCCAGTTCGATTCCGGATAACGCGTGAAGAAATTTTTCCAGATGCCGCCGCGCAAAAACGCCTTGTTCTGCTCGAACTGGCCGGAGGACTTGGATGCCTGCACCAGGTCGGCATAGTGGTGCGCGGCCGGCACCGGCAGCGTCCACTCGTTCATCTCAATGTAGGAAGTGGTAGGCAGATACACTACGCCGCGCGTTTTGGTGCGCGCATGGTAATCGCAATATCGCTCGGTCTTGATGATACCGGAGGCCAGCACGCCTTCGATGAACTGGGTAAGCCAGCCTCGCTCATACACCCAGCTATAGGTCTCGGGCCAGATGCCGAATTTCTCGATGTCATCGAAATAGATCGCAGCAGGTTCCCCGTCCTCTTTCGCCAGGCTTGCCAGATAACCCACCACCTCCTGAGCCGGAGAGAACGGCAGGCGGTAACGCAAAGCTTCGGAGATCGGAAACAGGTCGAGCTGACGGTCATTTTCTTCGGTGGTATAAAAACCATCCAGATCGTGCGCGTCTTTTCCCGTGCAAAGGAAGTGGTAGTCGTCCACCGTGGAATAACGAATCCCCGAATCGGCCAGCGACGGCACCACGGTCGCTTCCCATACGCGCTCGGTCAGCCATGCGCCCTGCGGACGCTGGCCCAGCGTCTGCTCTAGCTGGTCCGACATACGCTGCAACTGACCCAGCCGGTCACGTTCCGGGATCACCGCCAGCACCGGTTCGGTATAGCCCGCACCGACCAATTCTGCCTGCCCGCGCTGCACCATCTCTTTCAGCAGCGCCATGTCGTCCGGATAATGCTTGAGCAGGTAATCCAGCAGCCAGCCGCTGATGTGGATGGCAAACTTGAACGCCGGATAGCGATACAGCACGCGCAGAAACGGCCCGTAGCAGCGCGCATGTGCGTCGTCCAGCACATGGGTGAAGTTACCCACCGGCTGGTGCGCATGTACGCCGAGCAACAAGGAAATCGATTTGGCCATGCGCTGCTCCGCTAAATATCGGAACGACGCATCGCCCCGCCCATCCCGGCTTCGCTACTGCCGACACTGATCGTACGTTGCAGTTCCTGCGGCGGATCCAGTTTGAGCAACCGATAAAGATTGGAAAGATTGCGGCGAAACAGATTGTCAAACGACGCCACGCTCTGTGCCGAGTTGTAATCGCCGAACCACCAGAACCAGTCCGAACCCTCGCAATCAGCAAGCTGCTCGGTTGCCAGACGTTTTTCATCTTCATTCAAGCGATCACTCGCCATGACAAAGTCGTAACTGCGTTTGGCCTCGCACAATAAATCCCAGCCGCGATTCTTGTCCGGCGATCCTATCCAGGTGCTGAACGTGCCATACACCCAGCTGCCGGCCACCATCTGGTGCAGCGTGCTCGCCGTCACATTCGCATCCGGCTTGCTCAAGCCCTGTATGCATTCGTGAAAAGTGGTGGTGCGAATATCGGGATGATTCTCCAGCTTGGCGTACAACTCGGACAGGAAGTAATAGCCGTTGTACGGGTAGTATTCCCACGCATTCTCGCCATCCAGAATCACTGTAACCACCGGATCTTCCTGCCCCGGCGAGTGGTGCAAAATTTCCTCCAGGTGATGTACAAAATCAGCAGCGGCATCATCACCTCTCCATTTTGCATATTCAAAACCGATTTTGTCGGAAAGGCTGTCATCGCGGAAAAAACAATGGATAGGCTCGCCACCCGTCTCGACCAGATAGGGTTTGTACAAATAGCCGGAGCTGCCGGGCAAGGGATTGTCGCGCATCTCGCGCAGCAGGCTATTGGCCAATACCGCCTGACCGGTCGCTGTCCATTCGCAGCCGTGTTCAGCCATAAGCTTCAGGGTAAAACGCGACACACCACCTTCGGACGGCCACATCCCGTAAGCGGCCACCCCGAAATTCTGCTTGTGGCTCTCAATCGCCCTGGACAAATGGGCATGGACGCGCGCGCGTCCACCGGGATATTGCGGCGATTGCGGCAAAGGCGCGTTCGGTTCGCTCTCTCGTGCCGCGGCGAAATCCAGCAACAGCGGCATGATGGGATGGTTGTACGGCGTACAGGAAATTTCGATCTGCCCGGATTCCGCCAATTTGCGATAACGCGGAACAATGTCGGCAATGATCACGCCGATCAGGGCGAATAACTCGGTACGTTCGGCATAGGTGAACTGGCTACCCTTGGTCATCAAGCGCGCCACCAGTTCGCAACTGCGCCGCACGCTCTCACCCATCCAAACCAGGTGATACCACACCAGCAAGTCGGCCAGATATTGTCCGGACAGATAGGTCACATTCTCGCGACCGTGCCCTTCCACCTTCTTCTGCAGGTCGAACAGGTGCTGATAGGCCCGGTAGGGCTGCAGCATTTTTGTATGCTCGCTCTTGAAACAGCTGTCCAGGATGTGTAGCCGCGCATCACTTCCCAGATCATCCAGACGTTCGTGACGCAACATATTGAGCAGCTCATCATGGATATTGCCGCTCTTGAACTGCTGCTCATAATCCTGCAACTGCTCGACCAGAATGGGCACGAAATTCACCACCGCCCGCGCCTGCGGATGCTGTTCCAGATGAAAGGCCATGTCGGTGTAATCCTTCATGGCATGCAGGTATGTCCACGGCAGCACAAATTCGCCGTGCAGATATTCGCGGTAATCCGGCTGGTGCATATGCCAGCACAGGATGATCTGTAATTTCCTGCTTTCGTCCGTGTGTGGGTTAATTTGTGGCATGACGCATCCTGATAGCAGTTCCGTAAATAAGTTTCAGCGTATGTAATGAATCGACTGCCCCAGCATGTCAGGCGTCACCAACGTGACGCCGCCGGGAGACACATGAAAACGATGCGCATCTTCTTCGTGATCAAAACCGATTTGCATCCCGTCAGGTATCTCGCAATTATTATCGAGCACCACGCGGTTCAGCCTCACATGCTCCCCGATACGTGCGCCCGACAGGATCACCGAATCGTTGATCTCACTATACGAGCCCACGCGAATGTCCGAGAACAACAGGGAATGATGCACCCTGGCTCCGCTGATGATGCAACCGCCGGATACCATGGAGTCAATCGCCACACCGCGCCGGTCATCATCGTTGAATACGAACTTGGCGGGCGGCAACTGCTGCTGATAAGTCCAGATCGGCCAATTCTTGTCATACAGATCGAGATCGGGCACCACGCTGACCATCTCCATATTGGCCTCCCAATAGGCATCAATCGTTCCCACGTCGCGCCAGTAGGCCTCGACACCTTCAATTGTGCCAACGCAACTTTTCTCGAACCGGTGCGCATACACACGGTAGCGATCGATCAGATAAGGGATGATGTCATGGCCGAAATCGTGCGAGGATTTCTTGGTATCGGCATCGCGTATCAACTGCTCGTACATGAATTTGGCGTTGAACACGTAAATACCCATGCTGGCCAGTGCACGCCCGGGTTTGCCCGGAATCTCGGTGGGATTGGCCGGCTTCTCGCTGAATTTTAGGATGCGATCCTTGTCGTCCACGGTCATCACACCGAACGACGATGCTTCCGTCACCGGCACTTCGACGCAGCCCACCGTCATATCGGCATCGCTGCTCACGTGATAAGCCAGCATTTCACCGTAATCCATTTTGTATATGTGATCGCCGGCCAGGATGATGATGTATTCCGGGTTGTAACCGCGCAGGATGTCGATATTCTGGAACACCGCATCGGCAGTACCGCGATACCACTCTTCCTGAATGCGCTGCTGCGCCGGGAGCAAGGCCACGAACTCGTTGAATTCGCCGCGCAGGAAGCCCCAACCCTTCTGGATATGCTCGATCAGCGTGTGCGCCTTGTATTGCGTCACCACGCCGATGCGGCGAATGCCGGAATTGATGCAATTGGACAACGGAAAATCGATGATGCGAAACTTGCCGCCGAATTGCACCGCCGGTTTTGCATTCCAGTCCGTCAAGTTGTGCAAGCGGCTGCCGCGACCGCCCGCCAGCACCAGGGCTACCGTGTTCTTGGTCAGTGCACTAATAAATCGTGGTGAACGCATTTCCTGAACCATGATACTGCCTCCCCTTATGTAGTTACTCCCAGGATTATTTCTATTTTATCGTCCGGTACAAATCGAGGTAGCGCTGCGCACTGCTGCGCCATCCGACATCGCGGCGCATGCCATTAAGCTGTATGCGCTGGAATTTCTTGCTGTCGCGGTAACTGTCGATCGCTCGCGCAACGGTGCGGTACAAAGTCGCCGAATCAGCATCTTCGAAAACGAAACCTGTTCCATTCGGCCTGCTGCCGTCGATGACCGAATCGGCCAGACCGCCCGTCCTGCGCACCACCGGCGGGGTACCGTAACGCATGCCGTACATCTGATTCAATCCGCACGGCTCGAAGCGCGACGGCATCAGGAAAATGTCCGCACCCGCCATGATCTGATGCGACAAACCCTCGTCAAAACGAACCGTCACGGAAACACGTCCAGGATAGCGCAGTGCCAGTTGCTGATAGCGCCGTTCCAGTTCATGCTCCCCGCTGCCCAGCACAACCAGTTGCGCGCCGCCGTCCAGCAATTTCGGCAGGCATTCGAGCAGCAAATCCAGCCCCTTCTGGTAAGTAAGACGGCTGACCACCCCTAATAAAGGCGCTTTTGCATTAGCCTCAAGACCTGCAAGCTGTTGCAGAGCAAGTTTGCACGCCGCCTTGGGTGCAAGGTCGCTGCTGTCGTAATGTGCCGTCAGAAACTGGTCGGTGGCCGGATCCCATTCCTGCTCGTCGATGCCGTTGAGAATGCCGCTCACATCGCCATTGCGCACGGCCAACAGTCCCTGCATGCCATAGCCCATCTCGGTCGTTTGTATTTCATGCGCATAAGTCGGACTCACCGTCACGATACGGTCGGCATAATGCAAGCCCGCCTTGAGGAACGACAGGTAACCGTGAAACTCCACGCCGTGCATGTCGAAGCAGGATTGCGGCAGATCGAGCGGCTCCAGCCAGTCGCGGTCGAAGTTGCCTTGGAACGTGATGTTGTGGATGGTTATCACGGTCTTTGCATGAGTGCTTGGCGTCATTTGCAGGTAAGCCGGCGCAAGACCGGTCTGCCAGTCGTTGCAATGCACGATATCTGCCTGCCACGCGATGGGAGAAGCGGCACTGCCCAGCATGGCGGCCACTTTCGACAGCAAACCGAAACGCATGGCGTTATCCGGCCAGTCGCCGCCCAACTCATAATGATAAGGCCCCGGCACGCGGCAGAAATATTGCGGCGCATCCAGCACATATACGGGCACCCCTGTCTGCGCCATCTTCGCACTCAGCAGTCTCATTTCGGGTTGCCCCGGGAATACCGTAAAGGTGGCAACCGTGACCTTGTTTTCCAGCTTGTCCAGCACCGGGATATAACCCGGAATCAGCAGCCGCACATCCTGCCCCAATGCCTGCAATGCAACGGGCAGCGCCCCGCTGACATCGGCCAGACCGCCGGTCTTGATCAGCGGATAGACTTCGGAAGTGACAAACAGTATCTTCATCATTTGAGCGTGTTGTAGTAATGGATCAATCCGTTGGTGGACGAGTCGTGTTCGGTGATCTCAACACCGCTGCGCAACCCGGCCAGAATATTCGTCGCCAGTTGTTTGCCCAATTCCACGCCCCATTGGTCGAAGGAATTGATATTCCAGATGATGCCCTGCACGAATATCTTGTGCTCGTACAAGGCAATCAGTTTGCCCAAGGTACGCGGCGTCAATTTCTCGAACAGAATGGAATTGGTGGGCTTATTCCCCGCAAACACCTTGTGCGGCAACAGCGCGTCAATGCTTTTTTCATCCTTGCCGACAGCTTGCATCTCCCGGCGCGCTTCCGCCGCAGTCTTGCCGCGCATCAATGCTTCGGTCTGCGCAAAGAAATTGGACAGCAAGGCCGCATGATGTTCGCCCAGCGGATGAAAGCTTTGTGCCGAGGCGAGAAAATCCGCCGGCACCATCTGCGTACCCTGGTGAATGAGCTGAAAGAACGCATGCTGGCCGTTGGTGCCCGTGCCGCCCCACAAAATGGGACCGGTTGCGTAGTCCACCGCAACCCCGTCGCGATCCACGCGCTTGCCGTTGCTCTCCATATCGGCCTGCTGGAAATATGAAACGAAATACTCCAGCGTCTGGTCATAGGGCAGCAAAGCCTGCGTCGCAACGTTGTGGAAGTTGTTGTACCACACGCCCAGCAGCGCCAGGATCACCGGCATGTTCTGCTCCAGCGGCGCGCTACGGAAATGCGTATCCATTTCATAGCCGCCGCGCAGCAACTCCTCGAAGTTGTCCATGCCCACCGCCAGCGCAATGGACAGGCCAATCGCCGACCACAGCGAATAGCGTCCGCCGACCCAGTCGGAAAAATCGAACATGTTGGCCGTATCGATGCCGAACGCCGCCACTTCCTTGGCATTGGTCGAAAGCGCCACAAAATGCCGGGCGATATGTTTCTGATCAACGGCAGCGCGCAGGAACCAGTCGCGCGCAGCGCGCGCATTCATCAACGTTTCCTGTGTGGTAAACGTCTTGGAAGCAACAATGAACAGCGTGGTCTCGGGATCGAGCGCCAGCAGATTTTCCGCCACGTCCGTGCCATCGACGTTGGAAACGAAATGCACCTGCACTTTGTCGCAGTATGGGCGCAACGCACGGCACACCATCAACGGTCCCAGATACGACCCGCCGATGCCGACATTCACCACGTCGGTAATGGCTTTGCCGGTGTAGCCGCGCCAGGTTCCACCGCGCACGCTTTCACTGAAGCTGCGCATCTTGTCCATCACGTTGCGCACGCCCGGCAGCACATCCTGCCCATCGACCAGGACTGGCTCATGTTCGGGATCAATCGCGGCTCGCAGGGCGGTATGCAGCACCGCTCGCCGCTCGGTGCAATTGATCTTTTCGCCGCAGAACATCCTGTCGCGCCAACCTTCCACTTGCGACTGGCGCGCCAACGCGAAGAGCAGCGTCATCGTTTCCTGCGTGACCAGATTCTTCGAATAGTCCAGCAACACATCTTCCAGACGCACCGAGAAACTTTCGAAACGCTTCGGTTCGTCAATGAACAATTGGCGCATCGAAAGTTGCTTGTTTGCGGCGAAATGCGCAAGCAACGCCTGCCACGCTCGTGATTGTGTCAATCCAGACATACGCTCCCCTTATGCAGTCAGCCTACCCGCTGCAATACGATCCCCGCCAGTGGCGGTAAAGTGAGTTCCAGTGATTGCTGTTCGCCGTTCCAGCCCGTGTCCGAGGTATTCAGCCCCAGACCGTTGCCCGTGTTGGAACCGCCGTAGTAGTGCGAATCGCTGTTGAATATTTCGCGGTAACAGCCCTTGTGACGGACACCGACACGGAAACCCGTCCGCGGCACCGGCGTAAAGTTCAGCAACACGATCACATAAGAGCCATCACGCGCAAAGCGACAATAACTCAACACCGATTGATCGACATCGTTGCAATCGATCCACGCAAAACCTTCCGGCGAAAAATCCAGTTCATGCAATGCCTGCACGCCGGCGTACAAACGATTGAGGTCGCGCAACGCGGCCTGCACGCCGGTGTGCTGACCGCGCCCGAGCAAATACCAGTCCAGTTCCGTACTGACCTTCCACTCGTGCCCCTGTGCAAACTCGTTGCCCATGAAATTGAGCTTCTTGCCCGGATAGGTCATCTGGTAGGTAAACAGCAAACGCAGATTGGCGAATTTCTGCCAGGGATCGCCCGGCATCTTGTCGAGCAGCGAGCGCTTGCCATGCACCACTTCATCATGCGAGAACGGCAGCATGAAGTTCTCGGTGTAACTGTACAGTTGACCAAACGTGAGTTTGTTATGGTGATAACGCCGATGCACCGGTTCGTGCTCGATATAGGCCAGCGTATCGTTCATCCAGCCCATGTTCCACTTCATGGAGAAACCCAGACCGCCCAGATAGGTCGGGCGCGACACCATGGGCCACGAGGTCGATTCCTCTGCCAGCGTCAGCGTTCCCGGAAAATGCTCGTGGGTCATCACGTTCAGTTCGCGGAAAAAATCCACCGCATCGATATTCTCGCGGCCGCCATACTTGTTCGGCAACCACTGGCCCGCCTTGCGAGAATAATCCAGGTACAACATGGAAGCCACCGCATCAACGCGCAGTCCGTCGATATGGAATTCGCTCAGCCAGTAATGCGCATTGGCCAGCAGGAAATTGCGCACCTCGTTGCGTCCGTAATTGAAGATCAGCGTGCCCCAGTCCTGGTGTTCGCCTAATCTGGGGTCTTCGTGCTCATACAGCGCAGTGCCGTCGAACCTCGCCAATGCAAATGAATCTTTCGGGAAATGCGCGGGTACCCAATCGAGAATGACACCGATGCCCACCACGTGGCAGGCATCGACAAAGTAGCGAAAATCATCCGGCGTGCCGAAGCGGCTGGTCACACCAAAATAACCTGTGGTCTGATAGCCCCAGGATTCATCCAGCGGGTGTTCGCTGATTGGCATCAGCTCAATATAGTTAAAACCCATCTCCTGCACATAGGGCACGAGATTGTCTGCCAGTTCGCGGAAATTGTAGAAACGCCCGTCCCAGTGCCGCTTCCAGGAACCGGCGTGTATCTCGTATACGCTCAGAGGTTGATGCAGCCAATCGCGGTTCGCACGTTGTTCCTGCCAGGCAGAATCGCGCCATTGGTAACTATCCAGTTCAACCACCCTGGCCGCCGTGCCGGGTCGCATTTCAAATCTGAAACCATAGGGATCGGTCTTGACGAACACGTCACCCGAGTAGCGGTTGCGTATTTCGAACTTATAGAATTCGCCCAAGCCGATATCCGGCACAAAGATTTCCCACACACCGGTGCTGCCCAAAGCGCGCATCGGATTGATGCGTCCATCCCAGCCGTTGAAGTCCCCCACCACACTGACACGCTCCGCATTCGGCGCCCACACGGCAAAGCGCACGCCCCACACCCCTTCGCACTCCATATGGTGCGCACCAAGCATGCGGTAAGCCTGCTGCAGACGGCCTTCCGAGAAAAGATAAAGATCGTGATCGCTGATGCTGCTGCCAAAAGTATAGGCATCATGCACTTCGATGACGTGATTGAAGAAATTCAGCTTGATGCGGCACGGCGTGGGCAAGGCCTGATTGCCCTGCCAGCGATAAAAACCGCCTGATTGCTCGCGTTCCAGCGATTGCCAGGATTCCCCGTCATGCACGGCCACCTCTGTGGCATGAGGTTGAAAAACGCGCAGTACCCAACCGGACTTGGTCTGATGCAAGCCCAGATATGCAAAAGGGTCATGATGACGCGCATCTAGAATGGAGCGCTTGTTCTGTATATCACTTGGCATCTTTGTTGCTCCTGAATTGCAATATAGCCGTTTAGCGCGGGTGGGGCAATTCAAAATCGAAAGAAAATTAAACCGTAATCAATAATTAACAATCAAAACGTGGTGGCAATATATTCTTCGGCGGTGGTTCCGCCATGAAATTCCGGAACGACTGAACACCTTCCTGTTTCAGTGAGAGGGACATCTCGCCCGCTACCTGTCGCCTGACAAATGATTTGCGAGATGGATCAATACCGACTTGATTGCAAAAATATACACTACTTGCCGTATCGCTCTGCAAGGACGAGAAGTATAAATTTCACCCAGATTGTTCGCCAATCCGGCAATAACTACGGGTGTATGCTATGTGCAAAGCGTTAATTATTGAAGACCACGCGGTTTTTCGCCAGTCGCTTAAACTTATCCTGAGTTCCCGTTTCCCCTCCCTGTCCATTGCCGAAGCCGATACAGGTAAAGCCGCGCTGGAGCGGATCCGGGATTTCGAGCCCGACCTGGTATTCATGGATATCAACCTGCCCGACGACAACGGGTTCAGCCTGACGAAAACCATCAAGGCCAGCCATGCCGCAACTACCGTGATCATCGTCACCGCCTACGACTTGCCCGAGTATCGTCAGGCAGCCATCGAGGCAGGCGCAAGCCACTTCATCCCCAAAGGCTCATTGAGCGAAGCAGAAGTTCTGCAGATGGTCGAGTACGCCATCGCCGCATCCTCAACCCCGGTGTAATTCAAACAACCCCACCACTCTCTCCTCTGTCATTGGTAGGGTATTCCTACCATCGCCCTACCAATTCAACCCCACTGCTTCATTTTGAAGCCCGCCATAGACTCCATCCCAACGTATTCACAGCACCGCGCCGAAGGCAATGTTTACGGCAAAGGCAAACGGCGATGGTTTTCAGTTGCAGCAGCTACAGCATGGGGGGTTGCCATGAACGATACAACAATATCAATCTGCCTCACGATGATGTGTTTCATGGGAATGACCGCATTCATTTCCTTGTACATCACCTCTCTATCCAAAATCACTTCACGAGCCCGGCGCTTGAACTCGGCGTCGCCACAGTTGCTGGACCATCGCTATCACTCCAATGGGAAGGAGAACACATCATGCTGAACTTTTCCCGTTTCACGCGGTTACTGCCCGCATTGCTGCTGAGTATCCTTGCGGTAAATGTGGAAGCCTCCAGCTTCCGTGTTCAATGCCCCACTTCCACGACGCTGCATCCGACATTGCCTGCCGACCCCAATTCAAATCCGGTTGGCGGGCAGGTCAAGTGCCAGCAAATCTCCGGTGGCGACGGTTACGCAACCATGGCTGACGGTACGCAGACTTATCTGTTTGCGTTCGGCCCCCTGTCCGGCCTTGCTGATATGCGCAATGGCTTGCCCGGAACGCAGGTGGCATCGGTATTCAACACCCTCGGCGATCCGATCAATGATCCCACTTTCAATGGCGCAGTCGGCCTGGCTCCCGATCCGGAGTCCATCCCGCCCAACCAGATTAACGGCCATGTGGATCCGCGACCAATCATGGATGTCGGCGTCATGAACGGCAACGAACCGGCTCCGCTGATGGCGATTGACGAGGACGACGAATTCTTCCTCACGCTGACCAACGTCGGCATGATCATGCGCCCCGACCTGTTCGAGCAGCACACCGTGCACTTCCACGGTTACCCGAATGCATCGGCGTTCTACGACGGAGTACCCGACGCTTCCGTGGCGATCAACATCGGCGGCAGCTTCACCTACTACTACCTGGCACCCGATGCCGGAACCTATTTCTGGCACTGTCACATCACGCCGCCCGAGCACCTGCAAATGGGCATGGTGGGTCAGATCTATGTGCGTCCGCGACAGAATCGCGTGCTCCCCGGTCACTCTCTCTATGCGGGACTGGTCGCCCAACAGAGTGATCCGCGCACCAAGTGTGGTGACGACATACTGTGCTCGGCTCCCCTGCCGCAGAGCGACAACGGCTCCAAACACGCAAACAACAAGAACGGTGCACCGATCATGTATGCCTACAACGACGGTGACGGCTCGACCGCCTACGACGTCGAATATCCGATCCAGATCCACGGTTTCGATCCGAACTTCCACTTCGTCGGCATGACCTTCAATCCGGAACCGTTCACCGACATGAAGGACAAGTTCTTCCTGCTGAACGGACGCAGCTATCCCGACACGGTTACCCCAGGACCGATGCAGACGCAGGTTACCGATGGCACTTCGCACTTCTCGCAACCACTGCCGTCCATTGTCAACATCCCCGCCGGCGGCAAGGCACTGCTCAGGCTTTCCGATCTCGACGTGACGGAGATGCAGACGCTGGCCTCGCTCGGTATTCCAATGCATGTCGTTGGTTACAACGCCAAGCTGCTGCGCGACATGGCAGGCAATAACATGGCCTATGACACCAATTCCATCACGCTGGGCGGCGGCGAGTCGCTTGATGTGATTCTGGATGCAAGCAACACGACCCTGTATCCCGCCGGTTCGACTTTCTACCTGTACACACCGAATCTCGACCACCTTTCGAATGACGCCGAAAACTTTGGCGGCCTGATGACCGAAGTCCACATCTGCAATGCTGTGGATCCGGTCACCAAGATCTGCAGCTAGGAGAACAGCCATGTGCCAACTAAATATGAAGACCAGTATCGGGTGGCTACAGACAGTTGTGGCGGCTGCGCTTGCCGCGTTGTTCGCCATCACTGCCCAGGCGGCAACCCCCGGCATCACGGGGCCGAGTTTCGACCTCAGCGCCGAGAGCAACTACATCACCCAGCCGGATGGGGCGAGTATCTACTCGTGGGGCTACGGTTGCCACAGTGCTCCGGCGGGATTCGCACCGGCAGGCATGACTGGCGCTAATTGCCAGTCGATGCAGATTCCCGGCCCAACGCTGATCGTGCATCAGGGCGATACCGTGACGGTGACGCTCACCAACAATCTGCCTCCCGCTGCGGGCAACACGTCCATCCTCTTCCCGGGATTTAACGTGACGGCGAGCGGCGGCTCCGCAGGCGTGCTCGCACAGGAAGCCGTGCATGGCGGCACGGTCACTTACACCTTCACGGCGACCAACGCCGGCACTCACAATTATTACAGCGGCACGCAAGGTGATCTGCAGATCGAGATGGGCCTGTACGGCGCGATCATCGTCCTGCCCAATGGTGTGCCAACTGGGTGCAATGCGACCAGCGCAACACTCGCGGATGGGCAGCCCGATTTCCGCCTTGCAGCTGCCGCCTACAACCATCCGCAGACTTGCTACGACCGCGAGTACCTGTTCCAGTTTTCGGAAATGGATCCGCTGATCCATACCCAGGCCGAAGCACAATCCGGTTTGCCATGCCTTCTGCCCAGCGGTTGCATGCTGGTGGATACCGAGCCCTACCACCCGGCCTATTTCCTGGTCAACGGACGCTCCATGCCCGACGACATGGATCCCAACTACGCAGTCCAGTATCCGCATCAGCCCTACAACGGCAATCCGCACATGCATCCGGGTGAGCTCACGTTGCTGCGGGTCATCGGCAACGGACGCTGGCAGCACCCCTTCCACGAGCATGCCAACCACGTTCGTATCCTCGGCCGCGATGGCAACCTGCTGTTGTCCTCCTTCGATCCGCTGGCATCGGGTAACGGCTACACACGCCTGGCCGGACCACTGCTGTTCACCACAACCACCACGCCGGGCCTGGCGATGGACGGAATTTTCTACTGGACCGGCAAGGGCCTGAACTGGGACGCTTATGCGCACACCGCCAGCGGCCCCGGCAGTGTCTACAACCTGGACCCGTCCGATCCCAGGTACGCCACTTACAACAACAAGCCGGTCGTCTGCACGCCGGATGCCAACGGCTATTACACCGCCGACCCCATGGCGCCCAATTATTACGAATGGTGCCAGGACCACAACAAGGCGCTGGAGGCGCATCCGTTTGGCGCTGTCGGCAGTGGCGGCCCGGTGACACTGCCGGATCCGAACATTCTTGCCAACGGTTCCTGGTACAGCGGCAGCCCCTATCTCGGACCTGATGCCACGGCGCGTTCAGTCGGCCCAACACCCATCCCCCCCTCCGGCACAGTAGGTAATTCTCCCACCGGGGAAGCGGGCTACGCCTTCATGTGGCACTCGCATAACGAGCGCGAGATCACGACGAACAACGCCTTCCCGGGCGGCATGATGATGATGATGCTGGTCGATCCACAGACCTTTGTAATTAACGAAGCGAATTAGAGCCAAGGAGAACTGCCATGAGAGCCAACACGCCCAGGGCTATATTGACCAAATCAGTACTCGCACTATTTGCGCTCCTTCTGTTGAGCGGTGTTGCAGTCGCTGATAGTTCCATCAACCTGACTGCATCATCCACCAGCGCGACTTTGCCGGACGGACAGACTGTGCCCATGTGGGGTTACACCTGCGGAGCCGTCGTCAGTGGAAGCACGGCTACCTGTGCGGCCACCAACCCGAAGGCCGCGACGAGCTGGTCGCCAGTCGTCATTACCGTGCCTGCCGGCACTCCGCTGACGATCAACCTGACCAACAAGCTGCCGGTTCCTCCGGGAGCGACGGCAGGCATACCGACATCGCTGGTGGTCGTGGGACAACTTGGCGGCGGCCTGGGCAGCACAGCGACTACAACGGTCAGTCCAACACACGCGACACTGGGCACGTCATGGCCCGTAGCAGGCGGTGCCACAGGGCCGCAATTCACCCCGCCGGCCCAAGGGGCCCGCGTTCAGTCGTTCTCGACTGAAGTGGCGAACGGCGCAACGACTGCACTGAGCTGGACCAGCCTCAAACCCGGTACCTACCTGATCGAGTCCGGAACACACCCGTCGATTCAGGGGCCGATGGGCTTGTATGGTGTGCTGGTAGTTACCTCAGCACCATCCGGCGGCATTGCTGGCACGGCCTATCCGGCAACTGCAAGCCATGCAGCCGTGACCTACAACGCCGAGGTTCCGCTGTTGCTCAGCGAAATCGATCCGGTGCAGAACGCTGCAGTGAACGCCGCGGTGAATACCGCCGGCTTCAGCGAAACCGCGGTCTGGTCAGGGCAGCCTGGCGGTTGCGGCAATCCCGCTTCGACGACTTACCACACTTGCTATCCGCCTGCCGTCAACTATGACCCGCGCTATTACCTGATCAATGGCGCGTCCTTCGACAGGACCAATGCAGCGAATTCGCTATTTCCAGCCGCTCCCGCAAATGCCACGGGCACACTGCTGGTGCGATTCGTGAACGCCGGATTGCGTATGCACGTTCCCTCAATTGTCGGCGCTCAAACTACCGACAGCAGCAACGCGACCATCAATGGGTTCTCGCTGGTTGCAGAAGACGGCAATGTATTGCCCGGCAATCCCAAAATTCAGAATGAAGTATTCCTGGCTGCAGGCAAGACCTACGATGTGCTGTTGAACGCACCTGCTTCCGGTGCCTCGGCACTTCCGGTGTTCGACCGCCAACTGAGCTTGTCCACCAACAACAGGCGTGACGGCGGTATGCAGGCTTACCTGCAAATCAATGGCGGCGTGTTGCCCTCAGCCAATACGAATGCGGTGGCCAACGCGGACAGCTACTATCTTGTTACGGGCAATTCGCTCAGTGTGGCCGACCCGTCCAAAGGCGTGATAGCCAATGACATTGGCGTCTATGGTGTTCAGGTACTGAAAGCGCCAACCGGCGGAACGCTCACCCTGAACGCCAACGGCACGTTCAGTTATGTTCCGAACCCGGGAACCATCACTGATTCCTTCACCTATTGCGCCAACGGAACCATCACCGGCACAACCTGTTCCACAGGGCTGACTGCCACGGTCACTCTGGCAGCTTGCACCGGGACATGCATGGGAGCTGCGCCCCAAGCGAACAACGACAACTACACCAGTACAGTCGCAACCCGCTTGCACATCAGCCCGCCCGGCGTGCTAAGCAACGATACCGATCCCGCCGGCCACCCTCTTACCGTTGATACAACGAGTATTGCTGCAGGGGCCGGCGTGACCGTCAGCGCGAATGCGGACGGCTCCTTCAGTGCAACCACGGCAACACCGGGCACTTACACTTTCACTTACAAGGCGAAGAACTCGCAAAACACGCTGAGTGCTCCGGCAACCGTCACACTGAATTTCCCGGCGCCCAGCAACCTCGCAGTAACCGTCAAGGACGCGAAGACCGGACTGGCCGTAAGCGACTATCGCTGGATCATTGAGGAAGACCGCACGTTCTATATCGATCCGAAGTGCCAGATCAACTCGACCAATACCAGCATCAGGCCGTCTTCCTGCCCGCCATTGCCGGTACAAAGTCTAGGTTACAACTTCCACACTGCCGCCATGCCGGTGGTGGCAACAGGTTGCGTCGGCGCGATCTCCTGCGAGTCCGGGCAAACACTGCTGGGAACCGCCGCGGCGTGTGACGATGGCAACGGCGTATGTCATACCGATGCCAGCCAGAAGGTTGAGCTTCGCCCCAACCAGGTTTACCTCGATCCGACAAAGCGCTACTACATCTCCATCCTGCCGGGTGACGGCATAAACCCGACTATCGGCGGTGCGGGCACTCCCCAGACGATCAATGGCAAGAACGTGCCGTTCAATATCGCCAGGGATTGCGGACCTTACTCGCCTTCAGCTCCATCGTGGATACCCGGTGGCGACAGTGCGTTATGCGGCCATGGCATGGGCGGAGCACCGATTGCAGCGGGTCAGACAACTGTCAACATAGGCCTGCAAGAAACGCCGCTACCCACAGCCCAGATCGCGGTATTCGTCTTCGAGGACGACAATCCGCTCAACGGTGAGAATGATGCCGGCGGCGGCGTCGATATCCTCGCGCCCAATGAACCCGGACTGGGCAGCTTCGAAATCAAGTTATGGGACCAGGCAGGCGGTCTTGGCGATGCAACCGGCCAGATCACCTACGACATGTTCAATATGCCGGTTTCCAATTCACTGGCCGGGAAGATCGACCCGATCACCGGTTTGAATGCGTGCCCGATCACGGCAAGTACTGACGGGTTGGTGGGCATGGTGCCGACCTGCCCGACCTATGAGTCTGACGGCAAGACGTTGTCTCCGCTGGCAGGTCAGGCAGTCATTGCCAACCTGTATCCCGGTTTGTATGAAGTCATCGCAACGCCCGCGTCCGACCGCATCGGACGCGGCGAAGAATGGTTGCAGACAAATACGCTGGACGGCGGCAAGGCTCACGAAGCGTTCATCAAGCCGGCTGAACCCTCCTACTTCCAGGAATTCGGCCCCGGCGGATTCCACGTCGTGATCGGCTTCGCCAACCCGAAGATCATCAATGATCGCAAGACCAACTCCAAAGGGACCGGCATCTGCGACCCCTATAAAGGCAAAGATCCGGTGACCGGAATAAATATTGCCGGGGGCGGACTGACCTGCACCTCCACCCTCTCCGGCAAGATCACCAATGCGCGCATGAGCCGCACACCCGACCAGCGCGTCTACAGCAGCGGCAGCTACGACGCCTACAGCTTCACGCAATGCTATGTCGGGCTGGGCGCACCGGACGAGGCCGATTTCGCCTTCGCCAAGTGTGACCCGGACGGTAACTTCACCTTCACCAATATCCCGCAGGGCAATTTCAAGCTCACGGTATTCGATCAATGGAACGACATCATGCTCGATGGTCTGGTGTCTCAGGTCAAAGTGGATGGCACCAACGTCTACAAGGAATTCCCGGTGACGCAATGGCGTACCAATCTGTACACCCGCACGTACATCGATACCAACGGTGACGGCGTATCGCAGCCCAGCGAGCCCGGCCTGCCGCTGGTTCCGACCAACATCCGCTACCGCGACGGCAGCTACGGCTTCTACAACAACACCGACCTGAACGGCTATGCGGGCTTCAACGAAGTCTTCCCGTTCATGAACTGGCTGGTGGTCGAGGCAGACAGCACGCGCTTCAAACCGACAGGCGTGCATGTCGTCTATGACTTTGGCGGCCCGGCAGACGGCTTCGGCGGCGGCACCTCGACCATCGCATCAGGTCTCGCCAATACGCTCGAGTTGAACAGCGTCCCGGCAAACCTGCGGGTACCGGGTGCGGTCTATTGCACCGACGCGGACTGCAGCACAGCATCGATTGCCAACGGCACTTACTACAATCCGGCATCCGGTTCTTCCGGCCCCACCAGCAATCTTTCCACAGGCCGCATCGATCCGCCGTGGGCGACCACCCAAGGTTGGCAGGGCTTGCTGGGCCAGAGCAGCTTCATCGAGTTCGGCATGAAGCCGTTTGCCGCAGCGGGTACAGACACCAGTGGTGTTGCATGTACAGGGACAAATACGCCGACGGGCTGTAACGCAAACTTCGGCAAGCCGACACTGGCCGAGAACGGCGGCATCAAGGGGCACGTCATCTATGCGTCGACCCGGCCGTTCGACGACCCGTCGCTGTTGCTGCAGCTCCAGTGGGAACCGGGCGTGGCGCATGTGAAGATCAACCTGTATCAGGAAGGCACCGCAGCAGACGGCACCACAAGCCTGAAGCTGGTGGACACCACCACGACCACCAGTTGGGATGACTGGTCACAGGGCTTCCGTTCCGACGGTATCCCCAACATGAACTGTCCAGGCCAGGATTCGACCAGTCCGTTCTTCGCGACCCTGCAAGGCAGCACGCAGTTCCTGGATCCATCCAGTCCGAAGAAAGCGTTGCCGAATAACGCCCAGTTCAAGTGCTATGACGGCTGGTCCATGCTGAACCAGGTACAACCTGCACCGTACGACGGCATGTACAAGTTCCCCAGCGTGACAACCATCGATCCGGCGACGGGCCGACCCGCTGGCACCAACTGTACGGCATGCGTGGATAATCCGACCGGCGACGGCACCAAGATGCTGCCTCCCGGCAAGTACGTAGTCGAGATCATCGTCCCGCCGGGATTCGAACTGGTGAAGGAAGAGGACAAGAACATCCTGATGGGTGACGTCTACATCGCGCCGGTCACGCAACAGTTCGCCGGCCTGGGCAACATCTTCATCCTGCCCGACCAGGCAGCGATGAACGCCTACTACAACGCGAACAACCCGCAAAATCAGACCACCAATCTGGGTTCGACCACCTTCCCGCGCCATGAAGGCGATACCGGCAGCATGGAAGCATTCTGGCCCTGCGTTGGTGCCATGCGTGTGGTTCCTGACTACATGAGCCTGTTCCCGGGCGCCGGGCAAGTGGCACCATTCGCCGGTGCGTCGCGGCCCTTGTGCGATCGCAAGGAAGTGACTCTTACCGACCAGATGGCGGCGCTGGCGAAGTTCTACGTCTTCACGCCAACACATGTTGCCGGCCATTTCACCGGCACGATGACCAACGACCTGGCTTCCGAGTTCGACCCGTTCTCGCCGCAGTTCGGCGAGAAATTCGGCCCCCCGAACTTGCCGGTCGCAATGCGTGACTTTGCCGGCAACGAAGTGTCCCGCGTCTACGGCGACCAGTGGGGGATTTACAACGGCCTGTACTTCTCGTCCTGGGAAGTCAATCCGCCCAACCCGACCGGCTACGCTCCGCAAATGTCGATTGCGTGCATGAACGACCCGGGTCCCATACCCGGCCCGAACGGCACGATGATCACCGATCCAAACTATAGCCCGGCCTATAGCAACTTCTGCTACGAAATGTCGTTCATGCCCGGCTTCACCGCCTACATGGACACACCGGTAGTCCCGACCATGGCGTTTGCCGAAGGCTACAACCTGCCTGATACCGAGTACCCGGATGCAACCCCGGCAATCGGCAGCGTGACTGGCAGCGACGGCGTAGCCGGGCCCTGGGTAAACAATACGGGTGCGGGCCACACGCTGACCATCACCTCACTGGGCGACAAAGCGGTGCAGAACCCCGCCTTCTCCGGCCCCAATGCGACGGCAGCGCCGTACAACCAGAAGACCGTCACGCGGCACTACGGCTTCGGTGCGACTGCCGGAACCGTTACCATCGCCGGTGTCAATGCAACGGTAAATTCCTGGAGCGACACCTCGATCACGGTCACGGTGCCTACAATATCGTCGACGCTGAATACCGCGACCGGTGTTGGATCCACCTGCTATAGCGGCACCTCGACGACCATACCTGCGGGGCAAACACCACCGCAGCGCGGCGTGAGCGGTGCGGCGGCCACGAACTACCGTTGCGGCGAACTGGTTATCACGGCGGCGAACGGCAAGAAATCGATTGACGCCATCACCGTCACCGTGGCCGGCAAGACACCGACTTACGTAACGTCGGCGAGCCCCAGCAGTGCCTCGTTCGGGCAGACGTTTGCCAACCCGTTGCAAACCGCCATCGACAACGCGACTCCTGGTGACCTGATCATCGTCGGCCCCGGCACGTACAAGGAAAACCTGCTGATGTGGAAACCGGTGCGCCTGCAAGGTGTGGGTGCAACTGCGGTCACCATCAACGCCGATGCACACCCTGCCGGCAAGATGGATCCATGGCGGCGTCAGGTCAACTGCCTGTTCGGTCTGACGATAGACGGTGCACCGAACCCGAACAACAGTGGCTTCGATCCGTCGGGCACGTACGCCTGCCCGGCCAGCATGTTCATGCGTTCCGACCGCATCCCGTTCGAGGGTTTCGTCGGCTGGGATGCTTCCAGCAACGGCAACCTGGCGCAGGTGCTGCAGGAACCGACCTTGATGGGCGCGTATGAAGGCGCTGGTGTTACGGTCCTCGGCCGCGGCATCCACATTCCGAACAACAGCAACGACTTCTGGGGACAAGCTCCGGCCGGTGCTGCCGAGACTGCAGGTGCGTTCCCGGATGGAAGTGTCTACCTGACCAACAGCAGTGCGAACTGCACGGCCAGCACGACGAGCACAAACGGACGCGACTACGGCACGGGCAACTTCAAGTGCAACCCATCGCGTATTGACGGAGTCAGCATCATCAACAGCTCACAAGGTGGTGGCGCGATCTTCATGCACGGCTGGAACCACTATATGGAAATTGCCAACACGCGCATCTCGGCCAACACGGGCACGCTCTCGGGCGGCATCAATGTGGGCAACGGCGAAACACCGCCGGCATACATCAACGATGGCACCATCTGCGGCTTCGGCGTAGCAGCTCCCGCCCCGCTGTGCCCGCCGCTGCAAGGCACACCGCTTAATGCCCAGATCCCGTTCGGCCTCAACGTCGATGTGCACGTACACCACAATGCGATCACCGCCAACGCTTCACTGGGTGATGCATTGTTCTCGGGCACACCATCTGGGGCTGGTGGTATCACCTTCAGCGCAGGTGACGACAACTACAAGCTGGACCACAACTGGGTCAGCGGCAACCTGAGCAACGGCGATGGTGCCGGCATCGAGCATAGTGGCTTCAGTGTCGACGGCAATATTTCGAACAACTGGGTGTTGTTCAACCAGAGTACCAATCCGACCTTGCCAACCAACGGTGGCGGTATCGGCATCATCGGTGCCAACACCGATCGCACGCTGCCCAATGGCCAGGAATGCGGTACCTTCACCGACATTGATTGCCCTCCCGGGATCGGCGACGGCACGGGCCCCGGCCTGGTGATCGACGCCAACCTGATCATGGGCAACAGCGCCGAGGGCGGTAGCGGCGGCGGCCTGCGCCTGCAACAGGTCAACGGCAGCGAGGTTGGTGCCTTCCCGCTCAACTCCGCACGTTGGTATGACGTAACTGTCACCAACAACATCATCGCCAACAACGTTGCGGGCTGGGATGGCGGCGGCGTATCGCTGGAAGATTCGCTGAAGGTAAGCTTGATCAACAACACGGTGGTGTCCAACGATACGACCGGCTCGGCTGGCGTGCTGTTCAAGACGCTGGGTGCGCCTTATGCCGCATCGCCTCCTCCGGGTTGCACGCCGAATCCGGACCCGACTGCGCCACAGGACCCGAGCTGCACCGGGACCAACGCTCCCTCGGTGCCGCAACCGGCCGGTCTGGTGACGATGACCAATACGCCCAATATGCGTGATGCGTTACCGGCAAACGTGGCAGGTACGCAAGTGCGTTGCCCGACCGGTTATGGATACGGCTCCGGCAATGCGCTGAATGACGGCTCATGCAGAAACATCTCGCTGCCGCTGCTGAGAAATAACCTGTTCTGGCAGAACCGCGCGTTCCATATCGAGATCACCGGCTTCGGTACCGGACTGCAAAGCCAGCAGCACCTGGTCACGCTGGTACCGACATTGTCCCAGGCCTCGACCGGCAACTGCGCCAGCGGAGCGAACTACTGGGATGTCGGTGCACGTGGCGACATCAGCCCTGCCGACCACAGCGGCGGAGGCACGCTCAGCATGAGCAACTCCATCCTGACCAGCCTGACGGGCGGATACACCGGCAACGGCAACCTGGCACCGGCTGCTTCGCCAGTCATCGCACAGTTCTGCAACGGCTCGCGCGTTCCACCCGAAAACGGCGGCAAGGGTTACAACGTTCCTGCCGGCCGTTCGGAAACGACAGGCCTGAGCCCGGTATTCGAGTTGTTCAACATCACACCGGCAGCGACTGTCGACGAAGGCAACAACTGGATCAACCTGAGTTACGGTCCGCTGACGTTGTATTCGCCCGCGGGGCAAACAATGGTTGCATCCAACGGCAATACGGTTGGCGCGTACTCAATCGCGAGTTCATCGC
>CAYOJU010000017.1:0-3194 GCA_964404355.1 uncultured Sideroxydans sp. | reverse complement strand
ATGGTTGCATCCAACGGCAATACGGTTGGCGCGTACTCAATCGCGAGTTCATCGCCAGCGGTGAATAACGGCAGCAACACGGGCGCACCCGCCACCGACTTCTTCGGCACTACACGGCCGCGGACGAATACCAATCCGGCTGACATCGGTGCGGTTGAGTTTGCGGGAGTGATCGGGGGTGGCGGCGGCGGTGCCAGTGCCGCGTTGACTCCGGCGACCTGGACTGTGAGCCAAGTCCGCAATTGCCCGGGTACCGGTTTTGCGGGCCGACTCGCCTGCGCTGCGGATCCGGCTCAGGTACTCACGCTCACCAACACCGGGAGTTCACCGCTGACGGGTATAGCACAAGCGGTACTCAGTGGCAGCGGCACGAGTTCGTTCACCATCGTGCGCCTGCTCTCGACCTGCGGACCAACGGGTAACGGTCAGCTGATTGCCAATACGACTCTGGCACCCGGAGCAAGCTGCACGGTCACTGTGCAATTCCAGCCGCTGACGAGCCAGTCGACCGGAGTCAAGAGCGCAACGGTGTCTGTCACGGATGGCGCCGGTACGCAATCGTCGACGTTGACGGGGACGGCACAGTGAAGCCAAAGATGCTGCTCGCGGGAACCTGCGCGGGCAGCATCAGTAAAAGCGGAATGCAAGTTGTCCCGGTATTGACGATTAACTGCAGAAATATTGAAGACTAGGGGGTACAAAATGAAAACTCATTACATCCTGTGTGCAGCCATCCTGTTCCCTCAACTTGCGCTGGCTATTCCATCCAGCAATCCACCGCCCGGCAACGTGCAGGCTTCGTCGTATGGAACAGTACAAGCCACGCTTGATTATTGCGCACGTGTCGACCCCGCTTCCGCAACACGGTACCAGGATGAGGCCAGGCTTATTGTGGGCGCGCAATTCAAGAGTACCAATGAATACAAGGACGGGTATACAAAGGCACATGACGCGCTCGGCAAGGTTTCCGAACATGAAGGCAAGGCGGCTTGCGCCAACTTTCTGGAACCGGTCAGGATAGGAGAAGCCGGTCATGCATCCGACGATACACCGGCAAACAAGGATCGTGACCATGACGGGCAGAAACATTGATGTCATGCCGAGAGTGCTGCCGTGGTTGATAGTGCTGACGTTCGGCTGCTGCTTCACGGCAAATGCGGTAACCGAAGTTCGGGGAGCATCCGGTGAACCGCATGCTCGAGGCGCGGCACACCAGCACAGTGGGCACACTCTCGAAGATCGGGTCAGGATACTGACGCAATGGCTCGGTCTCGACGCGACACAACAGACCGAACTGAGAAAGCTACTGGAAAGCCAGCGCGAACAGGTCAGGAGTCTTTGGAGTGATACATCCGTACCGGCTGGCTATCGCATCAGCGCAACGCAGGCCATCAGCGACAAGACAGGGGATCAGATCAGGGCACTGCTGAACGAAGAACAGAAGAAAAAATTCAATCCGCCCCGGCCACCGCGCGAAGAAACAGCAGCTTCTGCCCGGCCCAATGTGGAGGACTGGATGGATGCACCAAATGCAGGCAAACAACACCAATAGACGCAGGAGATCTGAATGTTGACACCTGACGCAATGCAGCACGAACAGATATGCAAGCAAGAAAGGGGAATACCGTTGCGCATGGCGCTTGTCGCCCTGGTCGCAAGCAGCCTGCTGCTGATGCCAATCCTGGCCGAGGCTGCAGTCCAGAGTGCGAAACCGGGACATGCGCCGAAGACGGTCGTCGTGAGCACGCCGTCACAGTCCGCCACGAACGCAGAGCCCCGCGTTTCCCCCTACGCGATTGCGAACAGGCAGCACGCGGCAGAATCAAAAGCAACGCATCCGCCTGTACTGCAGCATGCAGCGCGTCGGGCAAAAAAATAATTCCGGGAGCGAATGATGTACAAAACAATACGCGTATCAGATACACAGGTGGCCATACTCGCAGCACTGCTCGCGGGTGGCGTGCTGGCTGCACCATCGGCACAGGCCCAATCCGATAACACTACGGCAACGCAGGAAGCCACGCCGACTCCTGCCGCAGCCGTGCGAACTGCCGCGCTACCTCAAGTACACAAGGTGTCCCAGTTCCACCCGGTCAGCGTGTCAAACAGGGCAAAGACTTACTACGAGGCGGCCTGGGGCGTCGACAACCTGCTGGTGCGTCGCACGGCATCGGGCAACCTGATCCGTTTCAGTTATCGCGTTACCGATCCGGTGCGCGCCAAGGCGCTGGGCGATAACCATGCGACGCCGTATCTGTATGGCCAGCGCAGCCATGCCGTGCTGCACATTCCGGTCATGGACAAGATCGGCCAGTTGCGACAGACCGGCGCGACGGACACGGGCAAGGAATACTGGATGGTATTTTCCAACAAGGGTGATCTGGTCAAGTCCGGTGATCGCGTCAGTGTGATCATCGGCACCTTTCATGCCGACGGAATGATGGTGGAATAACTGCGAAGAAATGAAAACTGTGCTGCATAAATGGGGAGGAAATGAACATGAAACGATTACTCTTTTTGCTTGTAATTCTGGTCTCGGTTACCGCCTCGGCTGCCGTCACTCCTGACGTTTCCAAAACCGGCAAGCTGACTGCGGAGCAAATCATCGGCAAGAACGTGGCCGCACGCGGCGGACTCAAGGCATGGCACTCAGTCTATACATTGACCATGTCCGGTCGGCTGGAGGCAGGCGGCACGAAAAACCAGGCACTGCCGTTCATGATGAAAATGAAACGGCCGCACATGAGCCGACTTGAGATCACCTTCCAGGATCAGAAGGCCCTGCAGGTCTTCGACGGCGAACAAGGGTGGAAGGTAAGGCCGTTCCTGGGACGCAACGATGCCGAGCCCTACACCCCAGCCGAACAAAAAGCGGCTACAGGATGGCAGGAACTGGACGGTCCTCTGGTCGACTACGCCCAGAAAGGCACCGCAGTGAAACTGCTGGGGATGGAAGCCGTGGAAGGACACAAGGCCTACAAACTGCAACTGACGTTGAAAAACGGCGAAGAGCGAAATGTATGGATCGACGCGAAGAGTTTCCTGGAACGCAAGATCGACGGCGATCCGCGGAAAATGGACGGCAAGCTGCATGACGTCGCCATCTACTATCGCGACTACAAGACCGAAAAAGGCCTGACCACGCCGCGGCTGTTTGAGACCGTGGTCGAAAACGTCAAGCTGCCGTCGCACAA
>CAYOJU010000016.1:28232-37521 GCA_964404355.1 uncultured Sideroxydans sp. | reverse complement strand
CCGCTCAACGTCTATGCCTATTCCAAATTCCTGTTTGACCAGGTGGTGCGCCGCCGCTGGGCAAATCGCACGTCGCAGATTGCCGGTTTCCGTTATTTTAATGTGTACGGACAGCGCGAACAGCACAAGGGGCGCATGGCTTCGGTGGCCTATCATTTCTTCAACCAATACCGCGCCGAAGGCTATGTGAAATTGTTCGAGGGTTGCGATGGCTACGCCAATGGTGGGCAGTTGCGCGATTTCGTGTCGGTGGAAGACGTGGCAAAAATCAACATGTACTTCCTCGATCATCCGAACAAATCCGGCATTTTCAATCTCGGTACCGGCAAGGCGCAAAGCTTCAACGATGTGGCCGTGGCGACCATCAACGCGCTGCGTGCTTCAAAAAACGAGAGCGCACTGACGCTGGAACAGATGCACCAGCAACAACTCATCCGCTATATTCCTTTTCCGGATGCGTTGCGTGGCAAGTACCAAAGCTATACCCAGGCGGATATGGGGGCCATGCGCGAGATCGGCTATACCGACCCGTTACTGACTGTGGAGCAAGGCACGACGCGTTACGTAAATCATTTGTTAAAGAAGTCAACCTGATCCCGGCCCGAGCGTTTCTGGACAGGCGGCATTTGTCGTTCAATTCAAGAAGGAGAAAAGCATGAAAAAGATTCTGTGGGTTTTGGCGATGTTTTTTGCATTTACCAGCATGGTGTTTGCGGCGGTGAACCTGAATACGGCAACCAAGGACCAACTGGATGCGGTCAAGGGCATCGGCCCGGTCAAGGCACAAGCCATCATCGATTACCGCACCAAGAATGGCCCGTTCAAGAGCGTTGAGGACCTGAAGAATGTAACTGGCTTCGGCGACAAGACCGTGGCCAAGATGCGTTCCGATCTATCCGTAAGCGGGGCAACCACGGTGCCAGCTGCCAAGGAAGAAAAGAAGGCTGACAAGCCAGCCAAGGCTGATAACAAGATGACCAAGGCAGACAAGAAAGCCGAAAAAGAACCCAAGGCAGTAGCGGCCAAGGAAGACAAGGCTGACAAGAAGGAATCAAAAACCGATAAAAAAGCAGCCAAGGAAGACAAGAAGGCGGGCAAGCCGGAATCCAAGCAGGAAGAAGTGAAGGACGCCAAGGCTGACAAGAAGGCAGCCAAAGAAGCCAAGAAGGCTGAGAAAGCCGCCCCGGCTGAAACGAAAAAGAGCAGCAAGTCTGCCAAGGCAGACAAGTCCGAAGCCAAAAAGGAAAAGGTAAAAGACACCAAGGCTGACAAGAAGAAGGCAGCCAAGGAAGCCAAAAAGGCTGAAGCAGACAAGAAGTAAGCCGTAAGTTTTTTCGAAGCCCGCCCGGCCACAGCCGGGCGGGTTTTGTTTTTGCGGTGCTGGATTACGGGCGTTCAGATACAAATTCGTACATAAAACGAAGCGGTTATGGATTACATTGGAACCTCGGTTCCGTCTTTCTGCGGATGGAAGATTGGTATGCTCCGGTTGGAAACTCCGGCCTGCGCTTTTGGCGTGCCGTGAAGTTTAAATTGAACGGCGAGCAGGCGTAGAATGAAGCTATCTCCACCGAACCGAGCCGGTGGTTTTTTCATTTGGTGTGTCCGCGCGCTTCGGGGTGGGATGATATGTGTATGAAAAGCAGTTTGGTCGATAACAAACGATTGGCAGGGTCCAGGCTTATTGCGGTTTTTGCTTGCTTGCCGCTGGGCGTTGTGGCCTTTCTTGGTGGTTGTGCTGTGGGGCCCGATTACGTTCGCCCGGCCATGTCTATTCCTGCGACATACAAGGAGGATGGCGCGTGGAAGTCTGCCGAGCCCAAGGATGTCGATGCCAGGGATCACTGGTGGGAATATTATGGTGATGCAAAACTGAACGAGTTGGTTACCCTGGCCAATCAGGCCAATCAGAACATCCAACTGGCAGAAGCACAATACCGCCATGCGAACGCGCTGGTGGATTCGGCGCAGGCAGCCTATTTTCCAGTGGCCAGTGCAAGTGTGGGCAACAGTCGCGGCCGCACAGCCAACAGCACTCCGCAAATAGTCAGGAGCACCTCGGCTTCGTTCAATGCAAGTTGGGAAGCCGATATCTGGGGTGGTATCCGGCGTTCGGTGGAAGCAGGCAAGGCGAATGCCCAAGCCAGTGAGGCCGACCTTGCCGCGGCCCGTCTGACTATTCAGGCGGCAGTCGTGCAGGACTACATCCAGTTGCGCACAACCGATCAATTGAAGGCGCTATTTGCAGATGCGATTGCCGCCTATGAAAAGTCTGTACGGTTAACGCAAACTCAGTATTCGGTTGGCGTCGTAACCCGTTCCGACGTAGCGCTGGCCGAGACAACACTCAAGTCGGCTCAAGCGCAGGCGATAGACCTGGATGTGCAGCGCGCACAACTCGAACATGCAATTGCGGTTTTGATCGGCAAGGCACCTGCGGAATTCAGCCTGGAACCCGCGCCCTTCACAATCCGGATGCCATCCGTTCCGGTCGGGTTGCCATCGGTCTTGCTGGAGCGTCGTCCGGATATTTCCAGTGCAGAGCGTCGCGTAGCGTCGGCGAATGCCAACATCGGGGTGGCCAGGGCGGCTTACTTTCCGAATCTGCTGCTTGGCGGAAGTGCAACCAGCACCAGCCTTTACCGGTTGCTGAATTCGCCGTCGACGCTGTGGTCGCTGGGGGTGAGCGCGAGCGAAACCATTTTTGACGGCGGCGCACGCTCGGCGCAAAGTGCGCAGGCAGTTGCCAACTATGATGCAGCTGTCGCCCAATACAAACAAACCGTGCTAAACGGCTTTCAAGAGGTGGAAGACAATCTTGCTGCTTTGCGCATTCTGGCGCTGGAAACGAGCGCCCAGGAAGATGCGGTCAAATCCGCGCAGGATGCCGAACGTATTACCATGAGCCAATACCGGGCAGGCACTGCCAACTTCATTAATGTGACGACGGCGCAGATTCAGGCGCTGACCAATGAACGTGCTGCGGTACAGTTGCGTGGGCGGCAGTTTGCCGCAAGCGTAGCGCTCATCAAGGCGACAGGGGGAAGCTGGGTTGCCGCAGAACAGACGAGCAAGCCGGAACAGTCAACGCAACCCGTAGCGGCAAGTACTGAAAAGGACAAGGTTCCAGTGCCGGGGGATTTGCAGCCTGCCCAGCATTGAGAGCGGCAGACTAACTGCCTGATCAACTGACACGCGAGAAGATACATAGCGAGAACTGAAAAATGAACAAAATGAAATATGCAGCAGGCGGAGTGATATTGCTGGTAGTCATCGGCTTGTATGCGTCCGGAACACTTCAACGTTTCTTGCCATCCGGCGCAACGGCAGCGACACCTGCTGCACCAGCCATCGTTCCGGTAACAACCGTCAAGGTCACGAAGCAGCCCATGCCCGTTACATTGAGCGGGGTAGGCAATGCGCTGCCGCTGGCATCTGTTACCGTACGCACGCGTGTCGACGGGCAACTGGACAAGGTCAATTTCACCGAAGGACAAGACGTCACGGCCGGACAGATTCTGGCGCAACTTGATTCGAGAACGTTCGAGGCCCAATTGGCTCAGGTCGCTGCACAGAAAGCGCGCGATGAAGCCCAGCTGGATAACGCCAAGCTGGACCTGCAGCGATTCGAAGCGCTGATCAAGGAAGATGCCGCCACGCAACAACAACTGGACACGCAAAAAGCACTCGTCAACCAGTTGACTGCTGCCGTCGAGAGCGATAAGGCGCAGATCAAGTATGCCAAGGTGCAACTCGACTTCACCACCATTACCGCTCCGTTGAGCGGACGTATTGGCGCGCGTCTGGTCGATCCGGGCAATATTGTGCATGCATCAGATGCCAGCGGACTGGTGGTTATCAACCAGGTCGATCCGATCGCGGTTGTTTTTACCTTGCCCGAATCTGCGTTCCAGGACATTGATCGTGCCATGGCGCACGGTCATCAACTTGCTGTTTATGCCTATGCGCGAGACAGCGATGAAATCCTCAGCAAGGGCACGCTGGTACTGTTGAACAACCAGATCGACACCGCTACCGGCACCGTGCAATTGAAAGCGCGCTTTGCCAATGCATCGCACAAGCTCTGGCCGGGTGCGTATGTGAATGTCACTCTGCAACTGGGCACGCGCGAGAATGCCTTGACCATTCCGGCCCCGGCTGTGCAGCGCAGCCAGAACGGTACCTATGTGTACGTGGTGAAGGCGGATGAAAGTGTCGAAATTCGTCCGGTCGGCGTCATCCAGATTCAGGACAACAAAGCGGTTATCGGTCAGGGCCTGAATGCCGATGAGCGTGTTGTACTCGACGGCCAATACAAACTGAAGCCGGGCAGCCACATCATCGAGAAATCGGCGCAAGCTGCACAACCGGCAAAAACCGGAACAACCAAATGAGCATTGCTGCAACCTTCATCAAGCGGCCCATAGGGACCTCGCTGCTGGCACTATCCATCATGCTGGTGGGCATGGCGGTGTGGCCGTTGTTGCCGGTTGCACCGTTGCCGCAAATCGATTTCCCGACCATACAGGTTTCCGGCAGCTTGCCGGGCGGCAGTCCGGAAACCATGGCATCCAATGTGGCGCAACCGCTGGAGCGGCAGTTCTCGCTGATTGCCGGTCTCACGCAAATGACCTCTGCCAGTGCGCTGGGCTCAACCCAGATCACGTTGCAGTTCGACCTGAATCGCAATATCGATGCCGCTGCCATGGATGTGCAGGCTGCAATCAATGCGGCCTCCGGCCAATTGCCGACTAACATGCCGAACCCGCCGACCTTCCGCAAGGTCAATCCGGCGGACTCACCCATCATGGTGATGAGCGTGCAATCCGAATACATTCCGCTGACCAAGGTCAACGATTACGCGGACAACATTCTGGCGCAGCAAATCTCGCAGATTTCCGGCGTTGGTCTAGTCAATATCGGCGGCGCACAAAAACCGGCCATTCGCATCCAGGTCGATCCGGACAAGCTCGCGATGATGGGCATCACGCTGGAAGATATACGCGGTGTGATTGCTAACACCACCGTCAATCAACCGACCGGCACCATCGATGGGATCAAGCAATCCTTTACCGTCTATACCAATGACCAACTGATTGCTGCGGCACCGTGGAACGACATGGTGCTGGCCTACAAGAATGGTGCCCCGATCCGCATTCGTGATGTCGGCATTGCCATTGATGCGCCGGAAAACCGCAGGCTGGCGGCATGGGCCTATGCCGGCAAAGCAGCCGGCGAGGACACGACTATTGAAAATGCACGCTGCATCATATTGGCCGTTACCAAGCAGCCGGGCGCCAACGTCATCGAAACAGTTGATCGCATCAAGGAGGCACTGCCGCGGCTGGAAGCGGCCATTCCCCCGACGGTGCACGTCAACGTACTGACCGACCGTACCCAGACGATCCGCGCGTCGGTACATGAAGTCGAGTTCACGCTGGTACTGTCCATCGTGCTGGTGGTATTGATGATTTTCGTTTTCCTGCGCAATGTTGCGGCCACGCTGATTCCCAGCGTCACCGTGCCGCTGGCAATTCTGGGAACGGCAGCCGCGATGTATTTGATCGGCTACAGCCTGGACAATCTGTCACTGATGGCGCTGACCATCGCGGTCGGTTTTGTAGTCGACGATGCCATCGTGATGCTGGAAAATATTTATCGTCATGTCGAATTGGGCTTGTCACCAATGGAGGCCGCCTACAAAGGGGCCGGCGAAATCGGGTTCACCATCATCGCGATTTCCGTTTCATTGATCGCGGTGTTCATTCCGCTGCTGCTGATGACGGGCATTGTTGGCCGCCTGTTCCGCGAATTCTCGATTACGGTCACATTGACCATCGTCATATCGGTCATCGTTTCGCTGACGTTGACGCCCATGCTGTGTTCGCGTTTTCTGCACGAGCATACGGGTGAGAAACACGGCAGGTTGTTCAACTACTTCGAGCGTGGCTTCGATGCCATGCTGAACGCCTACAAACGGGGTCTGCAAGTTGTGCTGCGCCATCAGTTCATCACGCTGTGCACGTTCTTTGCCACCATGGCGCTGTCGGTGGCCTTATTCATCATTATTCCCAAGGGGTTCTTTCCGCAACAGGATACCGGCTTCGTCTTCGGCTTTGCCGAGACTTCGCAGGACGCATCGTTTGCCGCATTAAATGAGCGCATGCTGCAACTGGCCGATGTCGTGCGCAGCGATCCGGATGTGTATTCCTTTGGCATGTCAGCCGGTCAGTCCACGATCAACAGCGGTAATTTCTTTATTAACCTGAAGCCCAAGGCGCAAGGTCGTACAGCGACTGCGGACGAGGTGATCAGGCGCTTGCGGCCGCAATTGGCCAAAGTGCAGGGCATCAATCTTTTTTTACAGGCGGGTCAGGACATCAACGTCGGCGGGCGTTTGTCGCGTACACAATACCAGTACACGGTAACCGATTCGAATCTGGATGAGCTCAATACCTGGGCACCGAAACTGCTGGACCAGTTCCGCAAGTTGCCGCAACTGACCGACCTCGCGACCGATCAGCAAAATGCGGCCGGGGCAGCTGTCGTCACCGTTGATCGTGCCCGGGCGTCAAGCTTCGGCATTACTCCGGCCATGATTGACGCGACCATCTACGATGCAATCGGGCAACGTCAAGTTGCGCAATACTTTACGCAGGTGAACAGCTATCACGTAGTTCTGGAAATTACACCGCGCATGCAGCAGGATCCGACGTTGTTCAACAAGTTGTACATAACTTCTCCGGCGACCGAGCAGAAAGTGCCGCTGGCAACCTTCATCAAAGTCGATACCAGCAAGACTGCATATCTGTCGATCAGCCATCAGAGCCAGTTCCCCGCGGTGACTATTTCCTTCAACCTGGCGCCTGGAGTTTCCCTGGGCGAAGCGGTGGATGCGATCAAGGCGGCGCAGGTGTCCATGGGCGTTCCTCCCACGCTGGCGGGGGCCTTCCAGGGAACGGCAAAGGCTTTTGGCGATTCGCTGTCTTCGCAGCCTTACCTGATTGCCGCCGCGCTGGTGGCCGTGTATATCGTGCTCGGTTTGCTCTATGAAAGTTATATCCATCCGCTGACGATTCTTTCCACTTTGCCATCGGCGGGGGTCGGCGCATTGCTGATCCTGATGGCGGGCGGGTACGATCTGTCCGTCATCGCGCTGGTCGGTATCATATTATTGATCGGGATCGTCAAGAAAAACGGCATCATGATGGTCGACTTTGCACTTACTGCCGAGCGCAATCATGGATTACCGCCGGAAGAAGCGATTTATCAGGCGTGTCTGCTGCGCTTCCGTCCCATCATGATGACCACCATGTGCGCACTGTTGAGCGGATTACCCTTGATGCTGTCGCACGGTGCGGGTTCGGAGTTGCGCCGTCCGCTGGGCTATGCGATGGTCGGAGGGCTGATACTTTCGCAGATGTTGACGTTGTTCACGACTCCCGTCGTCTATATATATCTCGACCGCGCGCACTTGTGGTACATGAAGCGCAAAGAGGCCTGGCAGGCTAAAAAGAGTGGCGAGCTAAGAACAGGACTTCAACTTCGGGACTGATTTGAAATAGCCCGGGCAGTTTAACGTGTAATAAACTGTTGGCGGTTGATGTCAGTCAAGCCCGTCCGGCGCAAGCCGGACGGGCTTGACGTTTTTGCATATTCCAAAAACAGCTAAGCAAGCGAAAACTAATTAGTTCACGCGTTCTAAGCAAATTCCTATGATGCGTCACATCGTGAATATTCGAGCACGATCACAATAAACTTAGGAGATATACATGAAACGTTCCACCCTGACGTCGCTGGCCTTGTTGGCGGCGCTTTTCGCGGGCACGGCCGGTGCGGCTGAAATCAAGCTGCTTAATGTGTCCTACGACCCGACACGTGAGCTGTATCAGGAGTACAACACGGCATTTTCCAAGTACTGGAAAGCCAAAACCGGTGACGACGTCACTGTTAGCGCATCGCACGGTGGTTCCGGCAAACAGGCTCGCGCGATCATTGACGGTCTGGAAGCGGACGTGGCGACACTCGCTCTGGCTGCCGACATCGACGCACTGCACAACAATGGCGACCTGGTTCCGGCGGACTGGCAGACCCACTTTAAACACAACAGTACACCATATACCTCCACCATCGTTCTGATCGTACGCAAGGGAAACCCCAAGAACATCAAGGAGTGGAGCGATCTGATCAAGCCGGGCGTAGCTGTCATTGTGGCCAATCCCAAGACTTCCGGCGGTGCTCGCTGGGCTTATCTGGCAGCATACGGTGATGCGCTGAAGCGCAACAACAATGATCAAGCCAAGGCCAAGGACTACATCTCCAAGCTGTACGCTAACGTGCCGGTGCTGGACTCCGGTGCACGTGGCGCCACGGTTTCTTTTGCCGAGCGCGGTCTCGGTGACGTACTGCTTTCATGGGAAAACGAGGCAGGTCTGGTTGCCAAGGAATTCGGCCTGGACAAGTTCGAAGTCGTCATTCCAAAGCAAAGCATTCTGGCTGAGCCGCCAGTGGCTGTTGTGGACAAGGTTGTAGAAAAACACGGCACTCGCAAGGTTGCGGAAGCATATCTTGAGTATCTCTACTCACCCGAAGGTCAGGAAATCGCCGCAAAGAATTTCTACCGTCCTACTGATGCGAAAGTCGCCAAGAAGTATGCGAAGCAGTTCCCGAAGATCAAACTGTTTACTATAGATGAAGTCTTTGGTGGCTGGACAAAAGCACAGAAAGAACACTTCGCTGATGGCGGCGTGTTCGATCAGATCTACGTCAAGAAGTAAGCTTAAGGATGTTAGCTGTGAGCTTGTCGAATTTTCATTCGACAAGCTCACAACGAACGGCTTTGAGCGTATTCAAATTACCCGGGATTCACCATGTCAAACCAATACCAGTACTTAAAACTGCTGCTGCGCAACATCCTGTTGCTCGACCTCGACGAGTACATATTGACCGACACAAGAGAGTACGGATTGGTATGCAGTTTTCTGAGTATGAAACTGGCCAGTGTTTTCCAACCCGTGTTGCGACCGGATGGCAAGGTGGTAGGGCGCGAAGCATTGCTGCGTACCGGATTGCTCGAAAACGGAGAAATGACCCCGGATGGCGCATTTGAAGAGGCTGAGCAAGCGAACCGCCTGGTGCAGTTCGACCGACTCGTGCGCATCATCCACCTGATGAACCATGCGAGCAGTTTTGCCGAACACGAACTGCTGTTCCTCAATGTGCATCCGCACCTGCTTGGCAGCGTCAACGACCACGGACGTACCTTTGAAAAAATACTGCATTTCTACTC
>CAYOJU010000016.1:0-28132 GCA_964404355.1 uncultured Sideroxydans sp. | reverse complement strand
TTGGCAGCGTCAACGACCACGGACGTACCTTTGAAAAAATACTGCATTTCTACTCGATTCCCACTTCGCATGTGGTCATCGAATTCAAGGAAATGCCGAATCGGGAAGAGGATGTTCTGGCCACCGCTGTGAGCAACTATCGCAGTCTGGGTTATCGCATTGCCGTGGACGATTTCGGTGGGGCACATTCCAGCCTGGACGGAGTGCTCAAATTGTGCCCGGATATTGTCAAGCTGGATGGTGAATTGATAAAGGCCGCAGGGCTTTCGCGCAGTGCGTCGGATTCATTGGCGCAACTGGTGAAAAGGTTTCATAAAGCAGGCATTCAGGTCGCGGTGAAAAATATCGAAACCCGCGAGCAATTGGGGGCCGCCCGCAATGCGGGGGCAGACCTTCTGCAAGGAAACCATTTGAGGTCGCCAGAATTGGTGTCTGAAGCCCGGGGGCGGTTTTGTCGAAATGAGCGTTTAGCTGCATAGAAATTGTCTCTCCTCCAGGTGCGATACCTGGATTCAGGGGCAGGCGACTGCCCCTTTTTTTGATGGAAATTGCTTGCAATGGACATCGGTGATATGGAACAGATCAGATGGTGAATGCAGTGACAGGCAAATTACTCACGTTTCCGGATCCGCAGCAGATCAGCCTGTCCATTCGGGCAAGCGCGCTGATTTTCGCCGATCCGGAATCAAAAAACCTGTTGTCTTTAATAGAGCGTGTTGCGCCCAGCGATGCAACCGTCTACATCAAGGGCGAGACAGGTACCGGCAAGGAGCTGGTCGCTCGGCACATCCACTCGCTGAGTTCGCGCCGTAGTGGGCCTTTTGCGGCCATCAATTGCGGAGCATTTTCAGATACGCTGGTCGAGAGTGAATTGTTCGGCTATGAGCGCGGCGCATTTACCGGTGCGATTGGGGCGAAGGCCGGCTGGTTCGAGAGCGCGAATGGCGGGACGCTGTTCCTCGACGAGATCGGTGACCTGCCACTTTCCACCCAGGTCAAGCTGCTGCGCGTATTGCAGGAACGCGAAATCGTGCGCATCGGCTCGCGCAAACCGACGCCTATCGACGTGCGCCTGATCGCGGCCACCAATGTAAATCTGGAAGAGGCGGTCAAGGTCGGGCGTTTCAGGGAAGACCTGTATTACCGTATCAACGTGGTGCCAGTCCAGCTGGCTCCGTTGCGTGAGCGTCCCGGCGACATTTTGCCACTGGTACATCATTTCATTGCAATATACAAAAGCCGTTTGCATACCAGGGAGCCGGAGCTGCATCCGGATGCCATCCGTTTGCTGCATGCTTATCCATGGCCGGGCAATATCCGCGAACTGGAAAACACCATTCACCGCGCGCTACTGGTCTGCGACGGTAATGTGCTGCGCCCTTCCAATCTGAACCTGCCGCTTATCCGAGTCGATGCTTCAGAGCGAACGGATTCGGTAGCTCAAATCGCACTGAATGATTGCCCTCTGGAAAAAGTCTTTGCCCAACTATTCGAGCAGGAACCGGACGAATTGCACGATACGGTCTTGCGCAAACTGATCCTGCAGGCCTATGAACATACACGCATGAACCAGGTTCAGGCCGCCAAGCTCCTTGGGATAAGCCGTAATGTACTGAGGACGCAACTCAAGCATTTCGGGGTTATCGAGTAGGTTTTTTGTCTTTTGGCTTCATCGGGTAGGATATTTCGCGGCCGTAACAATGCGTTTGTCTGAATGTACCAATTAAAGGAGGTATGAATGATGTCGGTTTCCAGTTCTGATTATTCTTCACGCATCAAGGGACGCTTGCAGGGTTTGGCTTTGTTGGCTTTATCGGCAGTGACGATATTCACGGCATTCGATGCCTACAGCCTGGAGACAGGCACGTTGCAGGCGGCGGCTGACTCTCTTGCTGCATCCAAAGTGAAGTCAATTGCCTACACTGGTACCGGCAGTTGGTATCAATTTGGTCAAGCACCCAGCCCGACTACGGCATGGCCCAAGTTCGACGTGAGCAGCTACTCGGCAACCGTCAACTACGAAACTGCGGCTGCACATGTGCAAATTATCCGCAAACAAGCTATTGAAGCCGGGCGAGTGCGACCTGCTCCCGTAGAGCAAATAGCGGACCAATATGTGAATGGCGCATCAGCCTGGAATATTGGTGGCAATCCTGTTGCCGTGCAACTTCAACCGGCTGCAGTCGAAGAGCGCGCAGCTGAAATCTGGACGACACCGCAAGGCTTCGTTCGCGCTGCGACAGTCAACAATGCCTCCAGCAAGAGCATCGATGGCGGAACCGAAGTATCGTTCACGTTGGGCAAGTATCATTACGTGGGTACGATCAATAAACAGAATCAGGTTGAACGCGTGCTGACCTGGATCGACAACCCAATTCTGGGTGACACACCCTATGAAACTACTTACTCGGATTACAAGAGTCTCAATGGCATAAATTTCCCCGCGCACATCGTGCGCAAACTGGGCGGCTACCCGGTACTTGATTTGAACGTTGCGATGGTTACTGCCAATGTTGAAACCAACATCAGCGTACCGCCGGAAGTAAGCAATGCAGGCGCTCTCAAGATTGCCGTTACTTCCGAGCAACTTGCGCCCGGCGTGTTCTATTTGAAAGGCGGTACGCATCACAGCGTGGCAATCGAGCAAAAAGATTATGTCGTGCTCGTTGAAGCACCGTTGAATGAAGCCCGTTCCGAAGCATTGATCGCCAAGATCAAGGAGATCATTCCCAACAAACCGATCACCACATTGATCAATACTCATCAACACTTCGATCATTCGGGTGGACTGCGGACCTTTGTTGACGAGGGCGCAACCATCGTGACGCAACAGATCAACAAACCGTATTACGAAAAGGCTTGGGCTGCTCCGCACTCAATAAATCCGGATCGGCTTGCCAAGTCACAGAAAGCTGCAAAATTCCAGACCTTTACCGATAACTGGATTCTGACCGATGGACGCCGGTTTATTGAGATCTATCAGATTGCGGGTAGTGGCCACAACGATGCTTTTGCACTGGTCTATCTGCCGGGCGAGAAAATACTGATAGAAGCGGATGCATTTACACCCACAGCGGTGGGTGCTCCCTTACCGTCACCCATCAATCCATACACAGTGAATCTGTATGACAATATCAAGCGCCTCAATCTTGATGTGCAACAGATTGCAGCACTGCACGGACCGCGTGTCACAACGCTGGCCGATCTCAAGGCTGCAATTGGTCAGTCAAATATCGCGGGCAATTGAGTAAATCGTTTTCAATGCTGCGGGCGGATCAGGAGAATTGCCAGTCCGCCCGTTAGCGATGTCGCAATTCATTTGAATTCAAAGCACCAAATGCGTTTCTGGGGGTGACTTAACATTGGGTGAAATCATGAATCTACTGATGCGCGGTTTGACATTCGTTTGCCTCGCCCTGGTAACTGTTGTTGCCTCGGCGCAGGTTACCGCCGAGCAATTGGCCGAGTTGTATTTGAAACCAAGTCCCTTCGAGAATGTCGCTCCCGAGCGTTACATCGCTGAGTCGAAAAACGCTTTCGCCATTCGAGACAAGAATCCACAGGCGCCAGTTCACGTCCTGATAATTCCGAAGAAAAGGGTACCCACCATTCTGCAAGCGCCGCCAGAGTTGATTTCCGAAATGATTGATCTGGCAAAACGGGTTGCCAGACAGGAAGGGCTGGAGAACAACGGTTTCCGGATTGTCATCAATACACATCCGGACGGTGGACAAAGCATTTTTCACTTCCACATGCACTTGCTTGGTGGCAGGCAAATGACATGGCCTCCGGGTTGATTTGTCCATACATACACCTTGTGACTCACCTATTTCGCGCACCCGTCACTTCTGATTACCCGGACCTCGTGACTTGGATTCCGGACGCTTCAGCTTGTGCATGCTGGGCTGGACCGCAGCTTCGCTTCCCGTTTGTGGCTGAAGAATTGCCGGAATTATTGGGGGTGGGACGAGTTCACAGCTACTGCATGGTCACTCCGGATAATGTGTTGGTGGGGTTTGGTCAGTTCTGGGGCAGAGATGAAAAAACAGTGCATCTTGGCCGTATCATTGTGGCACCTCATAAACGTGGTAATGGCCTGGGCACAGTATTGTGCAAATTTCTCATTGCGGAAGCGTTGAGTTCAACCCATGCAGAGAAGGTTACGCTCCGCGTCTATCGAGATAATCGCGCTGCCTTTTCCGTCTATTCAAAATTGGGATTCATTGGTGTGGAGACTGAGTCGAATTCAGACGTGCTCGCCATGGAAACAATAATTGCGGCAGCGCAATTGCGGGATGCGGTAGCGCAGCTGCAAACACGGTAAAATAGCCGCCTTTCTACGAAGGCGGGTTGAAGAATGTCCAATTTGGACAGCCAATCCGTTAGCAGACAAATATTTACACGGCGGCAATAGCGATTCGCGCTGTTTCAGGAACTAATCCTCTGGAAACCCGGTCCACTTAGCTCTGTGATACGGCTGTTTATCACTGATCGGCGATGGTATTTTTGAACAATAAGGTCACAAATGAAAAAGTTATCACTGTGGATTTGGCTGGCATTTATCGCTGCGTCCAATGCGTCACTGGCTGCGCCGCAGCTTGAACCTCAACCCTATCAGTCCCAGGCGGCGCATATATCCGCCGAAATACTATCCAGATTCCATTACAAACACGTTGCGCTCGACGATGACGCCTCTGCAAAGATATTCGACAACTATCTGAAGGAGCTGGATAGCGAAAAGATATTTTTCCTGCAGGACGACATCAAACAGTTTACGACTGCCAGAACTTATCTGGACGATGCCATACTCAACGAAAACCTGACCATTCCTTTCGCCATTTTCAATCAGTATCAGTTCCGTGTTGCAGACCGCATCAGCTATGCACGTTCCTTGCTTGGCAAAGGGTTTGATTTCGATGCCAGCGAAAGTTATCAATATGCGCGCAAGAATGCTTCCTGGCCGGCAACGGAGAGCGAAATAAATGATCTCTGGCGCAAACGGGTCAAGAACGACTGGCTGCGGCTCAAGCTGGCCGGCAAGGAAGATAAAAGCATCGCCGAGACGCTCGACAAGCGTTACCTCAATTTGCTGAAAAGCCTGAACAAGATCAATAGCGACGATGCGTTCCAGAGCTTCATGAGCGCCTATCTCACGACGATAGATCCGCACTCCGATTACTTCGGGAAACGGGCGGCAGACGATTTTGATATTTCGATGAAGCTGTCGCTGGTCGGCATCGGTGCCGTGCTTCAGGAAATCGATGAATATACAACTGTAAAGGAGTTGCTGCCCGGCAGTCCGGCGGCACTGTCCGGCAAGTTGAAAGTCGGTGACAGGATCGTGGCGGTGGGGCAAGGGGAAAACAGTCCGACAACCGAAGTGATGGGCTGGCGTATTGAAGATGCGGTAGCGTTGATCCGGGGGGCGGAGAATTCAGTGGTGGTGCTGGATGTGCTCCCTGCGGAAGCAGGTCCGGATGGAAAACATAAACTTATCTCGCTCGTCCGTAAAAAGATCAGCCTGGAAAAACAGGCTGCCAGGAAGAGCATCATCGAAGTGAAAAACGGCAAGCAGGCTCGGCACATTGGCGTGATCACATTGCCCGGCTTCTATCAGGATATTGCTGCGCACCAGAGCGGCGACAAGAATTACAAAAGCGCCACTCGCGATGTGGCACGTCTGCTGGGGGAACTTAAAAAGGACAAGGTGGATAGCGTACTGATCGATTTGCGTAACAACGGTGGCGGTTCGCTTGATGAGGCCATTGAATTGACCGGGTTATTCATCGACAAGGGACCTGTGCTGCAACAGCGCGACTCCGAGGGCAAAGTGACCGTTCAAAGCGATACGCATGCAGGAACGGCATGGGATGGCCCGTTAGGTGTACTTATCAATCGCGGCTCCGCTTCGGCATCCGAAATCTTTGCGGCGGCAATACAGGATTATGGTCGCGGTGTCGTGATCGGCGGGACCAGTTTTGGAAAAGGCACTGTCCAGACCGTGGCGAATCTGGATCAATTGGCGAAAAACAAAAAGGCAGAATTCGGCGAACTCAAAATGACCATCGCCCAGTTCTTTCGCATTAACGGTGGCACCACGCAACTGCGCGGAGTGACTCCGGATATCGGCTTCCCGACGTTGGGGGACGAAGCGGATTTCGGCGAGTCCAGTTACGACAATGCATTGCCATGGGTCCAAATCAAGGCGGCGGACTATGTGCCGGTCGGCGATCTGTCGTCGATCCTGCCTTTGTTGAAGGTAAGCCACGAGGTGCGCGTGAACAAGGACAAGGATTTTCAATATTTGCGTGAAGATATCGCCGAGTTCAATAGCCAGCGCAAGAGAGAGCAGATTTCGCTCAATCAAACCGAGCGCCGTAAGGAGCGCGAAGCGCAAGAGGAAAGGATAAAGAAACGCGAAAAGGATAAAACAACAGGCAAAGCCGACCTCGCACTTCAGGATGATGGCCTGCAGTCCAATGAACGTAATCTTGCGACGGAAATTGCGCTCGAAAAATCCATGGATGACGCCAAGGATATATTCCTGACCGAGGCGGCGAACATACTGAGCGATGAGGTTGGGCTACTGAAGACCGATGCCAAACTCGCGGCGACCGTTTTGCCAAAAGCGGTCGTACACTAAAGAGCCAAGTTCAGCAATTGATGAGCACAATATGTGTGGTAGTTAACACATAATCCAATGGAGTATCTGTTCAACGCTGGCCAAGAGATTGTTGCGAATGGCGGCTATCGTGCGGTGCAGCATTAAAACTACACGTCGCATACCAGTCAATAACTGCTGTTCGACTGTGTCCTCCAATTGCGACTGAAATGAATATAGTCCGAGATATAGGCCAAATAGCATATCGCCGAGAAATGGCTCTTACTGCAGGTTGTATCCTGTTTGCATATTGAGGATGCACAAGGCAAGAGGTATGTTTTTCTGATTTGGATTACTCGAAAACCTTATTCTTACTTCTCCAGCACGGTGTCTTTCACCTCGGCTAGATTGCGTTCTCCAAGTGCCGGTCGCCTAGGTAGAAGCACATATTGACACACTATGAGGATGGAGAAGATAGTCGCATCCGCCTTACGTTAAACCTCTGTTGAACTTCTCACTAACCACCAAGGAGACGAAGATGGACTTCAGCGAAGCACTGCAAAAACATGCCGCATGGAAAATCAAATTCCGCCAGGCGATTACCGAAAAGCAAACGTTGGATAGCGCAACCATTTCAAAAGATAATTGCTGTGACTTTGGCAAATGGTTATATGGTGAAGCCAAGTCAAGTTACAGCAAACTCCCCAGCTATTCAGAGTGCGTGTCAAAACACGCAGCTTTTCACACTGAGGCCGGGAAAGTTGCCAAAACCATCAACGAGAAGAAATACAAAGAAGCTGAAGCAATGTTGGAACTAAACACCCCCTACACACTTTCATCGGGCGCTGTAGGGAATGCAATTACGCATCTCAAAAAAGAAGCCAATTTATAATTCCTTACCAAGTCTGCGTGCCAACGGATCGCCTTCGGAACCGTGGCACGCAGCGTTAATCACTGCCTTTCCGATTTTAGGCTGCTTCCTGATAACTAAGTTCGTCGCTGTGCTGATACAGTTCTTTCGGCGCGGCCTCGGTAATCAGCTCGACCTTGGCGCCTGTTGTATCAGCGAATTCACTCAGCACTTCTTCCTTGATCGCAGCGAATGCGGCACTTGCGCGGTTGCGCTCGCGTGCCAGCGGCACATCCACGATGCGCTTGATGCGCCCGGGGCGTGGTTGCATCACCACGACACGGTCTCCAAGATAGACCGCTTCTTCCACGTCATGCGTCACCAGGATCATGGTGATGCCCTCTTTTTCCCAGATACGTTGCAGTTCCTCCTGCAGGTAGGCCCGGGTAAAGGCATCCAGCGCGCCGAACGGTTCGTCCAGCAGCAATACTTCCGGACGATTGACCAGCGCACGTGCGATGGCTACGCGCTGTGACATGCCTCCGGAAAGTTGGTACGGGTAGGCATTGGCAAAATCCTTCAGGCCCACCAGTTCGATATGCTCCTGGATGGATTTGCGCTTTTCTTCATCGGCCAGTTTGGTATTGTTGAGCAGGCCGATTCCGATGTTCTGTTCTACCGTGAGCCAAGGGAACAGGCGGTGTTCCTGGAACACAATGCCGCGCTCCAGACTGGTGCCGACGAGGCGGTTGCCATCCAGCAGCAATTCACCCTGATAGTCGTCTTCAAGACCGATGATCAGTTTCAGCAAAGTCGATTTGCCGCAACCGCTGGAGCCGACAACGCTGACGAATTCTCCCGGTTTGATGGAGAGTGAAATGTCTTCCAGTACCGACAGGGATTCTCCGCGTACTTGATACTGTTTGTTGAGTCCTTTTATTTCCAGAGTAGCTGCATGCGCCATGATGATTTTCTCCTTTGAATATTTGTAAAAGATAGAGTTGAATCGACTAGGCTCTATCGCCGCGCCAAGCCAGAACGCGCGCCTCGATGCGAGCCGCGATGAAATTGAATGTTGCCCCGACCAGTCCGATGGCCAGCATGCCGAATATGATGAGTTCGACATTGAAAGCTGCCCGTCCTTTGATGACAGTGTCACCCAGACCCGGATCGGCTGTGACTAGCAAAAACTCAGCCCCTATGGTCGCCATCCATGCATAGATCAGTCCGAGATGCAGGCCTGTGAGTATCTGCGGAGAGGCGGCAGGCAGGATCAGGCGCGTAATGGATTGCCAGCGGGAAAAGGCATACACGCGCGCCACTTCGAGTTGGTTGAGTGGAACGCTGCGCACGCCATCGAATGTATTGATGGCGACCGGATAAAATGTCGTCAGCGCGATGAATAGAATCTTGGCGCTATCGCCCGTTCCCAGCCAGGTCGAGATCAGCGGCAGCCAGGCAAACAGCGAGATGTGCTTCAGTGTGTTGAAAGTTGGCCCGACAATGCGTTCAGTCCAGCGCGATAAGCCGAGCGCTACCCCCAGCAGGATGCCGGCAATGGCCCCGATTACAAAGCCGGATAAATCTCGCGTGAGACTGGCAGCTACTGCCTCCAGGAAATTGCCATGCGTCACGAATTTCCAGGCTGCCTGCACTACTTTTTCGGGAGGTACGATCAGCTTGGTGTTTACCCAGCCGAATACGGTGACGACATACCATACGACAAGCAGGCTGGCGGGCAATGCAGCTCCGCGCCAGTCACGATTACGAATGTTTTGTATTAAGTTCATTATTTTTCCTGGTCTGCAATGTGGAGCCAGCTCTTAAGGCGGGACTCCAGTACGCGCAAAATCAGATCAAGTGCGACACCGATAATGCCGATCACAATCACGCCGACGAACACCATATCCAGTTGCATCAGCAAACGCGCATATCCCATCAAATATCCGACGCCGTCGCCGGAAGCGAGCAGCTCGACAAAGACCAATGCCAGCCACGCCTGCATGATGCCCTGGCGGAAACCGCTAAACAGGCTGGGCAGGGCAGCGGGCAAAACCACGCGAAACAACACCTGGCTGCGGCTGAAGCGATAGACCTGTGCGACCTCCAGCAGATTGCGCGGAATATTGCTGATGCCTTTGTACGTGGCCACCGTGACCGGCACCACCACTGCGATGGAGATGGCGGCGATCTTCAGTCCTTCGTCGATGCCCAGGAAAATGATCAGCAGCGGGATCCAGCCCACGACCGGAAATTGCGAGAACACTTCAAAAGACGGATACAAATAGGCGCGCGCTGTTTTGGACAGCGCGACGGAAAATCCCAATAGCCAGCCGATACTGCTGCCGATCAATACGCTCCAGAAAATGCGCGATAGACTGATCGCCAGATTGTGGGTCAAATCGCCGGAATCCCAGAGATCAAACAAGGATTGCCACACCAGTTCGGGCGGCGGCAATAGTTGAATGGCGATCCACTCATGACTTACCGCGTATTGCCATAGACCCAACACTGTCAGCGGTAGCAATAATCCGACCGCCGCGTAGCTCAATCGCACAGCGAGTCTGCCGAGGGGAGGAAGCAAGCGCTGCAGCCATTTAAAATTGTTCGGCCAATAGATGGCAGGCCTGGTTGTGTCATTCATGATGAAACCTCAATCTCAATGAAACAATTTGTTTCTATATATCTTCAAAAAGCCGCGAGGTGACACAAGTCACCTCCGGCTATAATTACATGTCATGCATTACTTCTTGACGTTGCCGTCCTTGTCGTACTCATCCCAGTAGTGTTCCAGCTTCAACTCTTTCAGGGCATTGTTCAGATACTTCGGTTCTATCCAGCCGTTGATATCCACATCGTGCCGTATCAACTTGAAGCGTTTGGTTTCATCAACCGCTTTTTGCAGGGAAGCAACGTAGTATTCATCTAGCAGGGGGCTTTCGCGGGTTCTGAGCGAATCGTTTTTCCAGCTTTCCACATAGTCGAGGTAGGTGTCGGTTGCCTGGCGTGACCACAACTGCATGAGCTCGGTACGATTCTTCTCTTCAGATGAGAATTTGGCTTCCTTGACGACGGTGGTGACTACGCGTTGCACGATGTCCGGATATTTCTTTTCAAACTCTTCCCCGACCCAGAAGGTGCTGATGCTGGAAATCTTGGGGTCGCGAGGGATCTTGAACAGAATTTTGGCTACGCCGCGGGAAACCAAGTCGTAAGGTTTGACGATGGCGCCATCGATATCGCCTGTGGCAATCGCGGCTTTGAGCGTGGCCGCATCCAGACTGACGACTCTGAAATCACGCTCGGTAAAGCCGTTGCGCTCCAGCACGCGAGCCAGCGTCAACTGGCCGGCGGTACCCTTGGTTACTCCCAGCTTTTTGCCTTTCAGGTCGGCAAGGGTTTTTGCTTCTGAATTGGCTGGTACCACGAACACGGTTTCGCCAAAACGACCTTGACCCAGAATGATCTTGTGTTTCAGACCGGTGGAGCGGCCTACGATCAGCGGCAAGTCTCCATGGCTGGCGAAGTCGATCAGTTTGTTGGCGAACTGCTCGTTGGTGGCAGGGCCTGCACCCACGTTGAAGTACCACTTGATCTTGATGCCATCGTTTTTGAACTCTTCTTCGAGTGCCGCATGCAGATGGGCAGTGGCCAGCGAGCTGCCACCGGCCAGCGGACGACCGCTTGCACCTGCGCTCGAGAAAGCAATGCGAATTTCTTTTGGTTTGCCTTCGTCCGCCTGTGCGGTCAGCGGTGCTATCTGGAGTAGCGTCAAGGCGCCGAGCAACCAGGATATTTTATTTATTTTGCTTTTCATTTGATGTTCCTAAATTTAAGTTGCGAAAAATCAGAAGCCGAACTGGAACTGGGCGATCAAGTCGCGGTATTTTGGTGTGCCCGGGTTTCTGAACTTGTAGCTGTTCAGATTGATCTGGAATTTGGTCGTTTCCGCAAAGAACAGATTGAAGCCCAGCGTGCTGATGTCGGTTCTGGCTGAGACATTAGTGCCGGTAGATGCCGTGTTCGCGGTGTTCGGATCCCAGCGGTCAAAACGAAAGAATGGCTGGTATGTTTTCGGCCACCAGTCATCGTATTTACCCTGACCGGTACCGTTGGACGATTTGAGCCATTGCTCACCCCATGTATAGAACAGGGTCAGCGTCTGGCCGGTAGATTTGATTTTGCCTATTTTTCCGGTATTGGTGGTTGCGATATTGCTTGTGCTTGAAGCCAGCGCGGTGTTGTTTACGAACGTATCATCGCGTCCGGTCGCGTACTCGTAAGTTCCACCGAAAGGCAGATGGTTGTAGTAAATGTCGAAGCCATAACGATCGCTGGTGCCATCGACTGCGGTTGTCGCGGTCCCTGCCAAAATGTTCTTGGTCCCATGCACAACGGACACGCCGAATTTCAGCTCGCGCAGCCAACTGGTGTAATCGACCGGTGCTGTGACGGCCAGGCGTGCCAGGTAGTCTTTTCTGGAATTATTGTCAGACTGGTTCGGGCCGCTACCGTTGACGACGCCAATTGCATATTCAAGCAGCGGGGCGCGGTAATTGAAACCGTAATCCACATAAGGATCGTAGTCGCCGCGCAGGATCAAACCGATCTGGCGTGTGCCGACACCCAAACCGGCCACGAATTGCGCCGCATTGATCGCGGGCTTCAATTCGTCCGTTGTTTGCGCCTCCAGACCGAAAGCCGTTTGTTGCTGGCCCAAACGTAAATTGAGCGTCGGGTCTTCCAGACCGGTGACAGCCGGGTTGATGAGGTTGTACTGGATATAGGCATCTTGCAGATTGAAAGCACTGGTCGCAGCGGCGGACGTGGTCGTGCCCGCTACCTTGGCATAGCCGAACCCAACCTTGTAGTCCAGGTTATGGCCTTCGCCGAAATCCTTGAACAGATTGCCCGCAAAAGCGATATTCACCAACGGAACATCGAAGCCGGAATAGCGCGGGGTGGATTGGGTGCTTGCTCCTCCGGTGGTTGCCGGAGCCGAGGTCGAATTGAAACGTACTTGCGTGGTTCCGGTCATGGTGGTGCCGCGGTTGGCGAGCACTGTCTTGAAATCGCGAAGACGCTGAACGTCATACTTGTAGTTTTCCAGATCAGCGCGCAAGCCGCTGATGTCATCCTTGTTGGCGAGCTCGGACGATGAGGAGGTGCCCGCAGATGTCTTTTCCGTCCTGATTTTCTGTTCCAACGATTCAACCGAACTCTTCAGTGCTTCAATTTGCTGCTGCAGTTCCTGTGTCGTGGGTGCTTCGCCAAAGCTCGCTCCCGCATAAGTAAATAGTGCCAATGCAAGAATTCGATTCCTTGCTTTTAATTTGAATTTCAATTTATTCCCCAGTTTCGTTAGTTGTTCATTGCATTGGTCCGGTTTTGATTCCGTACCGATCGCATTCGTGTTGGTGCCGAGCATTCAGGTGATGCACATCTGTGCAGGGCAGCTGGTATTCAGCACGAAGCATGCCACTCGCTGAAAACCGCACCGCATCAGGCATCAAGGATTAAATCTCGACAGGAATGCTTTGCAATTGCTGCGCGTGCAACACATTGCGCAGCCCGAATGCGCAAATCCAAGCAGGACGAATTCTGGAATGAGCGCAGCGGTTTCTTGCCAAGTGCTGGGCTGGCAACACTGGGCTGAACAAACTGCTGCGATCTCAACAGCTGACGTGTGGTTTTGCATGGCACGTGTAGAGGCAAGCACAGGCGAAAAAAGTTTTTGATGCAATGAGCGACCAGCAAGATCAAGCGGTTGCGCCGAGTCCGGGTCGAGTCATCAAGAGGTTGGCACGATAGTTGCCAATGTAATCGCGACGCAGTGAGTTGGCCGGTATCGAAATGAATGATTCGATGGCGGCAACTGTGCAAATTCAACCAATCAATATGAAAGTGAAACGAACATGAACAAGCTGTACAAATTATTTGCATTGATAGTACTGGCGTTTTCGGCATCGCTCGTCATTGCTGCAGAAGTCGAAGCACCCAAAGCGACCGAGAAGTATGTCGACCCCAATCCTTGGGAGCACAAGACCAAACGGCTGGATCGTGCACAACTGGATAAATTGCTGGGACACCCCGAGAAGCTGCTCTTCATCGACGTGCGTCGTCCCGATGAGTTGACCAAGCTGGGGGGCTTTCCGATCTATCTGAGCGTCCAGAACAAGAATCTGGAGGAAAGTCTGGATTACATTCCCAAAGACAGATTGATCGTGACCGTTTCCAATCGCGCGCATCGCGCGGGTGTGGCCGGGGATATTTTACTGAGCAAGGGTTTCAAGGTGGCAGGTGCTGCGGGTGTGCTGGACTACCAGGACGAGGGTGGTTCGCTGACCAAGATCGCTGTACCGGCTCCCAAGCCGGTAGTTGCGGCTGCACCAGCAGCAACAACGCCGGTGATTGAAAAGAAATAACGCGTTAGGTAGTGACGGAGAGACTGCGCCGATGGGCAGTCTCAATTGTGAAGGGAGATTCTGAAAAATGAATGGAGTATTGAAAATGAAAAGGGCGGTATATCTCGCTGTATTGTGGAGCCTCGCGACAGTTGTCGTTGCGGCAGACGATCAGGCAGCTGCCGATGCGGCGAAAGCAGCAACGCGCGCAGCAGCGGCCAAAGTGCCGTTGTGGTCCTGGCAGCCGGTTAAGGTTCCGGCCGCGCCAACGGTGAAACAAACGAAATGGGTGCGCACACCGATCGATGCCTTTGTTCTGGCACGATTGGAAGCCAAGGGACTCAAGCCATCGCAGGATGCGGATCGCGCTGCATACATCCGGCGTGCGACGCTGGATGTATGGGGCGTCATTCCATCCCCCGAAGAGGTCAAGGCGTTTGTCGAGGATCGCTCGCCTGATGCCTATGAAAAACTGGCGGACCGTCTGCTGTCCTCGCCCAAATACGGCGAACGCCAAGCTCGCCGCTGGCTGGATCTGGCACGCTATGCTGACAGTACCGGCTTCCAGAACGACACTACGCGTCCCAACATGTGGCGTTATCGCGACTACGTGATCAATGCCTTCAACCAGGATAAACCCTACGACCGATTCATCAAGGAACAACTGGCTGGCGACGAGATTGCTCCCAACGACCAGAACGCGCTGATTGCGACCGGCTTCCTGTTGAACTATCCGGACAACTACAACTCGCGCGACCTGGTGCAACGCCAATACCAGATCGAGACGGATATCACCGATACCGTCGGCCAGGCGTTGCTGGGACAGACCGTGGGTTGCGGAAGATGCCACAACCACAAGACCGACAAGTTCACCCAGAAAGACTATTTCTCGCTTCAGGCATTCTTTGCCAACGTGATCGTGAACGAGAAAGTGGCGCTAAAGGAAAAGGGCGAGGCTGACAAGAAATTTGAAGAGCAGCAAGCCAAGTATCAGGCTGCAATCAAGGATATTCGCGACAAGCAAAAGGCGATTCTGGATACCGTCCGTGCCGATGGCGAGAAATATCACAAGGAACGCTACCTGACAGATAGTCGCGAAGCGATCTTCAAGCCCAAGGATCAGTGGACACCGCTGGACCGTTGGGTGAACTGGCGTCTGGCCAATGTTTCCAATGATCGTGATATTGCCAACTATCTTAAGTTGACTGCCGATGACAAGAACCATCCGCAGCACAACGACGTCAATGTGCAGAAATGGGCGGAGTATTCAAAGCTGGATGAGCAGTTGAAGAAATTCGACAACCTCAAACCGGAATCCGGCTCTCGGTATATTTCTGCCGCGACTGAGCTCGGCCCCGATTCGCCTCCCACTCACATCCGCTTTGTCGGTACACACGAACGTCCTTTGGATGAAGTGCAACCTGCGTTCCCGGCTGGAATAACTGACGAAAAACCGAATATTGTTCCGTCGGCCACTTCGTCCGGTCGTCGTACTGCACTGGCAAACTGGATTGCCAGCCCGAAGAATCCGCTCACCGCGCGCGTTTATGCTAACCGTGTGTGGACTCAGTACTTCGGTACCGGCATCGTGAGGACGGTCAGCGATTTCGGCAAGGCAGGCGAGAAACCCTCCAACCCCGAGTTGCTGGACTACCTGGCTGACAACTTCGTCAAGGAAGGCTGGAGCATCAAGAAACTGCACCGCCAGATCCTGTTGTCCAGCGTTTATCGCCAATCGTCGGCACATCGTGCGGATGCCTACAAGGCTGATCCGGATAACCTGTTGCTGGCAGTGTTCCCGCGCAAGCGTCTGGATGCCGAAGAAATCCGCGATTCGCTGCTGGCTGCATCTGGCGAGCTGAATGACAAGATCGGTGGTCCGGCTGTATTCCCTGCGCTGCCGTCCAACGTGATCGTCGGCAATAACACGTTTGACGACAATCCCCTGTGGAGAGTCTCCAAGGACGTGCACGACCACAACCGCCGCAGCCTGTATGTGTTCACGCGCCGAAGCGTGCCCTACTCGATGCTGGAAGTGTTCGATCCGGCCAACCCGCAATTGGTACACAGCAAACGCGATGTGACCACGACACCGCTGCAGGCCTTGACACTGTTCAATAACGAAACCGTTTTCTCATGGTCGCAAGCGTTGGCTGGGCGAGTGATCAACGAAGCGGGCAACAATGAAGCGGCGCAGGTGGACCGGCTCTACCAGATATTGTTTGCACGCAATGCAGATAAATTTGAAAAAGCCGCTTTGCACAAGTTCATAAGCCAACAGGAAACAGTCATCCAGAACAAGGCTGCTGATGGAAAGTTCGTTGTCAGCGTTCCGACCGGTTTGAAGAATACACAAGGACAGAACCCGATTCATCTGGCTGCATTCGTTGATCTCGTGCATACCGTCGCGAATTCAAACGAGTTCGTCTACCGCTTCTGATGAAACATACACATTTGTAAAAAGGAAAATATGATGGATAACAAATCTCGCAGAGAGTTCATGCAAAAAGCCGGGCTTGGCCTGGGCGGCCTTGCACTGAGCGGCTTCATACCGGGCTACGGTTTCTATTCGGCGGCTTCGGCTGCCGAGCTGGTCGATCCGCTGGCACCCAAGGCACCGCACTTCCCGGCCAAAGTCAAAACGGTCATCTGGCTGCATATGGACGGCGCGCCCAGCACGCTGGACCTGTTCGATTACAAACCGGAACTGAAGAAGCTGGCCGGGCAACCGATTCCCGAGTCCTTCCTCAAGGGCATCAAGACCAGCACGCAAGGCGGCGTCACCAAGCTGTTCTGGTCGGACAAGCGCGAATGGAAACAGTACGGTCAAAGCGGTGCCTGGTTCTCCGATCTGGTACCTAACCTTGCGCAGCATGCGGACAAGATCACCTTCATCAAGTCGAGCGTGACCGTGGGTGCGACTCACGACATTTCCATTCTCAAGCTGAACACCGGCGACGTGAACCCCGGCCGCCCTTCGCTGGGTGCATGGGTGAACTTCGCCCTGGGTTCGGCCAACAAGGATCTGCCCTCGTACGTCGTGCTCTACAACGACAACAAGGAGCCGCGTGCCGGTTCGGTGAACTGGAGTTCCGGCTTCCTGCCGGCGGTGTATCAGGGCGTCGCTTTCCGTCCCGGCGATTCTCCCATCCTGAACCTGGAACGTCCGGGTTCGTTGGCGTCGAACGAACAGCGCAACGCGCTGGATTTGCTGCGCCGCCTGAATGAAAAGCGCGCGTCTTTGTATCCGGAAGATACCGAACTGCAAGCACGTATCCGCTCTTATGAACTGGCAGATCGCATGCAGATCTCGGCACCTGAAGCGGTGGACCTCAGCAAGGAATCCGCAGCGACCCGCGAGGCATACGGTCTGAACGATCCGATTTCCAAGAGCTACGGCGAGGTGTTGCTGCGCGCCCGTCGCCTGACAGAACGCGGTGTGCGTTTCATCCAGGTGGTCTCCGGCCCGGCACTTCCGGACGGCGAATTCAGAAACTGGGACGCGCATAACAGCCTGGAAGTGAACCACGGTAACAATGCACGCATGGTGGACAAGCCCATCGCCGGCCTGCTGGCCGACCTGAAAGAACGCGGTTTGCTGGATTCGACGCTGGTGGTATGGGCATCCGAATTCGGTCGCACACCATGGGGTGAGAGCGGCGACGGACGCGACCACAATCCATGGGGCTACACGCAATGGATTGCGGGCGGCGGCGTCAAGGCGGGCACCACGTTTGGAGCCACCGACGAGATCGGCGTGCAATCGGTCGGCAAGAAGGTTGATACCTATGACCTGCATGCAACCGTGCTGCAACTGTTGGGACTGAATCACCTGAAGACCACGTTCCTGCACGACGGTCGTTCGGAGCGTCCCACGATTGTGTACGGGGAAGTGATCCCGGATCTGCTCGCTTAGGCTACTACATAGGGTGGGCACGAAAGTGTGTCTACCCTACCTGAGGAAAATGAATTGCATTAACGGAAGCAGTCAGTATGCGTAAGTTGAAATTATTACTCTATTTCAGTTTGGTTGCGATAACAGGCGGCGTTTTCGCCGGCGAAATCTCGGTCGATGAAGATTACATGCAGGTCATGGAAGACCGGCAGAAGAGTCTGGCCTCCAATATCGCGCTCAAGAATAGCCAGGCTGCAGTAGAGGATGCAAAAGAGCTGGACCAGATGTTCAACGATGTCGAGACGTTCTATGTGCATAAAGGCAACGCATCCGATGCCGTGACCTGGACAAAGGAAAGCAAGGATCTGGCTGTCGCAATCACTCAATACGTTGCAACCAATGATTTCGATACGGCTTCCGTAAAAGCGGTATCGCTGGCCAAGACCTGCAAGGAATGCCACAGCGTCTATAAAAAGGACAGCTGAGCGCTGTCCTGTATTCGGTATCAACAATATCTGAAAGGCAGTACATGAAACGTTTGTTACTGGCGTGCCTGTTATCGGGCGCGTTTGCCCAATCTGCGCAAGCCGCTTTGCATGAAGGTGATGCGGCTCCTGATTTTAATGCCCAAGCTTCGCGCGCCGGGAAGGCGTTCACCTTCGGGTTGCAGGATGCATTGAAAAAGGGCCCTGTCGTGGTCTATTTTTACCCTTCCGCATTTACGGGGGGATGTAATGCTCAAGCCCATGCATTTTCTGAAAACAGCGAAAAATTCTATGTCGCCGGAGCAAGTGTAATCGGCGTTTCGCTCGATAGCATTGATCGACTCAATGATTTTTCGGCCGACCCAAAATACTGCGCCGGCAAAGTGGCGGTTGCTTCCGATGTGGATGGCAAGATTGCGAAGGCGTATGAATTAACGGTGCGTGAAGCGGTACCCGGCAAAAAAGATACGCGCGGCATCGAGATTAACCATGGCTTTGCCGAGCGTACGACGTTCATCGTCTCGCCCGATGGAAAAATCGTTGCGACATTGAGTGGTCTGGCGCCGGAAGCCAATGTAGCCAAGGCACTGGAGGTCGTGCAAAAGCTTGCTGATGCAAATGTCAACGAGAAGTGGTGAGGATACTGTTGGGTAATATCCGGATTCAAAGATCCTTGCTGCTGGCTTGTTTTCTGATTGCGTTTGTTGTTTCCAACAGGGCGGAGTCTTCGGAAGATAGCGCGGCAACTATCGAACAGCGCGTTGGCAGCGGCGACCCGGTTCAGGGCAAAAGAAAGATCCAATCTGAAAATTGCCAGGAATGCCACGGTGAGTTCGGTGTCGGACTTGGGCCTTCCGCACCCAAACTCGCAGGGCAGTATGCCGACTACATCATCAAGCAGCTCAGAAACTTCCAATCCGGCGAGCGCAAGCATCCTGTGATGACCGTAATGGCAGAGGCGCTGACTGAAGAAGATCGCTTTGATATTGCTGCGTACTTCGCCAGCAATCCAGTCATGCAGAGCGAGGGCAGGGAAGAGAGCCAGGTCGCTCAAGAGCTCTATTTCAGGGGAGACATGTCAAGAAATATCATGCCCTGCAAAAGCTGCCACGGCGAAACCGGGAAGGGCAAGTACTCCGTTACGGAGTGCACCCCCGTGATAGGCGGCCAGCACATGATCTATTTGCGCGAGCAACTGCGCAATTGGCGCAAAGGCGAGCGCGCCAACAGTCCCGGCGGTGTGATGAATGTCATCGCAAAATCGTTGAGCGATACCGAGATTCAGGCGCTGGCTGATTACATATCCGGGTTGTAAAACGAGTACGCATTTCATTGAGACCTGCTTGGATAGCAACAGCATGCTGGAATTTATTGCTCGGAAAGCAGCAGGTCGATTTCTTTCAAATGATCGAACCCCGTGCTGGACGCGGTGCTGCTGGACATAAATGGATTGGCATCGGAATTGCTGATGCATAGAGTACTTGTAGGGTGGGCACGTTTTTGTGCCCACGCTGAAATGACTTACCGCGTGGGCACCAAAAACGTGCCCACCCTATATTGGAAATATTTACTTTACGGGATAAAGACGTCAGATGAAACGTTTGCTATTTGAAATTCACCGCTGGGTTGGGGTCGCACTGGCCCTGTTCATGTTGCTGTGGTTTTTTTCCGGGCTGGTGATTATCTATGCCGAGCCGACAACGCCCACGCGCGCGCAACAGCTGGCACATGGAGAGTTGCTGATAACAGAGCCCGGTTGGCTCAGTGCAGGTGAGGCATGGGAACGCAGCGCGGAACAGCGCAATGCGCAATCCGGCAATAAACCAGCGACGGCTGAAAAATCTGCCGCCGACTCTGGCAATAAGACTGCGGCCAGCAGCGGGAACCAGGTCGTTGAAGCACATCTGTTGCTGCAGGCAGGCGAACCCATATGGCTGATCGAGGACAGCAAAGGCCAGCGTTTCGCGCTGTCCGCAGTCGATGGCACATTACATAAGACGACATCGGGGCAGGCGCTGCTGATTGCCGATAATTGGGTGGGCAGAGAAGAAATCAATACGGCCGCCCGTGTCAGGTTTGTCGAGACGATCGATAAACCTGCCATTCTGCGCAATCAGGAAGCGCTGCGTCCTTTTCATCGCATCACAGTTGATGACGGAAAGGGCAGCGAACTGCTGATCTCGGCACGCACCGGCGAAGTGGTCAGCGCGACGACGCAAATTCAGCGCGGATTCTACTGGGCCGGAAACTGGGTACATCTGTTCCGCCCGCTGGAATTGACCAGTCTGGGTGAGTCGCGCGTCGACGTGCTGACCTGGACTGCATTCGCTGTCATTGTGGCGACGCTTACCGGCCTGATCGTTGGCTGGATACGCTGGCGCCCAGGCTTTTTCGGCAAGAAAAAATACTCTGAAGGACGCGTACAGCCCTATCGTCATTTTTGGCTCAAATGGCATTTCTGGGGTGGATTGGTCGGAGGTCTGCTGGCACTGACCTGGGGACTCAGCGGATTTCTGAACAACAATCCGTGGAAACTGTTCTCGCCTGCCAATCCGAGCAAGGAAGAACTGGTGCGTTATGTCGGCGCAGAAGATGCAACATTGGTGCGCGCCTGGCGTCCATCGCCGACCAGTGGAGTTAATCACGATGTGGTGGAACTTTCCTGGCGCCGTCTCGGCGATGAAACGGTGGAATTTGCCTATACCCGCGATGGCAGCCGCCAGTTGCGCGCGATCAGCGGAACATCCGCACATTTCGATGATGCCTCGGTACTGGCGGCTGTTCGCCGTTTGGCGGGCGATGTACCGGTGAAAGCACAAACGCTGTTGCAGGAGTACGACAGCTACTACTACCTGCGTTATCACCGCGATGTGGCAGACCGCCCGTTGCCGGTGCTGCGCATCGAGTTGGGCGATGCTGTCGGTACGAATCTCTATATCGATCCGCAGGATGGCCGCTTGCTGGCCAAACAGGACCGCAGCCGTCGCGTGTTCCGCTGGTTGTATTCCGCCTTGCACCACTGGGATTTCGGCTGGCTCTACCAGCGTCCGCTGTGGGACGCGTGGATGTTGACCTGGGTGGCGCTGGGCCTGGTACTCAGTGTCAGTGCCGTGGTGATCGGCTGGAGACGGCTGCGGATCACCTTCCGTCGCAAGCAACACGAAGCGCTTACGGAAGACGTGCAACTGGCGAACGAAGCAACGGGATTGGCGACCGAGAATCAGGCCGGATAAAGAAGTTAGTTGTTTGTTATTACATACGAGAGAGAACATGAAAAGAAGCCCGCTGGTTATATCTGCATTGCTATTGAATCTGTCTTCCGCTTTTGCAGCGGATGCGCCCACGCCCGTAGCCGCACCGGCTGCGTCTACAGTGGCGCCTGCTACGCCGAAAGCGCCGTTGCCTCCCCTGAGCTTCTTTGTAACCAGCACTGGCGTGGGCAAAGGGGCTGATCTGGGCGGTTTGGAAGGTGCAGACGCGCATTGCCTCAAATTGGCAACGGCGGTGGGCGCGGGAAACAAGACCTGGCACGCGTATCTCAGCACGCAAGCGGCGAACGGGCAGCCAGCCATCAATGCGCGTGACCGCATCGGTGCGGGCCCCTGGTACAACGCGAAAGGCGATCAGGTCGCAAAAGATGTGTTCCATCTGCATGGCGATGTCGTTGAAGCTGCGCGCCTGGGCAACAATTTAAGCCGCTCCACCGCGCTGACTGAAAAAGGCGATGTGGTTAAAGGCAGGGGCGACACGCCAAACGAGCACGATATTCTGACCGGTTCGCAACCCGATGGTCGCGCCTTTTCTGATGCCGCTGATCACACCTGCCACAACTACACCAGCAGCGCTGCCGAAGGTTCGGTACAGGTTGGACACTTCGACCGCACCGGCGGCGGCAATACTTCGTGGAATTCAGCACACCCCAGCCGTGGATGCGGCCAGGAAAATCTGGTGAAAACCGGCGGTGCAGGTTATCTGTATTGCTTCGCGGTTAACCAACCGGAAGCGACGGTAACGCCGGCAATCGAAGGCGTGGTTGCTGCGGGAACAAAAATTGAACTGATCAAGGATGGCTTCGAGGGAACCGAAGGCCCTATCGCCGCACCCGATGGCAGCTTGCTCTTTACTGAAACAAGAGGAAATCGCATCACACGCATTGCAGCCGATGGTTCAACCTCAACGTTCCTGGAAAACAGCAATGGCTCCAACGGTCTTGCATTCAACGCCAAGGGCGAACTGGTGAGCGTGCAAGTATTGAAGACCCAAGTCGGCATTGTTTATCCGCTGGGCAAGGAGAAGGTATTGGCCGATCAGTTTGATAACTTGCCGTTCGGCCGTCCCAACGATTTGGTACTGAGCGCCAAGCACGGCGATATTTACTTCACCGATTCCGGTTCGATACCGGGCGCGGCCAGCGCAACTGCAACTCCACCGCGCACCGGCGTATATCGCATCAATGCCAAAGGCAAGCTGTCACTCATCGCCAAAGACATTGAGCGTCCCAACGGTATCCAGTTGAGCCCCGACGAGAAGGTACTGTATGTGGCCAATACGGCAGGCGAATATATCTTCGCATACGATGTCGCCAAAGACGGTTCGGTAAAGGGCAAGCGTGAATTTGCGAAACTGGATGGGTATCGCAAGGCCGACAACGGCAGTTATTCCAGCGGTGCGGATGGTCTGGCGGTCGATGCCAAAGGCCGTCTCTATGTCGCCTCTAACTTGGGTATTCAGGTGTTCAGTCCTAAAGGCGTAGCGCTAGGCACGATTGCTTTGCCGAAACAGCCGCAGAACCTGGCCTTTGCAGGCAAGGACAAGGGCTACCTCTATATCGTCGGACGCGGTGCGGCTTACCGCATTGCAACGCTGACGCCGGGCTTTTCCGGACGTGCAAAATAGGAGATCAAAATGGGTTCATTGAGTATCTGGCATTGGCTGATCGTGCTGCTGGTGGTGGTGCTGGTTTTTGGGACAAAAAAACTGGGTACTATCGGCAGCGATCTGGGCAGCGCTGTAAAAGGTTTCAAGGACGGCATGCGCGGCGAGGATGCGTCCGGTAAAATTTCGGACTCGAACATCGTTAACCATAGATAGGGCAGAGCAAAAGATGTCAGTCAAGATTCAAGTTTGGGATTTGCCGCTGCGAATTTTTCATTGGCTGCTGGCGTTATCCGTGTTGGCCGCAATCGTCACCGGTGAGATCGGCGGCAACCTGATCGATTGGCATGGCCGCATCGGTGCGCTGATCCTGGGCTTGCTGGTATTTCGCATCATCTGGGGTTTTGTCGGATCGACGCATGCGCGTTTCGCCAGTTTCTTTCCGACGCCTGCGAAGATCGCGGCTTATCTGAAAGGACAGTGGCAAGGGCTGGGTCACAATCCCTTGGGGGCGCTGTCGGTACTCGCGCTACTGGGCGTGCTGGCGACTCTGGTGGGTGCAGGTTTATTTGCCAATGATGACATCGCCTTTCAGGGGCCGCTGTTCAGCCTCGTGGACAAGGCGCTGAGCGACAAATTGAGAGGGGTGCATGAATTGGCTTTCAATGTGCTCGCCGTGCTGCTTGTGTTGCACATTGTCGCGATCATCTTTTATGCCCGAGTCAAAAAGCACAATCTGGTTGTGCCCATGCTGACCGGTAAAGTGGCGGTACCAAAAGATCAGGCAGTTTCAGTAGTAAAAGCGGGGGTGCTGCGTTTTGTGGTGGCACTCGCGATTGCCGGTGTGGTTGTGTGGGGCGTGAGCAACGGGGTGCAGCATTTTGCCCCGGCACCTGCAGTTCCTGCGTCCGCACCCGGCTGGTAGTTTTGCAGGTCGTTTCGTTTGTCCCGGTTTTTCATTAGGGTCAAACCCCTCCCAGCCTCCCCTTATCAGGGGAGGAGCGGGTTTGGCTCTCCCCCTGATAAGGGGGAGTTGGAGGGGGTTTGGGCCTGACGGATTATTTGGGTTTATCTAACCAAGAAGGAGTTATAAGTGAAATTCAAATTAGCATTGGCAGTCATTATCGCAACAGCCAGCACCGCAGCAGTTGCCGGGCAGGCTGAAGATCAACAGGTAAAATTCCGTCAGTCCGCCTATTCATTCGCGGCCTGGAACTGCTCCAAGATCAAGAGCCAGGTCGTTGAACATCCCGAGACATTCAACAAGGATCAGGTCATTGCAGCGGCGAATGCAATTGCCGCTGTGGCCAATTCCGGTTTGGGGGCGTTGTACGGTGCCGGTACAGCTGATGCGACAGGTTGGAAAAAAACACGCCTGAAACCGGAATTCTTTGACAAGCAGGAAGATGCGAAGAAGGCTGCCATCGCTTTCAACAAGGAAGCCAATGAGTTGGCGAAGGTGGCTGCGTCCGGCGATGCAGGCGCGATCAAGGTGCAGTTCGGCAAGCTCGGCGAGACCTGCAAGGGTTGCCACGACAGTTTCCGCATCAAAGACTAACTGTTGTCCGAATGACCGGTGGAAGGGGCATCCTGCTCCTTCCCATCTCACTTCCACGTTCCTCAAGCCTTATTCCCATTTCAGCTTTACTTATCAACATTTCTTTGTTTTTGTTCTAAGCAGGCAGGAATACGATTCTACCCATCGCTGATCTGGATGCATGCGCATCCGGTTGGCTAACATTTGAGGAGTCCGTATGTCCACCGCCAATGCAATTAACACTTCAACAGAGTCGCATGCCATTTTTAGTGCAGCGCGCGAAACGGCCCGGCGAGCCGGTCTGCAGTATGCCGGAGATGTGACACCGGAAGAGGCGTGGTATCTCTTTGCCCATGGCGATGCGCTGCTGGTCGATGTGCGTACGGCAGACGAACTGCAAACTGTGGGCTATGTGCCGGATTCGATTCATATCGCATGGGCAACCGGCAATCCATTGGAAAGGAACCCGAATTTCATGCGCCAACTTGAAAGCAGGGTTAACAGGCAGGATGTGATTCTGTTTTTGTGCCGCAGCGGCAGGCGTTCTGTTGCTGCTGCCGAGGCGGCGAGCAGGCTCGGTTTCAGGAACGTGTACAACGTGACCGAAGGTTTCGAGGGTGTGCAGGGGCATGGCAACGGCTGGCGCGCATACGATTTGCCCTGGGCTAAAGATTGATGAGCAAGAACGAGGTATTTCAGCAGCCCGCCGATTGGGGCTTGGAGCTTGTCGTAGCCGACTTGCGCGAAGTGCGCCGCCGCTGGCGCGAATCCTGTGCACGCAACCACGAGTGTGGCGGTCGCGAACTGCCTGCGCCGGGACCGATACGCGACATCATTGCCGGGCTGCGCGGTGCATTGTTTCCCATGCGTCTCGGACCGCCCGACCTGCGCCAGGAAAGCGAAGATTTCTTTGTAGCGCACACGCTGGATAGCGCGCTGCATGCGCTGCACCAGCAAGTGTTGCTGGAGCTGCACTACACCTCACGGCAACTGGGCAAAGAGCCGCACAACAATTTCGAAGCGCGTGCGGTACATGTCGTGCGCACCTTTGCAGCGGCTTTGCCGGAAGTGCGCAGTCTGCTGGATACCGACATGCGTGCCGCTTACAACGGAGACCCGGCGGCGCACAGTGTTGATGAGATCCTGCTGTGCTACCCCGGCGCGCAAGCCGTCATTCATTACCGTCTGGCGCACGTGCTGTACGGTCTCAGTGTGCCGATGATCGCGCGCATCGTCTCCGAGTTGGCGCATTCCGAGACTGGTATTGATATCCACCCCGGTGCGCAGATCGGCTCCGGTTTTTTCATCGACCATGGTACCGGTGTGGTGATCGGCGAGACATCCATCATCGGCGAGCGCGTGCGCATCTACCAGGCGGTGACCTTGGGGGCCAAGCGCTTCAACGTGGGCGAAGACGGCGTGCTGGAAAAGGGCGCTCTGCGCCATCCTATCCTCGAAGACGATGTGGTGGTCTATGCCGGCGCGACCATTCTTGGCCGGGTCACCATCGGTAAGGGTTCCAGCATCGGCGGCAACGTGTGGCTCACGCGCAGTGTGCCGCCGGGCAGTGTCATTACTCAGGCCAGTTCGCAACATGAATTGCCCAGGCTTGAGGCCGTAAAGGCATGACCCTGGAGCAATTCTCAATGGTGCTACGGCAACTGCGCGAGGAACGCGGCTTGTCGCAGGAACAGCTGGCCGAACGTGCCGACCTCAATCGCTCGTATCTGGGTGAAGTGGAGCGGGGTAGGGCGGTGCCTTCCATCGTCACGGTGTCCAAGCTGGCAGGCGCGCTGGATATCCAGCTGTCTTCCATGATTGCGCGTTGCGAACATCAATGATCAGGCGATCTATGCCTAGGTGTTTTTACCCATATCCCTTCTCCGGCCTGGGGAAGATAATCAGCAGTGAACCCACCGTACTTATTCCCTCGCCCGCAAGCGGGAGATAACCAGCGACTTGCCCGCTTGCGGGCTTAGTCGAATGGCTAGTAGTTCTTTCAGGGGTAGGGTGAGGGTCGTGGCACAGCAACAAAGTTTATGGCACAGCCCAGCCCCTCATCCCCAACCCTTCTCCTGCCTACGGGCGAAGGGGGCAGATTGGTGGCTATAGCAGGTTGAACCAACCCTCAATCTGCATCACCATCGCTTAGCATTTTTTCAGATAACTTTAGCAGTATATTTTCTAAGGAGTTAAACCATGGCTGTAGACCACTCAAAAGACCAATTGGCCCTAAGCGATGTCGCCGCACGTACGCTGGCGAATGCCACCAAAACAGTGCCCATGCTGTCGACAATCACGCCGCGCTGGCTGCCGCAATTGTTGAGCTGGGTTCCTCTTGAAGCCGGTATCTACCGCGTTAACAAAGTGAAGGACGCTTCGCGCGTGACCGTTGCGTGTTCGCAACGCGACGAACGCGAACTGCCGCAAACCTTCGTCGATTACGAAGAGTGGGGTCGTGAGTACATGCTCTCTGCCGTGAATACGGTGGTGGATGTGCATACACGCGTGTCCGACCTCTACAGCAGCCCGCACAACCAGATCCGCGAACAGTTGCGCCTGACCATCGAAACAGTGAAAGAACGTCAGGAAAGCGAACTCATCAATAACAAGGAATACGGTCTTCTGACAAACGTTTCAGCAGGACAGACTATCAAGCCCCGTGCTGGCGCACCGACTCCAGACGATCTGGACGAACTGATCAGCAAAGTGTGGAAAGAACCCGGCTTCTTCCTTGCGCACCCCGCGGCAATCGCTGCTTTCGGTCGCGAATGCACCCGTCGCGGCGTGCCTCCACCCACCGTTACCATCTCCGGTTCGCCGTTCCTTACTTGGCGCGGTATTCCGCTGATCCCGTCGGACAAGATTCCCGTGGTGAAAGGCAAGACCAGCATCATCCTGTTGCGCACCGGTGAAAGCCGCCAGGGCGTGGTCGGTCTGTATCAACCGAACCTGCCGGGCGAACAAAGCATGGGCTTGTCCGTACGCTTCATGGGCATTGACCGCAAGGCCATCGCGTCTTACCTGATCTCGCTGTATTGCTCACTCGCTGTGCTGACCGAAGACGCACTTGCCGTGCTCGAAGATGTCGAAGTGGGTAAGTACCATGAATACAACAAGTAATCTGCCAAATCCAGACAGCATTCCGGATATCAGCGCAGCCAGCATCCCCGCACATGGAGATGTGAGCGCGTTGAGCGGCGGTCAAGGCTTCGTGCCGGATGTCACCATGATTGAACGCATTGCGAACGAGTTGTTCGCGGGCGTGCCGGGTGCTTTGTCCGGGGCAACGCCTTCCTTGGGCTCGGCCACACCGCCGCGTACCAACGATCTGGCTTTCCCGCTGACTGGAGGCGATCCGCTCGATTTGCATTTGGATACTCCGCGTACATCGGCTCCAAAGTTGCCGGTGAATCATGATTGGGCTCCCGGTGCCGATTTCGTCGTGTCGCCGAATCTGGATACCAGTTATCCGGGTGAAGACG
>CAYOJU010000015.1:0-41049 GCA_964404355.1 uncultured Sideroxydans sp. | reverse complement strand
TCAATATCGCATCCGGTACTTCGGGTTACGTGGCAGCGGAAAAAGGAGTAGACAGTGGCGAAATCGGACGGCTGTACTTCACCGACATACCGGACCAAAGCAGTCTGGGCATTGAGCTGGTATTCACGCCGGACGAGTTTGATACCGCCTGGGAACTGATGACACAACAAAAAATCCGCAAGGTCACCGCCACCCTGGTGTGTTTCAAGCTGATGCCCGGCGCATTTGTTGGGCACAACGCAAACCTGTTTGCGGCGGGCGTCCTGTCCTGCTCGCTGCAGTTCCCGCCGAACGACTAGTTGCCGTCTGTCCCAGACTGATTTGGCCCGGCGACAATTTGATACTGTCCTGTATTATTCCGCGCTGTTCCCTTTGAATTGGCCGGCAAGCCAAAAACGGCACCAGGCCCGTCAGCATTTGTCAGCATTCATCACCTCGCGCTCGGTAGACTTGTTCAGTTTTCAGTCTTCCTTTTTCGCAGGTGAATATGATGAATATTTTTCGTGCGTTTGCATTGGCGGGCTTGTTCCTGGTTTACCCTCTTCAGTCCCAGGCGGACAAGCTGGTCATGCCCGGCGATCTCATCTACAAGCATGCCAAGCTGGAAGAAGCCTGCGAGAAGTGCCACACAAAGTTTGACAAGAAAGCGCAATCCGGCCTATGCGCCCTCTGTCATAAAGAGGTCGGCAAGGACATTGCCGAGAAACGCGGGTTCCACGGACGTCTGGAAGCCGGCAAGGAATGCAACGACTGCCATTCCGACCACAAAGGACGTTATGCATTGATCGTATCCCTCGACAAGGCGAAATTCGATCATGCCAAAACCGATTACCCGCTGAATGACGCACATGCCGACCCTTACGTCGAATGCGAAAAGTGCCACAAGGCAGGCAAGAAATACAGCGAAGCTCCGTCCGTTTGCAATGAGTGCCACAAGAAGAGCGACAAACATAAAGGCATGATGGGATCGGACTGTGAACGATGCCATTCCGAAAAGACCTGGAAAAAACTCGCCTTCGATCACAACAACACCGCATACAAATTGCTGGGACGTCACAATGAGGTGAGGTGCATCAAGTGCCACCTGGATGACAAGTACAGGGAAACGCCCAAGCAATGCAATATCTGTCACAAGAAGGACGACAAGCATAAGGGGCATCTGGGAACTATGTGCGAAGATTGTCACACCGAAAGAAACTGGAAAGAGGCACAGTTCGATCACGACAGAAAATCCACCTACTCACTGCTCTTCAAGCACAGGCAGGTCAAATGCGCGAGTTGCCATCTGGGAGAAAGGTACAAGGGCACTCCCTTGTTATGCAAATCCTGCCACAAGAAGGACGACAGGCATAAAGGCATTTTTGGAACCAAATGCGATGATTGTCACGTCGAGAAAGACTGGAAAGAGACACAGTTCAATCACGACAGAAATACCGCCTATCCTTTGCTCTTCAGGCACCAGCAGGTCAAATGCGAGAGCTGTCACAAAGCCGACTGGACCAGGGGCAAGTTGAAGACAACCTGTATTTCTTGTCACCAGAAAGATGACAAGCACCAAAATATCTTCGGGCCGAAGTGCGAGATCTGTCATGCCGAGAAAGACTGGAAAGAAATCGTCTTCGATCACGACAGGCAAACCAGGAAACCCCTGCTGGGCAAGCACAAACAAGTCAAATGCGCGGATTGCCACAAAAGCGGCCGTCTCAACGACAAGTTGCAGGCGAATCTGTGCTTCGACTGCCATGAGAAGGACGACAAACACAAGACTACATTCGGGCCGATGTGCGATACCTGCCATGTCGAGCAGAATTGGAAAGAGATATTGCCCTACGATCACTACGAGGCAACCGACTATCGTTTAATCGGCAAGCACATCGGGCCGAAATGCGTGGATTGTCACAAGCGTCGCATTTACGAAGATGAAAAATTCAGGGCCGATTGCGATTACTGCCATGCGAAAGACGACGTGCACAAAGGCAAAGAAGGCAAGCAATGCGAGACTTGCCATACTGCAGTGGGATGGAAAGACATCATCGGGAAGAAGCCGAAATAGTACGCGGCTGATGCCAGGCTTCCGCTTGGCTATTCGTTGTCAGTTCTCAGGCGCCGGTAGCGGCGGCATCGGGCTGTCCAGGCAACTGGCGATTGTGCGCAACAGTTCATGTCCGCGGGTGGTTGCCTTGCCGTCAAACATGATGACGGCGGCGCAGGCTTTGATAACGCGTGGCTTGAGCAGCGGCTTGAGTTCCGCCAGTTTGTCGATGGCCGCGTCCAGATCGCCAAGATGCAACTCTTCGCGCGGTACGAACTTCAATGCCGTGGCACCCGCAGCAGTGATGCCGGCGTTGAAAGCGAGTTCGGCGGCGTCAGCGGCACCCTGGTGTTCGGCGTGGGCCACGAGGGAGATCAGCAACGACGCTTCGCGATTAACGTCGCCGAGCATTCCGAATCTGGCCTTGGCTGGCGCTTGCAGACCGAAGTGTTCGTCGAGCTGGCGCATCAGAAAGTGCGTCAGCGTCCATTCATTGAGATCCACCTTGTTGTCGGCCGCGATTAACGCTTGTGCCACGGTGCGGAATTGATCGTATTGCCCCTTCGATAAGGTGCGCAGCGACGGCAGGGCGAGGCCCGCCAGCGGCAGGCGCGCCGCTGCTGGCAAATTAGGGATATCGGCGCGCAGTTGCTCGGTAAGTTGCGCCACTGCCACGTCCTCCTGTGTGGCAAGCGTTGCCTGCTGCCTGGATAGGATGTCGGCCTTGCTGTCGAGCAACAAGCAGTAAATCACCGCGCGGGCGCCGAAGGGCTCGGCGGCTGCTTGCCGCAAAGGATCGGGAATGGAGGACAGAATATCGCGGGCGCGGTCGACCTGATTTTGGTTCACCTTACCGACGGTGGCGATAGCGTCGTCCGGCGTCAGCACGCCTGCCATCACCGCACCAGCCAACACGGCCGTACGGGCGGCAGCGATATCTGCCGGCGCCCGGGCGACGGCAACATCCTGAACTTTGGGCTCGACAAATTTGCCGTCCCAGCCCGGGTCGATGAACTCGATGCGTTGTTCCAAGGGAGGATGCGTAGCGAACAACTCTTCCAGGAAGCCGCCGACACCGTCGGAGAAATAAGCGTGGCAGTATTGCCGCGCCGACGGGTTTTCCAGTCGCGAGCCCCAGGTGGAGCCGCCGATCTTTTTCAGGGCACCGGCGATACCGTCCTTGTTGCGGGTGAATTGCACGGCGCTGGCATCGGCGAGATATTCGCGCTGGCGGCTGACCGTGGCTTTGATCCATTGGCCGAAGAAGAAACCCACATAGCCGATCACTACCAAACCCACACCCAGCAATGCCATGGCGGCCACCACGCCGCCAGTTTCGCGGCTGCGTGAGTCGGTGGTGTAGCGCGTCGCGCGCAAGAGGTAATAGCCCGTCAGGCCGATAAGCAGAATGCCGTGCAGCACGCCCATCAGGCGGATGTTCATGCGCATGTCGCCGTTGAAGATATGGCTGAACTCGTGGGCGATGACGCCCTGCAGCTCATCGCGGCTCAGATACGTGATGGCGCCGCGCGTCACACCGATGACCGCGTTGTAGGGAGTGAGGCCGGCGGCAAAGGCATTGATGCCCATATCGTTCAGCAGATAGACAGGCGGGGCCGGGGTGCCGGAAGCGATGGCCATTTCTTCGACCACGTTGATCAAGCGTCGCTGTGCCGGGTCATCGGTGTTGCGCGGGACCAGACTGCCGCCCAGCATCTCGGCGACGACGTTGCCGCCGCCGGAAAGCGACAGCATTTTGTAAAGGCTGCCGAGAGCGACGAGCGTAACTGTGGCGATGCCAACCATACTGAACAGTTGCCAATCGAAACGCTGCCAAAAGCTGAGCGAGGAAGGGTGGATGGTGTCCTGATGGACGATGATGATCGCCATTACCAGCAGATTGGTCAAAACAACGATTCCCGCCACTGCAAGGGTGAACAGCAGCAAAAGCCAACCGGTTTGGCTTTTCGCCCTGGCCTGGGCCTCGAAGAAATTCATGACCCGCGATCAGATCAGAACGACACCTTGGGTGCGGCCTGAATGGCTGCGTGATCTTCGAATTCAAGCAAGGCTGCATCCTGCCCGTGACCGAACGCGATGGCGAAGAAATTCGGCGGGAAAGACTGTTTGTAAATGTTGTATTCGGTCACCGCATCGTTGAAAGCCTGGCGCGCAAAAGCGACGCGATTTTCGGTGCTGGTCAGCTCTTCCGATACCTGCATCATGTTCTGGTTGGCCTTAAGATCGGGGTAGGCCTCCATCACCACGTTAAGACGTCCCAACGCACCCGCGAGGCTATCTTCCGCCCGTCCCAGGGATTGAATCGCATCGGCATTGCCCGGATCGCTGTGAGCGAGGCTCAGACCGCTGGCCGCAGTGTTGCGCGCCTGGATGACTGCCTCCAGCGTTTCCCGTTCGTGCTTGATATAGCCCTTGGCCGTCTCGACCAGATTGGGAATCAGGTCGTAGCGCCGCTTCAACTGCACCTCGATCTGCGCGAAGGCGTTCTTGAAACGGTTCTTCAGCGCCACCAGACGGTTGAAAATAGACACCACATAAAAAATGACGGCAGCAATGATCACCAGGAAAATGATAAATGCGGTACCCATTTGATTCCTCCTGTAGCGATTTGAAGGGCGGGTTCGAACAGTGGATTCGAATCCAGGCGAGTCGGAATGGTACCAATATTCTTGGTGCACTAGTAGTACATGGAAACGGAGCCCTATTTATATAGGCAACGGAGGCTGATCTCGATTGCTATTAAATTTTGCGTTGATATATTTAAGCAAACGCCGAATAAGTCCTCTGGACGAGGGCAGAGACAGAGCGGCATCTGCCCCAAGTGGTTGGTAAATAGCAAATCACCGTGCTAAGCTAAAAACAGATTCCTATCCTGCGGGAGCCGAACATGAACGATACAAACGATCTCATTCTTCTCGCCTATAGCAGTGTTGGCACGCATCAATTTGAGCAAAGCGAACTGGTTGATCTTCTCGCATTTGCTCGAAAGTTCAATGAACAGAACGACCTGACCGGCATGTTGCTCTACGTTGATGGATCATTCTTTCAAATTCTGGAAGGTGATCCAAAGACATTGCACGATCTGTATTTCAGAATTGAACGCGACACGCGCCATGCCCACGTAATCAAACTGATTGAAATGCCGATACAAGAAAGAGCATTCTCCGAATGGTCGATGGGTTTTGCCAAAGTGACACGCGCGGACCTTGCAACCATACCGGGACTGAATGATTTCTTTGGTCGAGGATCGGTATTCACCGATCTGAAACCCGGCAAGGCACAGTTACTTCTTGAGGCGTTTCGTGATGGAAAATGGCGAAGGCGGTTGGACGGACGCAGTAGCACACGCTAGTCATCCAGTACTGGAAAATCCGCCTGATTAGCAACGGCCGGCCTTTTTGGCAGGCAGCACCGAAATGTCCACTACTCTCGTTCATAACCAAGGGTATCAGAGTCAAATGGCTTTTGAAGAAGGCTGGCTGAAAAGAAATCGATTTCGATACCTTCAGTTTCTTTCAGAAAGCCTGCAAATGCGGAACATCATGCGATACTGCATCTTTTGACCCCGCTTGAAAGTTTCGTTCCGGATCTTTACCAGCTTTCTGGCAATCCCCAAGGATAATCTCAATGTGTTTTTGTGCTGCAGCAAGTTTTTCAGCAGGCGCCGTTCTGACGCTGATCGGCGTGGTAACAATAAAATTGCGAAAACGCAGAGAGGAAGTTTTCTTTGCGATGATTCCGCTTTTATTCGGAATGCAGCAATTCATCGAGGGCTTGCTATGGTTGTCATTTCAGTTTGATGGAGAGACCCTCAATGTTGTCATGACGTATGTGTTCGTACTGTTCTCGCACGTAATGTGGCCCGTATTCGTCCCATTTTCCATCGGATTCATGGAAACAGTCCCTTGGCGCAAGAAGGTAATCCGGGGATTTCAATTGACAGGCATTGCGGTCGCTGTCTATCTACTCTATTTCATCGTTCGATATCCGATCACCTCCGAGATTCGCGGACATATTGTTTACGTTTTTCCGCATTTTCATATCCCGCCCGTCCTGGTTCTGTATATCGCTGCCACCTGTGTGAGTGCGCTCTTCTCCAGCCAGCGCATAGTCAATCTTTTCGGCGCGTTGGCTTTTGTCCTTTTTGTGGTGGCATTCTGGTTTTACTATGCAGCGTTCTTTTCCGTATGGTGTTTTTTTGCTGCAATACTTAGCGTGATGATCTTTCTGCACTTTCGGTTCAGGAGTTTCAAAGGGCTCAGTTTTGAATTGTTTATTCACTCTTGCAGAAAATATCTGTGAATATGGACTCGCCATGTGATGGCGAGTCCATCAGCTAAACGGCACTTCCGGCAGTACTCCATTCAGTTCGGCAACCTCGTTATCCAGAATATTGGCAATTCCTCGCACATAAGGCAGAGGAGATGCTCGTTTTGATTAACTGCTATGTGTGCTTGTGTTAACTAACGCACAGAGCCCGCGCTCGGTTGGGGGCAAGCTGCAATCTCATCACATCGTTGGAGATGTGAATGAAAATCCGGCGCAGCGCCCAATCAGGAGACTTACATGACCCAGCCAACCAATATACCGAGCCAGCAGCCTGCACCAACACAACCATACCCGGCTGAAGAAGTCAGCAAGCAGAAGCAGAAAGCGGAAACGAAGGAAGTCGCCGGCAGACACAAAAACGAAGGCCAAAAGGATCACAAAGGCGCGCGTTAAAGCCACGGGAAATTTGATTGATCACTTTCAACCGGAGCTTGCCCCTTTGAGCGGGGGGCGAGTTCAAGCAATTCCAAAATTACCGGGGTTAGCCCAACCCGGTTCCTGTTGTCCTATGTTCTACAGAATGGATTTACAAGTTCGCGATCCGGTCGAGGACGACCCGGATATCCTGCTTGTTGGCCAATCCCACGCTCCCCAGCGTGCGCCGCCGCGCAAGTTACAGGTCAATGTACCCGAAAAGTACCGGAGCAATTTCACCATTCGAACGAGTTACCTACAAAAAAATAGACTCAGTTACTTTGGAAGTTATTTATAGGAGCTAGCCATGAAAGCACTGGAAAGAATACCAATATTGTCGGCAGTTACCCTCATTGCGATAAGCACACTTTGCATGCAACCGGTGCGCGCAGATGTTTTAACCTCAGTCGCCAATACAGGCGTCGCGAATTTAAGCATCATTCAAACCAACAGTGACCGCACAGCAATGAACCTGAAACCGGCCATTCAAATCGTCGTGGTCCCCGAAGCATATACAGGCAAGCCGCTATACCATATCGCCGACAAAATATTGTATGACCGCATGGTCAATAGAGTTGCTCGCACCTATGGCTTGGAAAGCGCGCTGCTACATGCGGTGATCTCGGTCGAGTCGCGCTACAGCCCCAAGGCTGTTTCCAAGGCAGGCGCAATAGGACTGATGCAATTGATGCCGGAGACCGCCAGGCGCTACGGTGTCGCCGATCCGCTAGACCCGTTACAAAACCTGCGCGGTGGCGCAAGATATCTGCGCTACCTGTTGAAGAAGTACAACAACGACAGAAATCTGGCGCTCGCCGCCTACAATGCAGGCGAGGCATCGGTTGCAAAATATGGCAACCAGATCCCGCCTTATCCGGAAACAACGGAATATGTGCCGCGCGTGATGGGGTATTATCGAAAATATCTGGTAAAAGGCTGAGGTCAACTTTAAGGATCCAAAGCTACTCCGGTCCATTTGCCTCGAAAGTTTTTGCAGGAAAGGGTGCGAAGCCCTGAAGGACGGTGGTATACAGCCAATTCATCCGCGATACTCCATGGAGTACAGATGACTCATAAATATATATGGCGCAGTCTTGTTTTCCTGTTGATGTTCTGGAATTCCCCGGTAAACGCGGAATACTGCGTGAACTGGTCGACCTTTGTTCAGCGCGGTACCGGGACTTCAGGTCACTGCTGGGCATCCGAGCATGAGTGCAACTCTTATGTAATAAGCCGGCCCGTGGGTGATTTTTCCGGTGGATGCCAATACCGGCCGGGACTATATCCTCCTACCGGAAGCCAGAAAGGCGGCAACAAATCATCAGAATCAAAAGAGGCAGCGAACAAGGCGGCCGCAGCACAGAAAAGAAAACTGGATGCAGCAAAGCGCGAGCAGGCAGAGCATGATCAGCAAGAGCTGCAACTACTGCGCCTTTCCCTCAAAGGCCCCCCGTCTGCCCCGGAACCCGACAACAATATTTCACTGAAACCGGTTCCACCGCCTTCTGGCGGATTGGCCAGATCGCAACTGGATTGTATTGCTCGCAATCAGCCGGGAGAAAGCTGGGAAAAACGGGCGGCAGACTGCACGCCTGTTACTCCGGGCGTTCCGCAACCGCCGAATCCAACACGTGTCGATGTACCAACCGATCCGGCTTCGTTGGCGATAATCGACCAACGCATTTCAACATCGCGCGAATCCCTTGCAAAACAGGATCGGGAAATTGCCGTCCGCGAGCACGCGATTGCGCAGGAAGAACTGAAGGTTGCCGATCCAAACAAGCCACAAGAAGAAAGCGATGCCTTGCGGCGCACCAAAGAAGCATTGGCAAAGGCAAAGGCAGACCGCGCACGCACAGCGGCAGAACTGGCCCGACTCGAACAGCAAGAACAGTACGAGCGAAAGAAGGTTACACCAGCGACGCAGTGATACTTCATAGCAGGGAGCAAACCATGAAAGTCAAAATCCGGTATTTATTGTTATTGCTGCCGTTGCTGGCAACACTGACGGCATTGGCAGAAGAAGGTGCGGCCGACGCCAGGCGGCATATGGTCCGAGGCATTGCCGCCATCGAAATGGCCAAGAGCGCGGCGGAGCTTGCACCAGCCGCTCAGGAATTTCAACGCGCCACGGAGCTCGATCCATCTCTTTCCGCCGCCTGGTACAACCTCGGCTCGGTGCAGGTGAAGCTCGGGCAGTTCGATGAGGCCATCAAGAGTTACAAGCGATATCTGGTTCTGTCACCCCAGGCAGAAGATGCCCAGAAAATACAGGACGAAATCATCAAACTGGAGTACAGGCAGGAGAAGGTCAATACAGTAGCGAACTTCTCCGGCAACTGGAACGCCGGGAAATCAACCTATGTAATTTCGGTAGACAAGCTGGAGTTCAACCTTAAAGCCACGGAGCAGATTGATTCGTCGACAGGCGGAATCAAGCTGATCAGTGATGGTGGTTTTCTGCTTGGAAAGATGGACAGAATACCCAGAGGCAGCGCCGAGGTGATATTTAAAGGGCGCATCGAGGGATCGTCCATTAAAGGGACGCGCACTCGCGGATCGTTTATTGAAGGTCTTTCGGATTGCACGATACCGGACGATCAAGGCGAGTTTACGGGCACCGTGAGTGAGGATGGCAAGCAGCTCACGCTCAACTTTCAAGTGGGCCAATTCCAGGTTGACAGGGATGCCGGACTATTGCCCGGATTGGATTCCTGCACCGGCGTAACGAAGACGGGAGAGTTGCCCGGGACGCTAGTATTCAGAAGACCGGAGCCACAAGGTAATGCAAGCACTGACAATCAACTCCCGAAAGACGTCGGGCTTGTCGGCCTGCAACTCACAGAAACAGATCCCCAACTCATTAAGGGCGTTGTACCCAATTTGCCGGCGGCCGATGCCGGAATCAAAGCGGGCGACCGTATACGGCGGGTGGACGGGAAAGAAGTGAAGGAGTTGAGCGTCTCGCAATTGGTGGAGCTGATTCGTGGACCGGCAGGTACTAGGTTGACCATCGAAGTAGAACGTCACGGTGAGACAAACCCGTTGAGTTTCACCCTGGTCAGAAAGATGCAGTGACACATGAGCGGACTGAGCATTTGCTCTTGCGACTTGCAGTGACCAGGTATCCAAAGTGTATCCAAAGGACCGATAACTTTGGTTCTTGATCTTGCCGGTTAACCGCTTTCGCTATGGTGTTTTGCCAAACTGCTTTAAAATTAGGCATCTGAAGCACTTCTGGTTAATCCAAATGAATCCACTCGATCTCGACCTGATAGCAAACAACGACTTGTTCAGCGATATTGATTTTGAGAGTGTGAAGTACATGCTGGAACACAGCACACTGCGCACCCTGAAAGCCGGCGAAAGACTGATTGAGCCGGATTCGCAGAATGAGCATCTTCACCTGATACTCGAAGGCTCCCTGAATGTGTATCTGCTCGAAAAGGAGTCACAGCAATACACAGTGCTCAGCGCCGGAGAGTGCGTGGGGGAGATCTCGATCGTTGATGGCAAGAATCCTTCAGCGCTCGTCGTCGCTGCCGAACCGGCACGTATCCTGTCCATTCCTATCGATACGGTCTGGTCGTTGCTCAACAACTCGCACCAGGTGGCGGGTAATCTTCTGGGCATTCTTGTCAGCCGCATGCGCAATGACAACAAAGCCATCATCAATTCGACAATCCGGGAAAAGTTATTTGAACAGCAGGCGTATATCGATGCATTGACCGGAGTGTATAACCGGCACTGGATGAACAAGGCCTTTCCGCGCACCATACAGCGCTGCATGCGAAACAAAAAACCGTTCGGTGTCATGGTGCTCGATATCGACCATTTCAAGAAGATCAATGATGCCCATGGGCATCTGGTCGGGGACGGTGCACTGAAAAGCATCGCCAGATGCGTGCAAGACAATTTGCGTCCGCAGGATTTATTGGTTCGCTACGGCGGCGAGGAGTTTGCCGTGCTCCTGGCCGAGGCCAATCTGGCAGAAGCCACCATGGTGGCCGAACGACTGCGCAGCAAGGTCGAAGGATTTGAAATTCGTTCGCGCGAGATCGAGATCCGCGCCACCCTGTCGATTGGCATCACCATGACGCAAGATACCGACGACCTCGACCATCTCATTCACGAAGCAGATCAGGCGCTTTATCTTGCCAAGCAGAGAGGTCGGAATCGCATTGAAATCTATCAATGATCTGTTGCAGCACGCTCTCCTCCTTTAAGTTGAAAAATCCATTTCTGCTATCCGGAAAATCCAAATAGGGTCGTCGTGACCAACTTATAACCGATTGGACGTATTGTCTGTATTACGCCGGGCAGGAAAAAACTGGTAGCATGAAGCCACCCCGGAAAAACAGTATCCGGGCAAGGCCGACATGCAGAACCCCGTCACTCATACACCACTTCGCTCGAAGATACTCAAGGCACTGCGCATCGTGGCGGCATTGCTCGCACTGGCCGTGCTCTATGTTGCAGTCATCGGCATCAGGCTCGATGCCTCTGCGCATGACAAGGATATAGCCGACAAGCTTACCGTAGCGTTGGGACGCGAAGTGCGCTTCGTCGGCCCCCTGCAACTCGAAATTTCCGCCCGCCCGAAATTGCATGTGGGCGGCTTGCAAATTGCCAATGCACTCGGCTTCAGCGGCGATGAATTCGCCAGCCTGGGCGAAGCGAGGCTGGAACTGGATCTGTGGCACTTGCTGTGGGGACATCTGCAAATTGAACAGTTGTCGGGCAGCGAAGTACATCTGCGTTTGCAAACGCACAAGGACGGCAGCAACAACTGGACGTTCAAGCAGCAAGCAGCGCAAACACCCGACGCGAATCAGACTGCGTCCACCGGAGACAATCGCCTGCTCGCACGACTCGACATCCAGCGCGTATCGCTGAACAAGCTAGATGTGGAATTCACCGGCAACGATGGCAAGCGCCATTTCTTCGAGTTGAAATCGCTTGTCGCACATATTCCTTCCGGCCAGCCGATTTCGCTGAGTCTGAACGGAACGGTGGAAAAAACCTTTCCCTACCAGATCGAATTCACCGGCGGCACCCTGGCTGAACTGGTTGACGGCGAGCAGCCCTGGCCCGTAGCCCTCTCGCTGAATTTCCTGAGTTCGAAACTGACGCTCAAAGGCAAGGTCACCAACACCAGTGGCAACATCCACTTCGCACTTGCCACACAGAACCTGAACGAATTCGAGCGCCTGTTGCAAACCAGCCTGCCGCCCGTCGGCAAGGCCGGCATCGCGGGCGACGTGACGTATGCACCGGGCAGCGTCAAGCTGGCGAACCTGGATGGCGACATGGGCAACACTGCGCTCAACGGCTCCCTTGATTTAGATTACGGCGGTACGCGCACCAGGGTGCAGGGACAACTCAGCCTGCCCACGCTGGATACGCGCCCGTTCATGACAGGCAAGCCCAATGAGGCTGATGCGCCTGCGCAAAGCCTGGCCGAAATATATCGCGAACTGGCGCAGGCCAATTTTGATCTGCGTGCGCTCAACAACACGGATGTCGACATGACTTTGCGCGTGGGGAAATGGCTGAACCTGCCCGGCGATGTGCACGATGCGATGGTGCAACTGAAGCTCGATCATGGTCGTTTGAATGTGCCGATACAGGCTGCGCTGGCCGATGTGCATCTGTCGGGCAGCGCGCACATCGATGCCAGAAAAAATCCGGCGCGCTTCGATGTGGCGCTCGGCACGCATGAATCCAGCCTGGGCAACCTGGCCGGGTTGCTGCTCGGCCTGCCCGATGTCAAAGGCCATCTGGGCCGGTTTGATTTGCGCATTGCGGCGCAAGGTAATCGCGGTGCGGAGTTGATGCAGTCACTGGATGTGCAGCTCGATGTGGAGCGCGGCAAACTCTCGTATGGCAACGGCGCAGGCGCGCGTCCGGTGCAGCTTGTGCTGGACAAGTTTTCCATGGCACTGCCGGCGGGCAAAGCGCTACAAGGCGAAGCGCGCGGCACCTTGCTGGCCAACACCTTCAGTATGATGCTGCAAGGTGCAACCCTGACCGAGCTCATGCAGGAAGCCAATGCGCCCATCGATTTCAACCTGCAGGCAGGCAGCGCCAGCGCACAAGTTCATGCCCTGTTGCAGCCGCCTGCGGAAAATTCTGGCACGGCAATCAGCTTCAGGCTGGATGCGCCGCATTCCAGCGAGGTCTCCAGTTGGCTGGGGCTCAAGCCCGGCGCAGATGTACCGGCCAGTCTGAAAGGCGATCTCCACTTGTACAAAGACGGCTGGCAACTTTCCGGCTTCGCCTTCCAATTGGGAAACAGCATTTTGTCCGCCGACGTGCAGCAAACACGCGAAAAGAACAAACCGTTGGTCAAACTGCAAGTGAACAGCGAACTGCTGGATGCGGATGAACTGCAAGCGCTGTTACCTGAACAGAAGGTTGCCGCGCCCACCAAGGCCGCGCCCGCTGCCACCTCCATGATTGAAATTCCCATCCTGCCGCGGGGCATCAACCTCACGGATGCCGACATCAAGGTGCGCATCGCGCAAGTCAAAACAAGCTCGCCGTTTATGGTGCATGACCTGAGCTTCGATGGGCACATCCGCGACGGCATGATGAATGCCTCGCCGTTTGCGGCACGGGCGGCCTCTGCCGATTTCCACGGCTCGATACTGCTCGACCTGCGCTCGCAGCAACCTCGCGCTGACCTGAAACTGAGTGCAGATGGGCTAGACCTCGGCCAAGTGCTGCAACGGCTGGACATCGCGCGCAACATCGATGCCCGTGTCGATCACCTGCAATTGCATCTCGACTTGCATTCAAGCCAGCTTGGTCAATTGCTGGCGCAATCGAACCTGTCGGTCAACTTCACCGGTGGCACTCTTGACCTGCACGATGCCAACACCAAAGGCACCCTGCACATCGCACTCGACAAGGGTGAACTTAAATCCGCGCCCGGTGCACCCGTGCACTTGAACCTGAACGGTGCACTGGACAAGGCTCCCATTGGCATCGTCATCCAGACCGCCAAAGCCGCCGACCTGCTCAACCCGAAGCTGTCGATTCCATTCCAGTTGGATGCTGCCACCTCAGGCGCCACCATCAGGTTGTCCGGCGATGTTGATCGCCCCTTCTCGCAACAGGATGTGGAACTTGCGCTCGATATGAAGGGCAGCCGTTTCGACAATCTCAATATGCTGGTGCATGCCTCGTTGCCGCCGTGGGGCCCGTGGTCTGCCTCGGGCAAATTCCACATGACGGCCAGCGGCTATGAGGTTACTGATTTGCAATTGATAGTCGGCAGCAGCCAGCTTGATGGGCACGGCAAGCTGGATACCAAAGTCATACCCCCGCGCCTGGATATCGACCTCGCGGCCCCCACCATACAAATAGATGACTTCCGCTTCGGCGCATGGTCACCGGAAAAATCCCCGCCCGCTGTGGAGCAGGACAACCCGGCCAACAACGCCGGTGCGCAGGCGCAACAACTCCTGAGCCGCAAAATGTTGCAGCGGCAGAATGCCTATCTGGCGGTACGCGTGGAGCAGGTGCTGTCCGGCAAGGATGCGGTGGGCAACGGCAAGCTGGAAGCCAAACTTGAAAACGGCCACGCCGAGATCGGCCCGGTGGTGGTCAATACACCCGGCGGCTCGGCCATGTTCCGCCTCAACTACGAGCCCAACGATACCGATGTGTCCTTCAACCTGCGCGCAGAAGCAAAACATTTCGATTACGGCATCCTGGCGCGCCGCATCGACAAGCAAAGCGAAATGCGCGGCATCTTCGACATGGATATCGAAATCAGCGCCCGCGCCAAGCAGTTCTCCGAACTGATGCGCTACGGCAAGGGCCACATCGATTTTGCCGTGTGGCCCGAGAACATGAAATCGGGCCTGCTTGATATCTGGGCGGTGAATGTACTGATGGCGCTGTTACCTGCCGTGGATTCCACGCATGAATCCAAAGTGAATTGCGCCATCGGACAATTCACCCTGCAGGACGGCAAGTTGTCGCACAAGCGCATCCTCGTCGATACCAGTCGCATGCGTGCTTTCGGCAAGGGGAGCGCCGATTTCACTACGGAGAAATTGCAGTTCTATATCAAGCCCCGCTCCAAGACGCCGCAGTTCCTGAGTTTCGCCATCCCTGTCGAGGTGAGCGGCAGCTTTGATGATTTCAGTGTTGGTGTGCGGGCGGGCGATGTGCTGGAAGTGGTCGGCGATATGCTCACCTCAGTCATCTGGGTACCGTTGCAATCGTTGTTCGGAAAAACCAGACCTGAAGATGGGAGTGATGTGTGCAAGTTCAAGCAGTGAAAATTGGACATCCATTGCAGCCGGGTAGGGTGGTCACGTTGTTGTCCCCGCAAGGGGGAGGCCGACGGGTTCCCGACGGCTACACCGTCACCCGTTCGCACTGCCAACGCGGAAAATTAGCTCAACCCATCCTGCGCTTGCTGCGCCGTTCCGTTTGCTTATTGGGCGAGAATCCAGTGCACCAGATTCATTATTTGTTCTTTTGAAGTGTTCTGGACCGCCCTGTGCGCTTCCTTGTGGCCGTCTGACATCCTTATCCTTGGACTCTCGGTGATTTCCTCGAAAATTATTTTCTCGGCATCTTCATCGTCCTTGTATCTCTTTGCCACATAGGCGAAGGAAGGGCCTTCTTTTTTCATCGATACGGCATGGCATCGCAGGCAACTTTGGCTTCGCGCCAATTTGATTGCGGCATCAGCATCAATAGGTTCGTCAGCGAAGGCATGAAATGAAAAAATCAGAGGAAGGATTCCGAACAGCGGAACTTTGATGTTTACCCGAATTGTCATTGCCTTCCTCATTTTCAAGTGTCATGCCTGGATATCGTTTCAAGGATAGTCAGCCCACCCTGCAACTACTTACACAGGTTGCTTACAGTCCCATTAACAGCAGCCACAAAGTAAGTGTCACCGCCGCCAGCAATGTACTCAGCATTACTTGTGCGGCGATGGTGTCTCCATCGCCCCCCATGCGTTTCGCCAGCACATAGGCCACGGTGGAAACCGGCAGTGCCGCCATCAGCACTGCCATATGAAAATATACACCGCTCAATCCGAACAGCAGAGCCAGTCCCCACGCAATGGCGGGCAAGACCAGCAGTTTCACTGTCACGCCATACCACAGCGTGCCGCGATGGCTGTGCAATCCCTGCAGGCGCAAGCCGGCACCAACGGCGATCAATCCCATGGGCAACGAAGCTTGCGACAGATGTTTCAGCATATCGTCGATGATTACCGGCATCCCCAGCCCCAGGAGACTGAAGGCGATGCCGCCGGCGGTGGAAAGGATGAGCGGGTTAAGCAATATTTCCTTGAGCCAGCGGCTTTCGCTGTGGCGCGCCAGCATCAGCACGGCAGCGACATTGGCAACCGGCACCATGAATCCCATCAGCAAACCGATGGCGGCCAGTCCCTCTTGTCCATGCAAGCCGCCCGCAATGGCGAGGCCGACGTAGCTGTTGAAGCGAAATGAAGACTGGAAGGTGGCGGCGAACACTTTGGGTGGTGCATGGAAAATGAATTTCGCGCCATAGCCCAGAGCGATACCTGAAAACATGTACAACGCGGCGACGAGCAGCATCGGCGTGGCTGTCCCCAAGTCGATCCTGAAATGCGAAAGGGAATAGAACAGCAGCGCCGGGAAGAAAACAAAGTAGATCAACTGGTCCAGCTGCGGCCAGAAATCCTCGCTAAGCCTGAACCAGCGCCGCATGACGGCGCCGAGCAGGATCAGCATGAAAATTGGAGCGATGACGTGTGCGACAAACATATTGTTAGAAGTCAGCGAAGCATGGATTGTCACGCCGTCCGATAAAGCTTGCTCTTGACCAGCTCCACGTGGCTCTTGGCATTGAACACGTCCTGCACGTAAGCGCCGTACATCAACGGGAGCTTGATGGCCTGCAGGCCCTTTTCCACTTCATGCAATTTGCGCTTCAGGTCATTGCGCAATTCCTCGTTTTCCACATCGCAATTCCGTTCGATGAATTCCAGCTTCTTGTACCAGGGCGTCACTTTTCTTCTCACGTAGATGCGATAGAGCGAGGGGAAGAAGTGCGCGATGGGCCACACCACGGTGACGATGGGAATGATCACCACCAGCATGTTCCCGATCAGTCCGGCAATGACCAGCGGGAAATATTTCCCCAGCAACGGTTTGCCGGATTTGTAGAACTCCACCGCCACGGGATTGGGTTTGAAGGTTTCCGAGCTGCGGAAGTTGGGGAACTCATCCTTGGCCCGGGTCAGGTTGGCGGGCGAATACACTTTGTCCAGCGCGTCGGCCAGGATCATCACCAAGGTGTGGTCGAGGTCGGCTTTGGCCAGCACGCTTGCGGTCGTGGACAAATAGCGTACATCCGTATTGGGGATGGCTTCTGCCGGAACCATGGCGGAGGCGGGCAGTTTCTGCACCGACAGATAGGACAGCGTCTTGGCAACCGCATCCAGGTCATCGAACTGCAGGAAGTCGATCTTGCCATTCAGGATATCAGGATAGATGCCCTTGGATGAGTTCGTGTCAGTGGGAAAACCGAAGGTGATGTAGACATCCCAATCGCCCTTGTATGTGATCTCATCCGGCCAGGTGTTGATCAGCTTGGTGTTCTCCGGCGTGATGCCCGCCAGGTCGAAGAAGCTCTGGATGATGTAATTGTTGGAGTACGGCGAGACTTTCGCCGCGTCCGTGGTGAAGGCGGGTTTCTCGTTTCCTTCCGGCGCGGCGCGGAAAATGATCTTCTTGCCGCGCAGGTCTTTAAGCCGCTTGATCCTGGCCTTTCCTGCCTTCTCGAAGAACAGCAGCGGGCTGTAGCTGATTACGCCCAGCGAACTGAAGCGCTCGTTCATGTCCTCGTCAAATTCGGCGCCTGAATTCCTGGCAACGACCCAATCCACCTGGGGGTCTTCCACCAGAAACTCCAGTGTGGATTTTTCTTCCTTCTTGTTGGACTGCGTTTTGATCTTGAGCCGAACGCCTTGCGCCGCAAGCAGACTCTTTATCTTTGCCAGGGAGCCCTTCTCATTCTTGAGATGGCCTTTGGCATCCACCTGGTCCGAACTCACCCCTACCACCAGCGTGGTTCCGGGATAGAACTTGAAAACCGCGCCAATGATGACCAGCACACTCAACATCAGCAGCCAGGGGCGCCATTTCTTCTCTGTTGCCCACGCCAGTGCTTCCCTCAATAGAACCATCATCAATACCTCCCGCATACGAAATATGCCAAGGCAAGCGTCGCCTTGCCATCCTGGGTGAATAATAAATTAAAAAGCCCTGCAGCGTTCTTGAAGCTGTTGAAAGGATTCAAAGTCGTTCACTCCGGTTCATCCTGTTTTCAGCCGGCCGTCATTTTTTCCTCCCCAATGCAAAGGCGCCGGAGTCAAATTGTTTTTGAAGGAAGGTATGGCCGAAAAGAAATCGACTTCAAGTGTCACTTCACGATTCGGCATGGACCCGATTTCGCCCGGCGTACTTGGCTGAGTACATCGCATCGTCGGCACGCGCGATGAGTGTTTCGACGGACTCTTCGCTACCTCGCCATTGAACAACCCCGATGCTGACTGTGAAGCGAACTTCAATACCGCCCGACAAAGCGGATGAATTATCGACGGCGCTCCGGATTCTCTCTGCAAGTTCAAATCCGCCCGCAAGAAAGGTCTGGGGCATCAACAGTGCAAACTCTTCTCCGCCGACCCGGCCAAGCAAATCGGAAGAACGCAGGCACTTGGATACCGTCAGTGAAAAATGTCCAAGCAGCGCATCTCCGGCAGCATGTCCGTATTTGTCATTTACCGCCTTGAAATGATCAATGTCGAGCATCGCCAGGACGCACGAAAATCCGAAGCGCGTGGCGCGTTTCAGCTCAATGTCGAGCTCTGCGAGGAAATGCCGACGGTTGGCACAGCCTGTCAGGACGTCAAATCTGGCCTGCACCAGCAACTCCACATTGAGCTTGACGAGTTCGGCATTGACCCTGGCAATTTCGACCTGATGTTCCTTGCTGCGACGGAGGTGAACCACCCTTGCGAACACACTGGCAATTGCTGACGAGCCTGCCAGAAACAGGAGAGCGAATACCCAGATTCCTTCATTGCTGATTTGCCCCAGTTCCGACATGTCCCGAAACACCCAGATCTTCAGGATATCGGCCTGATTGTCCGAAAATCCATTGAGCATCGGCGCATCACGTCCCTCCAGACGAACCAGTTGAACTCCGTCAACATCAACAGGCTTCATTTCGAAGGTGTCAAACGCATGCCGCTTGTAACGATTCTCCAATGTGGTTTCACTCAGCGTATTCACCTTGGCACCGGGAACTGCTTTCATTTGAAGACGGGTGTCTCCGGCAATGATGATTACACCGTTTTCGTCGGTGATGAAAGTATTCTTGTCTGTGAGCATCCGGGAAAGCCGCTTCACGTCGATCTTGACAGCTACAACCCCGAGAAATCGATTCTCTGCGTCAACTGCAGCAGAGTAGAAAATACCTGGCGTATTGGTCGTGCGCCCGACAGCAAATTGTCGCCCCGTACCCTCCAGCTTCGCCATCTTGAAGTACTCACGGTCGACATAATTCACGCCGGTCGCTGTGGATTCGGGAGAAAATCCACCCGACGCAATACAATCACCGGATGCATTCATGATCCAGATCTGGTCGATGTCCAGATCTGCAACAATGGATTCGAGTCGTTTTGCCACCCTGTTCAAATCAGGATTGATTGCCAGCTGAGCCCTTAACCGGGGCAAAGACAAATTGGATCGCCGAACTTCAGGACCCATGCGGGAAAGGATGGTTTCGATTTCGGGCTGTCTGGCCATCACCTTCGGGATACTGCGCATGTGGGCAAGAATAAATCCGACATTAGCGCCGACCGATGCCGCAGCAGACGAGGCAACTGCCTGCTCTCGTGTGATCAAGCGTGATGACCTCTCAAAGGTCAGCTTTCCTGCAAGAAGCCACGAAGTGACACACCATGCGATGACAACAACAGCCAATATCAACCACCCAATGGGCACACGACTCCAGAGCGAACCGGACGAAAGTCCGCCGGTAGTGGGTTCAGCAATACCCCCGGCGCTGCGTACAGAAGGCATCAGATCGCGTACCAAGTAGTTGTGTGATTCTGACCAAGCCTAGCATAAGCACTACTTGGGGACAGTGCTTAGCCGTACATAAGGAGGAAGTCATATTTTTTCAAAATATATTGCAGAATTCAAAGCTACCTTCTTTGTTGGTAAACCCCCGGCGATGCCGGGGGCCCAAAAGAGTTTGACCTATGCGGTGGTTATGTAGCTGGTCGTTGAATGTGCTGCGGACATCCCCCTTTTCCAAGGGGGAAGAGGTAAGTGCCGCCGAGGGCGGCTCACGGTTTTATCGGTTCCTTTGATGGGATCAACCAATAAGCCTCCGGCCTTGCCGGAGGTCATTTAACTCGTTTAATTATTTCAGTTCCCTGCCGGCCAGCCCGGCATACTTGCGCAATGTCTTGTGGCGTGCCCCCTCCGCGAGTTCGCGCATGCGACTGCCGTATTTGGCGTTTCCGCTCTTCTGGATCACCTTGCACAGATACGCCAGTCCGTCCGCCATCTTATCGTCGGTTGTTTCAGCGGATGAATTGATCCGTGCCATCATTGCCTCCACCACTTCACTGTCGGTGGTGTCTTTGGATAGCCAGTGTTCGGCGGTATGGCGCAATTGCAACCCATCGCCGCGCTCAAGCAAGCTCATGGTCATTTCCCGCTCGTGGCTTGCATTGCCGTCCTCAAGGGCAGCCCTTTCCAGCCAGCCAAGGCTGTCGGCCAGGCGCTCGTCGGCGGGAACGACTGCGGCCTTGTCGCGTTTCATGATGGTGTCGTACTCTTCGTTCGAGAGCGATTTTCTGCTGACCAGATAATCCCCGGCTTCGCGCAGCTGTATTGCGTTGCCATGTGCGATCAACTCGGTGATCGTGTAGAAACGACCATCGTCGCTGGTCATCAACAAGCCGCTGTCGGTGGTCGCGTTATCCAGTTTCCAGTCTGTCGCGCCTTCTTCGGCATAGAACTGGATATTGCCTGCTCCTTTGTACGTGAGCTTGAGGGCGGTCAGCCAGACATGCTGCTTGAGCCTGTTGCTTGCCGAAACGGTACCAAAGTCAATTTCGTTCGGCACGCCTAGCGACGAGTAAATATCAGCCAGCGGTGCATCCTTCTGCAACTTCTTGAACTGTTCGGCGAGTTGGTTCTGGCCGATTACGCGCGGCTGAGCCAGACTGGCGCGGACCCGGGAAAGATCCATCACTCCACCCTTGAATACGTCGGCGGACGCCTCAGTCAACTCCGCCTTTGCCTTTACGATGTAGCCCCGCGTGTGTGAATTGAGGTCCGCGTTAAGACAAGTCCCCAGCACTTCGGCATAACGCAGTTTTTTGGTGTTGCCTACAGCCTTGGCCAGCCAGGACAATGTATCCGGGTCCATTTGCCGTTTTCCCGAGCAGGCTTCCCACACAACTTCAGCCAGTATGTCCGTCAATTGGGGTTCCTGGACGGAGAACCATATGACGGATTTTCCGCCCAACTTGATGGCCGTATCTGAATTGCCAAGCAGCAGCATGGCGGTGGCATGATCGCGGGCAGAAAGCTTGTCCGCCGAGGCTGCCGCCGGCAACGCCATCGAAATCAACAGACCAACAAGCATGATCAATCTGATTCTGAAACTCATTTGCAGTACTCCTCTCCTGATGGATTCAACAATCATCCGGCTGCGCAAATTTGTCGCATCATCCCGACTGTCAAACGTGCGCAACTCCTGATGGATGCTTTCAAGGAAAACACGACTTGCCAGAATGGCAGAAGCGCACTCTAAGAGGCTGCAGTCATGCTATTCGCTTGAGAAAGCGATCCACTGTTCCGAGGATTCCCTGTTGCGGGATTCCTCTACTGCGTCAGCCTCCTGACTGATTATCCGCTCAATCCGGACCGTACTTTGCGGTCGGATATTGTGTCAGCGGATGCGCGTGTGGAGCAGACTTTATGGAAGGTGGCAGAGGGTGTCAAGGTTGGGAGTGCCGGGGTATATAAAAGCGGAAGGAAGATGTGGCTGAAAAATATATCGACTCCGGCACCTTTAGTTCCCTTTAGTTCCTTCCTTTAGTTTAACCAAAGGTGTCGGAGTCAAATCAATTTATCAAAGTGGAATTGGCGATAACGAATTCGACACCGGTACTTTCGCGTTCTTATTTAACTCCAGTTACTTCAAGAATGTGAAACCCGAAACCTGTTGAGAACACCGGGCTCGTTTCATTCAATGGTAGGCAAAAAGCCATTTTTTCGAACTCGGGCACCATCGTGCCTTTCGCAAAATAATCGAGGTTCCCGCCATTCAAGCCGCGGGAAATTGCACCAGCTGAAAATCTATTCTCCAGAGCGACAAAGGATTCACCTTGGGTGAGTGCCGATCTGACTTCAACAGCTTTAGCATAAGCGGCTCGCACCTTGTCTTCTGGTGCATCCGTGGAAACCTCGATAACAATGTGACGAGTTCGGACGGCTTTCCGAGTTGAAGAATCACTTGCGCAAGTGACGGCTGGAAAACTCCTTAGCTCTTTCACGGAAGGAGCCAAGGATGTCTGCTGTTGAAGCTTGCTTGTTGTACAGCCGACTATTAGCGGGAATAACAGGAAAACAGAAAAGTTTTTCAGGCTCATGATATGTGGTCGCAAAAATCAGATTAAAGGTGCCAGCACACGAATTGTATACGCCATGCATATAGAAGCGAATGCAAAACATATACGATGCTCACCTCTTTAGTTTGCTTCTAACCGGGTTCAATAATTGGCTGACGTTTGGTTGCTGAAAACATTCTGAGCCTACCTTGTGGAGTGTGTCCATTTTACTGTCTTCACCGTATTGACCGGATTAGGCAAGCAGGTCGAAACTAAAAACAGTCTCAACCCACTCTCCTGCTAGAGGTCGACCATGAAAATCTCTTTCGTGCAATTTCTGGTTCTCATTATTGTCGGGACGGTAGCGCCGTGGGCCTCAGGTGCGGAAACTGCCGACTCCATCAATCTCGGCCTGGGCGGACTGAATCCCATGCCGCATTGCAATGCCACGGTTTACCTCATCGAATACGAGCATCCGCTTACACCAACACTGGCAATTCTGGGGCGGGGCAGCGGAGTGTATTACAGGTTCAACAACGGCAACTACCTTGAGGACGGAAGGCTGCGGGGCATGGATATCGGCGCCCGTTACTATCGGGCCGGTGGAATGCGGGGGTTCTATATGGGCGCGAGCCTCGGGCGCTGGAAAGGGGACTGGACATTCACCCAGAACCACAACTCACCGGCTCAATGGGAGGGCACCGCAAAATCGAATTCTGTCAGACTCAACATCGAGCTTGGCGACCGCATTCCGGTTCAGGGAACGAAAGTCTCGATCATGCCCGAGGTGAATCTCGGCAAATTTTTCGCCTCCCGTTCATGCGAAGCGACCGCCCCTTCGTCACAGATTGGAAAACCATGCGACCAGAAATCAGAGGTCAATGCTTACCTCTTTTTTGGGGTGGCTGTTGGCTACGCGTTCTGAGTTGAGCCGACAACCTGAATCTGAAGTAGGTACTTGAAAGCGGGATAGCATGCGATGCTGAGCCCTCTGGCTGGTAATAAACCGTGGCCCGTCCCCGATTGTCCACGAAATATTCAAAGGTGTCGGCGACGAATTGATTTAAAGGAAGTCATGGCTGAGAAGAAACCGGTTCTGGCACCTTTGGCTGTTCATCCCAGCCTGATTCGCGAATCAGCGTGCCTAGCTTTTGCATGCCGGCAACACGGTGATTCCAGTCACTGGCTCCTGTTTTCCATCCGGCAATTTCCGCACGATACTCAGAGTGCATTTGTTGCTGATGATCTCTATGTCAACGGAATAGGCAGTTCCCTCTTGAGGAGTAAACATGAGTATGGGCGGAGCGCATGTAGAGTTGGTGACACCATTACCATAGTTGTATCCGCTTGAAATCGACACTGACTTCCCTGCCGGGACTTTGATCTCAACAGTCTTGGGCACGACATGCATCCAATGGTTTGATGTGGTTCCAACGTAGGCAAAATCGGTGCATTTGTTGAGTGCAGCATCAGTCGTATTGATTTTGAAAGATCGGGCCGGGCTGTTAACCGAACCTCCGCCAAAGCGATCACCAAATATGAACTGAGGGTCAGTGCTGGTTTGAGATTGATAGTTGTATTTGGGAGCCGCCGCGCAACCCGTTAACAGTATGAGTAATAGTGGAAGTATTCGTTTCATTTCGAGCTCCTGTGCAATTTGCAGTTTACATGCAAACGTTTTCAATCAAATGATTGATCGCTTGGGAGTATATCCAACCGCGCGCAATGAAGTCGAATACCTGTGGTGAGAAAGGTACTGGATGACTTTACTCAACTCTCCCCTTGTGCATTTCATGCTTGCCCATGCCATTCGGGCAAATCGATACTCAAAATTAGCCGAACTAAATTAGTTGACGAAAACAATTCAACTCTGGCCCGGCAAGATTTTATGTGTTTGCGCAGTTGCATACCTTGACGCACAAAATTCAGCGGAGGAAGATGATCGACAGAGGGGCCGCGCACCGAGTGATCGCGGATGATGTAAAGCACAGCATGTTCCGAAGCACCGGCGCATTCCCGCAGCCTCTCCCAAGTCGATAAGGACGTCCTCATGGAATTCTCTCTGCAAATTGTTCTCATCCTGGCCTGCCTGTTCTATGGCGCCCGGAAGGGCGGTGTCGCGCTCGGCTTGCTCAGCGGCATTGGTGTTGTCCTCCTGGTGTTTGCATTCAGACTGGCCCCGGGCAAACCTCCGGTGGACGTCATGCTCACCATCGTCGCGGTGGTCGCGGCCTCGGCTACACTCCAGGCGTCGGGCGGTCTTGACGTCCTGCTGCAACTGGCGGAAAAAATCCTCCGCCGCAATCCGCGCTATGTATCGATCCTCGCGCCATTTACGACCTGCACCCTAACCATGCTGTGCGGCACCGGGCACGTCGTCTACACAATGCTGCCGATCATCTACGACGTGGCGATCAAGAACAACATCCGGCCCGAGCGGCCCATGGCAGCTTCGTCGATAGCAAGCCAGATGGGCATCATGGCCAGCCCGGTGTCGGTGGCGATCGTGTCGCTGGTGGCCTTTCTCGCCAAGGCACCCGCCGGGAGTCCGATCATCAACTTCGTCACCCTGCTGTCGATCACTATTCCGTCCACTCTGGTGGGCGTGCTCATGATCGGAATATTCAGCTGGTTCCGTGGCAAGGATCTCGACAAGGACGAGGCGTTCCAACAACTGATCGCCGATCCGGAAAACCGCAAATCCGTTTACGGCGACACCACAACGCTGCTGGACAAAAAACTCTCCAACAACCAATGGGCAGCCATGTGGATATTCGTCGGTGGCATTGCCGTGGTCGCCGTACTAGGCGCCTTCCAGTCGCTGCGCCCGCTGGTGGATGGCAAGCCGCTGTCAATGGTGCTCACGATCCAGATGTTCATGCTCATGACCGGTGCCCTGATCATCATCTTGACCAGGACCAATCCGGCAATGATCTCCAGGAACGAAGTTTTTCGCTCCGGCATGATCGCCGTGGTCGCGGTGTTTGGCGTCGCCTGGATGGCCGACACGGTATTCGAGGCCAACCTGCCCGGCATCAAAGCCGCACTGGCAGACGTGGTGCAGACACAGCCCTGGACTTACGCGCTGGCGCTGTTGATCGTATCGAAACTGGTCAACTCGCAAGCGGCTGCCGTCAGCGCGATGGTGCCCGTGGCGCTCTCGATCGGTGTGCCGCCGGGCTACGTGGTTGCCTTTGCCGCCGCCTCGTATGGCTACTACATCCTGCCGACGTATCCAAGCGACCTCGCCGCGATCCAGTTCGACCGTTCGGGCACAACCCACATCGGCAAATATGTAATCAACCACAGCTTCATCCTGCCGGGACTCATCGGTGTATCCAGCTCGTGCCTATTCGGCTACATCCTGACGGCAGCGCGCGGGCTGGTATGAAGTCGGCCGTACCACGCAATGAATCCAAGGGGGCATCCTGTTCAGTCCCCTATTGTTCATGAAAGATGTCAACGCGAAATGTGATTTGCTGCAAACAGTCCGTCCCTTTTTAGTTGCCTTTGATTCAATTTCAACGAACACTCAGTCTGAACGCGAACTGAATTTCGTCCGCTTGTTTTTTCCTTATACATGGCGACATCGGCACGTTTGATTATTTCCTCTTGTGTTCTTTCGTATCCGTCAAACACCGCGACGCCAATGCACGACCCGCCAAAAATACTTAGGGTCGGAGCCATATTTTTCAAAATATATTGGGCACCATCACCATGTTGCTCCGCCCATGTTGCGGGGTTTTCAGGGGCGACTAGTTAAGTTATGCGGTAGTATTTCCTGTGTTTTCGCTCGGGGTGGCGTTGCTTCCTGTGCATGTAGGAATTTCCTTACAAGCAATTCAGGATTGCCTGATTGAGATGCAAGGACGATTTGGTGACTCTGCAATACGGATTCTTCAACGCAACGCCAGCTCGGTAGAGGCAGTTTATTGGCCTTTCCTTAACGCAACAGTATTGCGTTAGCCAAAGAAGGAAATACAAATGGTTTTCAACTATAACAATCGTATTAAAACCCCAGTATTTTTGATTTTATTGTTGCTGTCCGGGTGCGGAGGTGGCGTGGGAGGCGGCGAAAAAGCAGCATCCACCGCAGCTACGCCGATCTTCAGCCCGACGCCGGGTTCCTTCAGCGCAACGACCGGTGTTTCGCTTTCCGACTCGACGCCGGGTGCGGTCATCCACTACACCACCAACGGCTCCACGCCAACAGGCTCTTCGCCGACCTACAGCACGCCGCTCTCGGTCGCGTCCACCACCACCATCAAAGCCATCGTCCAGGCCACGGGCTACCAGGACAGCGCCGTGGTCACTGGCGCCTACACCATCACGAGCAGTGGCGGCTCCTGCGGTACCAACAGCACCATCCATCTCGTCGGCAATGAAATTCGTGACACCTCCGGCACGCGGGTTGTGGTGCGTGGGCCGGAAGCGGTCGTGGCCTCCACCGGTGACACGACTGTGATCAATCAAGCGGCTGGTTGGGGGGCGAACGGCATGCGCCTGCTTCTCACACTCGACAAGGCGAACGGCATGACCCCGGCCGGCTTCGACACACTGATCGGACAGGCGGTGTCCCACCACATGATCGTGTGGGTGTCCCTCTATACTTGGGATGGTACCAACAATAATGTCGTTTCCAGCGCGCTGGGCGGCGGCAACTTCTACTCGCTCACGGCTCCACCCGGCACAGGCACGTGCTCCAGCTCCACTCCCGCACCCTGTTACCTGTCCATGTGGTCGCGGCAGTGGCTGAAGGACCTCATCGCAAAGTACCAGGGCCACGTTATCATCGACGCGATGCAGGAGTACATCGGAACGTCGGCCGCGGATAAGGAACCTGGCCGGACCGAATGGGCCAATGCGGCCAAGAGCAATATCGTGTGGTTCAGGAACGCCGGCTACGTCGAGCCGCTCGAGATCATGAGCAACTTCCAGGGCCGCGACCTCTACGCCATCGTCGAAAAGGGCGCCGAGATCCGCGCCGCCGACACCCTGCTTGTGGGCAGCGACCCGCAGACCATGTTCGGCTGGCAGGCCTACTGGGGGACGACAGACGGCTACTACCCGTCCTACCAGGGGGCACTGTTCCTCGGATCCGGAAAATCCATTACCGGTGCACAGGCCATCCACCAGTACGCGACCAAGCAGGCTTTCCCCATCGAGATCGGGCTCGACAACTACTCCAGCGACACCAACCACGACTACCTGGACGAGATGACCCAGAGCGCGGCGGACAACGGGACCTGGCTGTGGTGGTCGTCGAGAAATGGCAGCGTCGAGTGTCCGGCCGACGGTGCCACTTGCGTGAACAACGTCACCAACTCGAGCGTGGGCTTCCCCGGCGCCACCCCCTCAGCCTGCGGACTTTGAGCCCACAGCACCCCGCGGGAACGCAGAGCTGAAAGTACGGAGTCAACTGATTGTGGAAAGAAGATGTGGCTGGAAAAGTAATCGACTCCGGTGCCTTTGGTTAAAGAGGGGGTTGCTGAAAAGGCATTGACGGTACTTTCGGAATCTCCTTTAGTACTCAATTGGCGCCGTAAACTCGTCAGCATTTGTCAGCTTTTGTCAGCTTTCAGCAGCAATCGCCCTATACACTCATTTTTATGTGGCTATTCGGCTTTGCCGAATACAACCCGTTCCGGTTGCAAAAATTGTTTGAATTGTGCAGAGCGAATCTCAACCTCAAATATTGTGAGTTGGATGATCAGTATGCGATTCATTTTTCACAAGTGAAACGCTGAAGCCCCCGGCTGTATTGCGGCGGGAACTCAATCGAGCGTTAAATTGATGCGTCGTCGATTTGAGAAGTACTTGGCAATCTATTCAAAGGAGTCATTGTCGTAGAAAAGCGCTTCCGCTATTTGGCCCGATGTTAATCAAATGGATGAAGCTCATGTAAACCTCAAAATAAAGGGCATGTCATGGCACGACTACATTGGACTACAGATTTGAACACAGGTATTGATGTAATAGACAAACAACACAGAAAGATCGTGGACTACATTAATGAGCTTGACGATGTTATAGGCGGCGATGGGAACAGGGACCGCGTCGCGCTTGTGATTCACGGCCTGGTCGGCTACACGACTTCTCACTTTCAATTTGAAGAAAGCATGCAGGAAGAGGCGGCATACCCTTATTTGAAAATGCACAAAAAACTACATGAACGGTTTGTTAAGCGCGTGGGTGAATTTCAGGGGCGATTCCAACTTGGTGAGGATGTCTGCGAAGAGTTGCACAATTTGGTTTACAACTGGCTGTATGTTCATATCAATAGCGAGGATATGGACTACGTCCCTTCAATACAAAGCAACTTGTCCCATCAACAGGATCATACGGAGAAGGAAAAAAGCTTCTTCGGAAGCTTTTTCAATAAATAAGCACTTAGAGACCCGGGGGATCGTATTTTTCAAGTTGATCCGTGTAACGAGATACCGCGTGAATTGCAGATGAACCAACAAGTTGGAGGGGCATATGTCAGATGATGAAGTATTCTTCAAGTGGTCCCCGGACTACAGCGTCAACATAAAAACTATCGACAGTCAGCACCAGGAGTTGATCAATATCCTGAACCGTCTTTTCGTCGCAGTGTCACTGCGCGAGGGCGGCAAGGTGATTGCCGGCATATTGAAAGCGCTTACCGATTATACCAAGACACATTTTGCGCTCGAAGAACGCTTGATGCTGCTGGCTACATATACGGATATCGACGCGCACAAGCTGGAACACAAAAAGCTGATCGAACAACTGGACCAGCTTTGCAAACGGCATGAGCAGGAAGAAAAACCAATCTATTTTGAAATACTGCGCTTCCTGAAACACTGGCTTAAAGAGCATATCAAGGGCGTGGACACAAAATACAGCATGGCTTTGCATGAAGCAGGCTTCTCGCTTGCGGCCTGGGAACGCGAAGCAACAGCCGAATTCAATGTTATGGTTGAGAAAACTGGTCGCTGGTGGAAGATGTGGTAATTTGAAATCAGTCCGGAGGGACCTTGCAATTCAAGGATGCCGGAGTCGATTTGTTTTGAAGGAAGTTATGGCTGAAAGGAATTCGACTCCGATATCTTTGGCGCTGAGCCACCGCGCGCCGTGGCGGGCGGGTGACCCATTCTGAATTTCGGATCAGGCAAAGGATGCTGTTGAGTGTACCGGTGCTGCGTCGGAAGCCACTTTGACGCGGTGCGGAACGCAATTGTTGTCGAGCAGATTTGATATCCGGAAGAACAGTTCATCGCGCGAGAAGGGCTTTTTCATGAAGTCGTCGGCGGCGATTCGCGAACCGTAAAACTGTTCCATTGCCTGCTCGTTTCCGCTCATCATGATCACCGGAATGTCACGGGTCAGCGGATCGCGTCTGATCATGCGGAGCGCAGAGAAGCCGTTCATACCGGGCAGCATGATGTCAAGAAAGATAAGCTCCGGAGAATGTTCGTGGATCATGCCCAGGCCGGTTTCGGCATCGAGCGCTTCAAAGGTTTCGTAGCCTGCGGAGCGCAGGAATTTCTTGATTGCCATGACGACAGTTTTCGAGTCGTCAATGATGAGCACACGCGTTCCTTCCCGTGCATCGACCCGTTCCTTGCTGCGGCGTTCCTGTCCCATTGATCCGGGACGGTCAGAAAGCTCCTCCGGTTCACTGCTGAATAGCGCCCTGAATTGATCGAATATACCCACGAATTCTCCTTAATGACTGGTAGTTACTATGTTCGGACATTCAAGGAAGCGGGGGAGTCAGCCGCAGTACACTTTCGCACCTTAAACAATGTATGCAATTTAGCAGCAAAGGCCCTGTTAGGCCATATGCCAAAAGGTATAGACCTTTGCCTAGGCCGTGGCCATGGTGCTGCGGTTTGACAATATGAAAATGCCCGCAAGCAAGTAAATACGGACATCTTCAGGCGACGTGGTTGTAAATTTAATTCAAACGCTGTTCATATATTGAATATTAATTCGACACCAGTACCTTTGGTTTTCTGTCGGATAAGTGGGCTGGAAATTTGGACTGAACTAATAGGGGAGATCTAAAATATACAAGCACCATTCAACTTGCCTTGAAAAAAACCGCGGTCTGTCCCTGAGGTTATCTTTTATCGGCAGTCTGCTGAAATCCCGCCAAATACAGCCGGAATCGAAGTGAGTGCCATACTGTAAAATAGCTGCTTTACCCAAGGTCGGAACCATGACGATTTCAGAAATCCAACTCAGTACCATGCTCGAATTGCAGGACGGCATGAACAACAAGGTCAACCCCGCCTGGGTTGCCGCCAACAACAACTGGCACCGTGCTATCCAGGTCGAAGGCGTCGAAGCGATTGAACACCACGGCTGGAAGTGGTGGAAGAAGCAGGAATGCGATTTGGCCCAACTGAGAATGGAACTGGTCGATATCTGGCACTTCATCCTGTCCGCATCCATACAGACCAAACTCGGCAACATCGCGCAAGCGAAATTGGAAATGCAAACCGAGCTCGAACTTCACCCCAAGTCGGTTCTGTTCGACAACCAAAACTACGTGCTCGCCCAATTAAGTTTGCTGGAAAAGCTCGACTTGCTGGTGGGTCTCGCGGCAGCCAGGCGCACCAGCCTCACGCTATTCGAGTCACTGCTGCACGACTGCGAAATGGAATGGAACGACCTGTTCAAACAATACGTGGGCAAGAACGTGCTCAACGTGTTCCGCCAGGACCACGGCTACAAGGCCGGAACGTACATCAAGATATGGAATGGCCGCGAAGACAACGAACACCTGGTCGAAGTGCTGGAAGTGGCCGATCTGGATTCAGCCAATGTCCGCGACGAACTCTACAGCTCGCTCAAGGCAAGGTACTCGAACCTAAGTAAGTGCTGATTAGTCGGTCGCCCTGAGATTGTCGAAGGTTCACCAGCAACGAGAAGTGAATCCCTTCTCCCGCAGGCGGGAGAAGGGCTGGGGATGAGGGGCGGTGGACATCTCCAAGCTGACTATAACCTGCCGCCCCTCACCCTAACCCTCTCCCGCTTGCGGGAGAGGGGAGTAATTCAAATATCGAAATAGAATTGGAACAGCCAACTATGCCAAACCAAGAATCAATCGAAGAAGAAATCACACCCGCCCTCTCCGAACAAGAGATGGACGAACTCGACAGCTTTCTCATGTCCGATGCCACCACCAATGAAGTCATGCTGCTGGATTGCCTGGATGGATTCCTCACCGCTCTTGTCTCAGGCCCGGCAATGCCAAAGTCAGGCGAATGGATTTCGCGCGTGTGGGGCCCGACGGCAGACGATGCGCCGACATTTGAAAGCGATGCCCAGAGAGAAAGAATCATCGCCCTGATCACGCGCCACAGCAATGCAATCGGCTGGAGTCTGCATCAGGAGCCGGAACACTTCGAGCCCGTCTTTGATCTGCAAGTCTATGAAGGCGACGAGCGCGAATACATGGACGGAGAAATGTGGGCACATGGATACATGACCGGCATTAACATGCAGCAAGATAGCTGGAATCCTTTGTTTGAATCCAAACAAGGTCCGCTGGCATTGCGGCCGATCTACCTGCTGGGTGCACCGGAAATCACAGAGGCAGAAGAAGCGCTGGTAGAAACCCCGGCTCAGCGCGAAGAACTTTCAAAACAGATCCCGGCCAGCGTCGGCTTGATCTACAAATTCTGGGCGCCTCAACGTCGCGCAGCAGAGATCGCCAGTGGAAAAATCGCTGACAATGAAATTCCAAAAATAAGCCGCAATGCACCTTGCCCATGCGGCAGCGGAAGAAAATATAAGAAGTGCTGCGGTGCAACTCAGGCTGAAGATTGAAAAGGGTATGACGGAACTTGCCCGGGGGAAACCTCAGGGACAGACCACGTTAACTGCACAGTGAGCAATACTGGCCTGGCCGGAAAACGTGGGCTGTCCCAAAATCGGCTATTTCTTTGGCCAATTAACTTGGACGATACCGGTTGGGTGAGATGTCATGGATATTGCGAAAGCATCTGGTTTATAAATTCCGCCAGCCATCAATCCCGCATAAACTTCACCTACTCTTTTTCCAGCACTAGCACTATCGGCGACGATCATGACGTAGTAATTGCCAGTGGCAGGAAAATTGCCCGCCAGAAGTTGAACATTGGGCGTCGCAAACTTTCCGGTTGATATTGTATTTCCTGATTCATCAACCAAGTACGAGTGGGGAACAATAGACCACTTTCTAAAGCCCAGGCAATCGCAGATTCCAGCTACCGTAATCTCGAATGACTTGTCCTTCTCTCCGCTGACGCTAACTATTTCGTATCTGCCTTTGAGTAAGTCAGAATCAATTGAAGGAGAGCTGGTACTAATCTTGATGTTCTTGAAATCGCCATACGTAACTTCCCCGATAGCTTTGGTATCCAGTTTTGCCGATTTGATATCCGAATATTTTTTATCTCCTGCATTGTCTGTGCGAACAACACCGGCACATCCGCCAAGAACCAGACATACTGCAAGAATTGAATATAAAAGCGCTTTCATTTGAATTTTCCTATGAGATATAAAACGGAATGCAACTATGGTTATGTTTCAACGTAAAGCAAACATTTGATACAAATGCGTAGCAGGGCAGATTACTCTAAAAGACTTGGGGATGGAGCCCCATTTTATTCAAAATACATTGGGCTCCGTCCCCATGTTGTTCTTAATTTTGCGAATTCAAATTCATGGTCTGTCCCCGATTGTTTTCTATTTGGCTATTTCCCCCAGATGCGACTCAAGCACCTCTGCGATCCAATTCATGATCGCCTTAACGCGCGGTGCGATCTGGCGCCGGTGCGGATAGAGCAGCGATACTGGCATGGGTGCAGCCGTGAATTGAGGTAACACCTCGACAAGTAATCCGGCATCGACAAGGCGTCGCGTGGTAATCACCGGACACTGTATCATCCCCACGCCCGCCAAACAGGCGGCCTGATAGGCATCAGCGCTGTTGATGACGAGAGAGCATTGCATCGGTTGCATGCGTGCTTTCCCCTCATCCACATAATCCCAGCCGGCTCCTTGCGTAGTGAGATTGGACGTGAAGTGGATGATGCGGTGCTGCGCCAGGTCAGACAACGAAAATGGCGTGCCGTGGGCTTGCAAGTAGGCGGGGCTGGCCAGGTTGCACATCGACATCGCACCAAGCGGTCGGACCACGAGATCCAGTTCCGGAAATGTGCCAATCCGCAACACACAGTCATATCCTTCCTGAATCAGGTCGACGCGGCGGTCCGTGGTGCCGATGCCCACATCAAGCAGCGGGTTCGTAGCAAGAAATTCCGGCAACCTTGGGATGATGATGTCGCGCGCCAGAATGGTTGGCATGTCCACGCGCACCCGACCGCGTAAGCCACTTGCCAGCGGCTGAAACATCGCCTGCAATTGTTCCGCATCTGTCAGCAGTTCCTTGCAGCGCTCTAGGAACTGTTCGCCATCGGGAGTAAGCCTGACGCTGCGGGTCGTGCGCTGCAACAGGCGCGCACCGACATGAGTTTCCAAATGCTGCACCACCGTCGAAACGCGGCCTTTAGTAATGCCAAGCTGATCCGCCGCCTGACTAAAGCTTGCCAGCTCGGCGACTCGGGAAAAGATGCGCAAATCATCCAGTTGCATGGTTCTATTGTTTTCCGTGGAAGAACAGTGTGTTCGATTTGGCTTACTTTATGCGCCATAGGTGAAACTGTAAAGTGACTCCATCGCAACCCGAATCACCACTAAGGAGACCAACATGACAACATCGACTACCCGTATCGCACTCATCACCGGCGCAAGCCGCGGACTCGGCCGCAGCAGCGCGCTCAAGCTGGCCGAACAAGGCGTAGACGTGATCATCACTTACAAGACAAATGTGACTGAGGCGCAGGCCGTCGTGCGCCAGATCGAAGCACTGGGCCGACATGCCGTAGCGTTGCACCTCGACGTTGCCGATAGCGAAACATTTGCAAACTTCGCCGAGCAGGTAAAGCATGCGCTCGCAAATATCTGGCAGCGTGAGCACATCGACTACCTCGTCAACAACGCCGGTAACGGCATCTATGCCTCGTTCGCCGAGACCACCGAAGCGCAGTTCGATCTGCTCGCCAACGTTCACCTCAAGGGCACTTTCTTTCTGACACAGAAACTGCTGCCCTTGATCCGGGATGGCGGGCGCATCGTTAACACTTCCTCCGGCCTGACCCGTTTCACCTTCCCGGGCTACGCTGCCTATGCCGCGATGAAGGCAGGTATTGAAGTGCTCACCCGTTACATGGCCAAAGAACTGGGCGCACGCGGCATCGTCGTTAACACCATCGCGCCGGGCGCCATCGAAACAGACTTCGGCGGCGGTGTTGTGCGCGACGACTCAAAGACCAACGCGCATATCGCGAGCGCCACTGCACTCGGTCGGGTCGGACTGCCGGATGATGTGGGTGGTGCGGTCGCTGCGCTGTTGTCGGATGGCTCACACTGGATAAACGGCCAACGCATCGAGGTGTCCGGCGGCATGATGCTTTGAAGGGAATGTTGGATTGCTAGCGTAGTGTGCAACAAACAAGAAGCCCGGCGATGCCGGGCTTCCTGATTTTGTGAATTCAAATTCGTGGTCTGTCCCCGATTGTTCTTGGGACGGAGCCCCATGTTGTTCGTTGCAAACAATGCGAACCCGACCCCTTTGATTCTGCCTTTGATTCTGACAACGTAAAGCAAACATTTGATACAAATGCGTAGCAGGGCAGATTACTCAAAATGACTTAGGGTCGGCCCCTTGTTTCTTTCAAGGCGTCTTATCAACAGAGCTTGATCTGTCTATTTTCAAGTCGCCATCATTGCATTGAATTTCGCGCGGACGTGCTGATTTTTCGGGTCTTCTCTCAACGGCGCCGCCCGCCCCGGAAACTATTTCTGTTATGGATATCACGCAACCGGTTGGATTTTCAAAGGGCATCGTGGCAAATATCGCCTCATATATTCTTCCATTCTCTGGAGTAAATTCCGCCGTGGTGTTGCACCTGGGACCTCCGACAATCGTAATTGTACCTGGGGCCGAATATGTTCCGGGATGTCCGAGCTCATGCCCGCTAATATCAAAAGCAAATGGCCTCCCCGCAGGAATCGTTATCTCTGTGTAGTCGCGATCACGGAGACCTTCGCTACCCGGTAGTGACAATTTCTGTCGGCGATGGTCGAGTGCGATTCCATTAAGGGTTCCAATTCGTCTTACATTTACGAAAGTTGGGGCACCGTTCCAGCCGCAGATTCCTGTTTCAGGCACATGCATTACGTCTACGTTACCGCCCCATATCGTTGATGCCACAAATCGCATTGAAGCAGTTGGTCCCTCTGTGGGTACAACGTAGTTACTAGCACAGCCAACCAAGGCCAAGGACGCAGCAATTACAGCAATTCTCGCAATCATCCAGATACTTCCTCAAAGAAAATTAATTCAGCCATCTTGAGAACTGCACAATAGTCGTTCAACGACAGTTCATGCTGCCCCATTTCGTTTCCCAAAAATGCTAAGTGAACAGCATTGAGTGTCCGCTATTATTTCCGTCGAACGGGCCGCATGGTCAACTTCCTGACCACGCAGACGTCCGTCCAAACCCAGGATTGCCCAAGCCTGCAACCTTGCTCAGGGGCCGCCGATAGGCACGAAGGCGATGAGCGGATCGTTCGTCAGGCCGACGACCACTAAACCGTCCGGAGTGACTACCATCTGGCGCGGCAAGAGCCCTTTTGCGTAGCCAGCGAATTTGTAGCCTTGCAAGAGAGCGTTGTTCGGTGAATGCACCCAGATATCATAGGGTTCGTACACGCCGTCAATGCCGCAGATCACACGCCCGTCGGCAGTCACCTCAACGTTGTTCGGGTACGCCTCGCCGCCCGGCAGGGCGCCAATCAGCGTTCCCGAGGCAACATCGATGGCGGCGCATTTGTAGCCCATGAAGCCCGTATCTCCAAACGTGCCGCCGCCGGAGGCGGTGTAGACACGAGTGCCAGTCTTGTTGATTGCAGTATCTTGATGATTGCCGCCGGAATAGAGATTGAGATAATTGACGAACGGAGTGAATAGCGCACCACCCGACATGGCCGAGTAGTCAGCACTGAGACGACGCCCCCCCAAGCCGTCAAAGACATACTTCCCGTCCGCAGTGGTGAGCAATAAGTCGCCGGACACATGCCCGCCACCGATGCTGTTGCCGCCGACATAGGCCGTTCCGTCACCCACCAGCACCACATCCACGCCGTTCGGGCGGAACGCCAGCACCGATGAGTTCTGGCCGACAGCATTGACGAGCGCCCAAGACGTGGTTTTAGTCAGCGTGGTCAGATCGACCACCGCCATTGACTTTGCCGCGGTGTCCAGCGCGTACAAGCGTTGTCCGTCAGGCGAGACGCTCATTTGTCCGAGTGCCGCGCCCGCGTTTGCAACGGTTGTGATCTTCTGTGCGGTATAGGCGTTGAAGACGTCGATGGTTGTACCGCCGTTGTTCACATAGACGTAGGGTCGGATCGTGTCGGCAATGATATTCGTGTACTGCTGCGGCAGACTGGTGATTGCGGCCAGTCCGGTTGCGCTCTTCCACAGGGCGACACGGATGACAAAGGGATCAATTCCTGCGGTCGCAGCGCTGACGGTGACTTTCGCGTACGAGACGGTTTCGTTTGGCAGCGTCGTCGGGTTGGCGGTCAGTACCAGGTTCGGGCTGGCGCCCGTGTCGCCGTTGGTGGTGACCGACAGCCAAGCCACATCGGAGCTGGCGCTCCAGTTTTGCGTGCCGCCGAAGTTGTCACTGATGCTGACGGTGTGCGTGAGCGTCGTCCCCGTTGGCGAGCTGGCCATGGCGACACCCCATTCCGAGGGCAACAGGCGATGCTGGTCGGCGTTCATGTTTACAGTGATGGGCAAGGTGACCGTGTCGCCATTGATGTTCGAGCTCATCGACACGGTCGCGGACGTTGAGCCGGGGGTTACGCTTGCGGCCTGCGGCACGAAGGAAAGCGTTGTTCCACTCTGGCTCACGTTGCCGGTTGTGGTCGTGCTGGACAGCCAGGCCGGCAGGCCGGTCAGCGTGAAGGGCCAGGCCGTCGTGCCGGTATTGAGGCTGACTGCAAGGGTCTGCGGCGTGGTCAGGTCGCGGCCTTTCGCACCGCCGAGCGTGACGGCAACCGCAGGTGCCGACAAGGTGGCCTTGGTCAGTGTCAACTGCGGGCTGACAGTCTTGCTGGGTATGCCAGCCGCCGACAGCACCAAGTCCGCCGTGTACGAGCCACTGCTGAGTGGCCCATTGGTTGGATCCGGTTGCAGCGTGACCGCCGCCGGTGTCGTGCCGGAGAGCGGTGTTGCAAGCAGCCATGCTGCCGAGTTGGTGGCGCTCCAGCTAATCGGGACACTGTTGTCGAGTGCGAAGTTCAGCGTCTGCGGGTCAATGGGCGCACCGTTGATCGCGTTGAAGATCGGAGTCCCGGAAGTGACGACGAAGTTTGTCGGCAGTACAGCCAGGGAGAACGGCAACACCACCGTCTGCCCGTCGCTAGAGCGTACCGTGACGGAGTCGGAGTAATTGCCCTCACTCAAGGCGGACGTCAGGTAGTTTACCGTGAAGGTGCCGGTACCCGTTCCCGATCCACCGACGATATGCAGCCATGTCGCCGAGGTGGTTGCCGTCCAGGGCAGCGAAGGTCCGCTGACACTCACATTGACGGAACCTGTTGTTGCCGCGCCGTGGTGCACCGTTGCGGACGTCGAGATGGCGGGGATCGCCTGAAGCGGCGCCGGCACGATGGTAATGTCGTAGGGCAGGGCGACCGGCGACCCTGAATATTCCTTCGCACAATGGGAATCTCCGCACAAATGCACCTGGAAGCTGCCCTGATAACGTCCTTCCGCCAACGTCGGTGTGGTGTGGAGGGTCGCGGAGAGGGAGCTCGCGTCAATTGCAGCCAAATCAATGCTGGGAAGCAGAAGCCCGGCGCTGTCCACGACAAGCACGTACAAAGTCCTGCTGAACATGCTTGCATCGGATGCCGTTGCGCGAACGGTCAACGTGGCCGACGTGCCATACGCAATATTGGCCGATATCGAGGTCGGCGAGAACGACACCGCGGCGCCGGAACCGCCAGAGCCGCCCGCGCCGCCGCCGCAGGACGAAACGAGCAGCGACAGAAGGAATAGTTGAAGTATCTGGATGGCGTGACGCACGAATGCTCTCCTTTGTTCGAAATGCTTTGCGATTGTTGAAATAACGCGAGAAACGAAATGTACCGGAGTCGATTTATTTTGACCACCTTTATTATGTGGTCAATATCTGAACTACAGATTTCTTTGCAACAAACTAACGGGATTGGTACAGAAGGGGGGGTAGCAAGTACTTACAGCTTTAATCGGATTCAAGGGGCAGCATCGAATTGTTTTCCGCATCGTTGACTGCGAAAAGTAATGCGACCCCTTTAGTTCTTTGGTTTCGCAACTCGAAATGGTTGACGGATTTGGTTGCTGCAAACAATGCGAGCATGGCCCGTTTAATGTGCCCAGCGATAGATCATGGCAACCAAAACCAATAGCGCAGCGACAAGCAGACAAAGCGATCCGGCCCAGAAATACATAAACAGGCGATAGCTTCTCGATCCCTCCGTGCCATACGTCGGAGGAGTTTTGGTTTCGGCAACTACCCAGTAGTGCCAGTAAATCGGGTTCAATGGAAAAGTGTCCAATCGTACCTTTGCAAGAACTGCCGAAATCAACAAACTCGCCAATGCCATCCCCAGGAAGAGCCAGAAGTCCGACCACTCATATGGAATGGAAATGTCGTAGACCTGCATGTTACTTCTGTATATCTGGGCATGCATTGGGGCATCCTGTACTCAAGCCAAAAGAGAAAGAAGAAAATGGGGGCTGTCCCCTTTAATTTGGACAAGTGCCCTCACGTGTCGTGAATGATTTCACAGGCAACTGAAATTTTGGCACAAGAAAGAAAAAGGCGACCTAGGGTCGCCTTTCTTCCCTATCGATTCTGCTCTGGAAACCGTGGTCTGTCCCTGATTGTTCTGATTGTTACTGTAGGTTGGGTTAGCGAAGCGTAACCCAACAAATTCGAGCAACTTCAACAGTGTTGGGTTACGCGATGAAACCGCTAACCCAACCTACAACTGCCCCATCGATTCTCTATGCCTCACTCGGCCTGAATTCATCCGCCGCAAAGTTACAAGTAATAAAGTAATCCTCCACCGTCTCCGCCCTGCGTATCAGTTCCACCGTGCCGTCGCTGCGCAGCAGCAGTTCCTTGGGGCGCAGGCGGCCATTGTATTGGAAACCCATAGCATGGCCGTGGGCGCCGGTGTCGTGGATGACCAGGATGTCGCCGTCATCGATAGGCGGCAGCTCGCGCTGCACCGCGAACTTGTCGTTGTTCTCGCACAGCGAGCCGACCACATCGTAGGTTTCGCTCTTTGGCAGCTGCTCTTTGCCGAGAACGTCGATGTGGTGGTAGGCGTCATACAGGGCCGGACGCATCAGGGCCGACATGCAGGCATCCACGCCCACGTAGTTGCGGTAGGTCTGCTTGGCGTTGATCGCCGTCGTCACCAGACAGCCGTGTGGGCCAGTGATGTAACGGCCGCTCTCCATCAGCATCTTGGGCGCAAAACCGTTGGCGCTGCGGAAGGCATCAAAGAGCGCGGTTATCTCTTTCGCCATGGCGGCAAGATCAAGCGGGGAATGTTCCGGATGGTAGGGGATGCCGAGACCGCCGCCGATGTTCACAAATTCGAGTTCGATACCCAGCGCCTTCTTTAGCTCGGCGGTCAGCTCGAGCAGCACCCGTGCCGTCTCCACGATGTAGGTGTAATCCCGCTCGTTCGAAGCGACCATGGTGTGCAGGCCGAAGCGCTTGGCGCCGCGCTCGCCGGCGATGCGGTAGGCATCCACCAGTTGATCGTGGGCAACACCGTACTTGGCCTCCACCGGATTGCCGATGATGATGTTGCCGGTGCGGCGCGGGCCGGGGTTGTAGCGGAAGCAAATCAGCTCGGGAAAATTCGGCACCTTGGCGATCAGGCTGATGTCGTCGAGATTGAGGATGCAACCGCCGTCCGCATCGGCAAAGGCATACTCATCCGTGCTCGTATTGTTCGAGGTGAACATAATGTCCTCACCGCGCGCCCCCACCTGGCGCGACAAGATCAACTCGGCGATGGACGAACAATCGAAGCCGAAGCCGAGGTCGGACAGCACCTCAAGAATATGGCGATTGGGCAGCGCCTTCACCGCGTAGTATTCGCGGAAACCGGGAATGCCCGCAAAAGCCTGATTCAGCGCCGTACCCGTGGCGCGGATGCCGGCTTCGTCATAGATGTGAAAAGGCGTGCCGTAATGGGCGGCAAGCTGCGGCAGGATCGGAAACAGACGATCCTTGTAGGACTGGGACATCGGCATGGTGGTTTATTCCTTGGGGATAAGATCTATGGGGTCAGCATCACAACAGTATCGAACTATACAGAAGTCGAAAACAAATCCGAAGCTGCCCCCTTTAGCTGGCCCGGAGTTGAAATGAACGAAGAAGAAAAGAAAATTTCCGTTTCCTACCCATCCTGTCTTATTACCGTGTATCCCAATGCT
>CAYOJU010000014.1:2129-41517 GCA_964404355.1 uncultured Sideroxydans sp. | reverse complement strand
AGAATTTCTGCATCCAGCTGCCGCCGCCCAACGTCACCGGCACGCTGCACATGGGCCACGGTTTCAACCAGACGCTGATGGATGCGCTTACCCGCTACCACCGTATGAAGGGCGATAACACATTGTGGCAACCGGGCACCGACCACGCGGGCATCGCTACGCAGATCGTGGTTGAACGTCAGCTCGACGCACAGGGCATCTCGCGCCATGACCTCGGCCGCGAAAAGTTCATCGAGAAAGTGTGGGAGTGGAAGGAATACTCCGGCAACACCATCACCAAGCAGATGCGCCGCCTCGGCACCTCGCCCGACTGGTCGCGCGAGCGCTTCACCATGGACGAAGGCCTGTCGCGCTCGGTTACCGAAACCTTCGTGCGCCTGTTCAACGAGGGCCTGATCTATCGCGGCAAGCGCCTGGTGAACTGGGATCCGAAACTGCACACCGCCGTATCCGACCTGGAAGTGGTGCAGGAAGAAGAAGACGGCTTCATGTGGCACATCCGCTATCCGCTGGTGGAAAAAGATAGCGTGCACGGACTGACTCATCTCACGGTCGCTACTACGCGGCCCGAGACGATGTTGGGCGACGTGGCGGCAATGGTGCATCCGGACGACGAGCGCTACAAACACCTCATCGGCAAACTGGTTAAGCTGCCGTTGTGCGACCGCAATATCCCCATCATTGCAGACGAATATGTGGACAAGGAGTTCGGCACCGGCGTGGTCAAGGTCACGCCCGCGCATGACTTCAATGACTATGCGGTGGGACAACGCCACAAACTGGAGATGATTTCCATCCTCACGCTGGACGCAAAGATCAACGAGCATGCTCCCAAACAGTATCAGGGCATGGATCGCTTCGCTGCGCGCAAGCAAATTGTCGCCGACCTCGAAGCGCTCGGCCTGTTCGAGAAAACCGAGAAACATAAACTCAAAGTGCCGCGCGGCGATCGCACCTGTGTGGTCATCGAGCCCATGCTCACCGATCAATGGTTCGTCGCCATGAGCAAACCGGGCGACGGCGGCAAAAGCATTACCGAGCAGGCACTGGAATGTGTAGCTTCCGGCGAGATCAAGTTCCACCCGGAGAACTGGGTCAACACCTACAACCAGTGGCTGAACAACATCCAGGACTGGTGTATCTCGCGCCAACTCTGGTGGGGACACCAGATTCCCGCGTGGTACGGCACCAACGGTGAAGTGTTCGTCGCACACGACGCAGCCGAGGCACGCAAGCTCGCCGACAAGGCCGGTTACGCCGGACAACTCGACCGCGACAACGACGTACTCGACACATGGTTCTCGTCCGCACTGTGGCCGTTCTCCACATTGGACTGGGACGAAGGCAAGCCTTTCGATGCGCAGAATGAATTCGTGAAGCACTATCTGCCGTCGTCGGTGCTGGTCACCGGCTTCGACATCATCTTCTTCTGGGTGGCGCGCATGGTGATGATGACCAAGCACATCACCGGCAAGATCCCGTTCAAGGATGTGTATGTGCACGGCCTGATCCGCGACGCGGAAGGCCAGAAGATGTCCAAGTCCAAGGGCAATGTACTGGACCCCATCGACCTCATTGACGGCATCGGCATCGAAGACCTGGTGAAGAAACGCACCACCGGCCTGATGAACCCCAAGGATGCCGAGAAGATCGAGAAGCGCACCCGCCGCGAATTCCCGGAAGGCATCCCCGCATTCGGCACGGACGCTTTGCGCTTCACCTTCGCTTCGCTCGCCTCGCCCGGTCGCGATATCAAGTTCGACATGCAGCGTTGCGAAGGCTACCGCAACTTCTGCAACAAGCTGTGGAACGCCACGCGCTTTGTGCTGATGAACTGTGAAGGCAAGGATGTCGGCCAAGATGAAACATTGCCACTGGAATTCTCCGCTGCCGACAAATGGATGATCAGCCTGCTGCAGCAGACCGAAGCGGAAATGGCAACGCACTTCGCCGACTACCGTTTCGACATGGCCGCGCGCGCGGTGTACGAACTGGTGTGGAATACTTACTGCGACTGGTATGTGGAACTGGCCAAGGTTCAGCTAAACGGCAACGAAGCTCAACAACGTGGAACGCGCAGAACTCTAGTACGAGTGCTGGAGACCATCCTGCGTCTGGCACATCCGATCATTCCGTTCATCACGGAAGAGTTGTGGCAATCCGTTGCCCCGATGGCAAACAAGAAGGGCGACAGCATCATGCTGCAAGCCTACCCCAAAGCCGACAGCAGCAAGATCGACGAAGCCGCCATTGCGCAGATCGCGCTATTGCAGGAACTCACCACTGCCTGCCGCAGCCTGCGCAGCGAGATGAACCTGTCACCTGCCGCACGCGTGCCGCTGATCGCGGCTGGCGATGCAACGGTACTGAACGCGCTTGCGCCTTACATCAGCAGCCTCGGTAAGTTGAGCGAAGTGCAGGTTGTGGCAGAACTGCCTGAAGGGGATGCGCCGGTGTCCATCGTCGGCAATTTCAAGCTGATGCTGAAAGTAGAGATCGACGTTGCCGCGGAACGCGAACGCCTGGACAAGGAGATCGCGCGCTTGAGCAATGAGATCACCAAGGCCAATGCCAAGCTCGGCAATGAGAGCTTCGTTGCCCGCGCTCCGGCTGCAGTGGTGGAACAGGAAAAGAAACGTCTGGAAGAGTTTGGTGCGACGCTGGCGCAGTTACAGGCGCAGCGCAAGAAACTGGGATAAAAAGGCTCAGCGGCGGCGAATCAGAAAAATGAATTCGCCGCCCTGTTCTGTGGAAGAAATAAGCTCGTTGCCGGTCTTCTCGCAGAAGTCCACAAAGTCCTTGGGCGAGCCTTTGTCGGTCGCCACCACTCTCAACACTTGGCCACTGCTCAGGAATGCGAGCGATTTCTTGGCGCGCAGGATTGGCAGCGGGCAGGCCAACTGCCGCACATCCAGTTCGGCATCGAAAGCAGTGTCACTCATACGGCAATTCCCCCGTCTGCAAAAAACTATTCCTCATCCTTGTCGTCACTCAATAAGTGAGATATCCGCGTATTCGCCATGGACAGGCGCCTCACCAGCATCCCCAAAAAAGCTTCACTGAAGTGATAACGGCAATTCGCCGAGGCGCGGGTAAGCACTTCCGGATCGATCTCGATCAGCGTGACATCGGTCTTTGTAATCACATCGGTGGAGCGACGTGCATCCTTGCCGGAGAGATGTGCCATTTCGCCGAAGCAATCTCCCTCGTGCAACAGGCTCAGTAACCTGCCCTGCTTGACAACACGCACCGATCCATTGGCAATAATGAAGAAATTCACTCCCTCCTCACCTTCGTGAACGATGGATTCTTCCTTGGACACTTTGTGCCAATCGCTGATGCGCAAAACCTCCCACAGTTCGACATCGCTAAAATTGGTGAAGAAACTCAGGGCGCGCAAGGTATTGAATTTTTCCGTATCGAAAAATTCATCCTGTTGCGGCACGCTGAAACTGATAAACGTCACCAGATCGCGCGCAAATTCGTCCCAGGTCTGGTAGCGCAATGAAGTTTCCTTGCTCATCGCACGCAGCACAATGGCATCCAGTTCGCGGGGAATCTCCGGGCGAAAGGTACTGGGCGCCTGCGGATTGATGTTCATGATCTGGTAGATCATGCTGTAGCTGTTTGCCGCATCGAACGGCAACTTGCCGGTCAGCAAGCGGTACATCGTCACGCCCAATGAATAAATATCAGTCTGGTGCGTCAGCGGCTGCTCCTTGATCTGCTCCGGTGACATATACGCCGGGGAGCCCACTCCGCTGACCTGGGTGCTTTGCTGACTATCCACAACCGCAGAACCGAAATCGGAAATCTTGATATCGCTGTCGCCGCAAAGCAGAATGTTGGCAGGCTTGATATCCCGGTGCGTGACGCCCTGATATTGCGCGTATTCCAGCGCCTTGCAACATTTGTAAATGATTTCCGAGATACGGCCGATATCCATCAGGTGATCGACCTCTCCGTATTTTTCCAGCGTCTCGCCCTCGACATATTCCATCACGATGTAGTTCGTATCGCCTTCCATCACGGCGTCCAGAATTTTCGCAATGTGCGGGTGCGACAGTTTGCCTGCCAGGGAAGCCTCGGTAAGCAGCAGCTTGCGATAGGCTTTGGCACGATTGTCATCGCGCAAGTTGTGCAAATTGAACACCTTGAGTGCAACCTGCTGCTGGTTGAATGGGTCGAGCGCAAGGTACACCGTACTGGTCGCGCCGCGCCCCAATTCTTTGACGATCTCGTATTTGCCGACCTTATCCATAAGCCGCGCATTCTGAAGGTTAGACGACGCCCTGTCCAGCAACCACGAAGTTTTACAAGGAATTACAGTCCTCAGGGGAACTCATAGCGGGGCAGTGCTATCATATTGCCCATGAAAAAAATCCTGCTTTCAGCATTGCTTGCCCTGCCGCTACTTGCGTACGCCGACGGTCTTCCGGACATGGGCGACATATCGCAGGAAATCATCTCCCCACAGATGGAACGGCAGATCGGCGAACAGAGCATGTTCCAGATCCGTGCCGACAAGAAATACATGGATGATCCGGAAGTTGCCGACTACCTCAACCAGCTCGGCGGCCGGCTCGTCTCGAACAGCCCGGAACCGGGACAAGCCTTTGAATTTTTTGCCATCAACGACAATGCCATCAACGCTTTCGCCCTGCCAGGCGGCTTTGTCGGGGTTAACACCGGTTTGATCCAGCTGGCGCAGAGCGAATCCGAACTTGCCTCGGTGTTAAGCCACGAAATTTCGCACGTCACACAGCACCACTATGCACAAATGGTTTCCGGCACGCGCTACGATTCGCTCGCGGCGTTGGCAACGCTGGCCGTGGCCATTCTGGCTGCACGCAACAGCCCGCAGGCCGCCAGTGCCGGCATCGTCGGAGCGCAAGCCGGGGCAATGCAACACCAGCTCAATTTCACGCGACAACATGAACAGGAAGCGGATCGCATCGGCATGACCATTCTGGAGAAATCCGGCTTCGACACACGCGCCATGCCCCTGTTCTTCGAGCGCATGCAAAAAGCAACTCAACTTATGGAAGGAAATACCCCTTCCTATTTGCGCACACACCCGGTGACTCACGAACGCATCGCCGAGGTTGAAGACAGGGTGCAACAGATTCCCTATCATCTGGTACCGGACAGCCTGGATTTCCAACTGATGCGCGCCCGGTTGACCGCAACACAGAAGGTGCCGCAGGAAGCCGTTTCCTATTTTGAAGCTGCCCTGGGTGCCAAAAAATTCGGTAACCCGATTGCACACCGATACGGTCTGGCGCTAGCCTTGTTGCGCAACCACCAGCCGCAACGCGCCGAACAGGAATACGCCATCCTGCACAAACAGGCGCCGCTCAATGCGACGATAGAGACACTCGGCGGGCAGATCAAGCAACTGGGCCGGCAGGACAAGGAAATTTTTGCTTTCTATCGCACGGCACTGAAAAACTTCCCCGAACACCATGCCCTGATTTATGACTTTGCCGAAGTATTGCTGCAAAACCAGCAATACAAGGAAGCCATCAAACTGCTGGACGAACAAGTCAACCGCGACGGCAACGACCCGAAACTCTACGAATTGCAGGCGCGCGCCTTTGCGGCGCTGGGTAAACTGCAGGAAGAACATCACATGCTGGCCTATTACCACGTCCTGCATGGCGACCTGCAAGGCACGATCGAACAGCTGGAACTCGCCAAACAATCCGGCAATGACTACTACCAACTCTCTACCATCGAGACCGAACTCAAGCAGTACCGCGAGATCGCTGCTGCCTACAGCAAGAAGAAATAAGACCGTGGCAATGCTGCAGCCCGCTGGCGACGGGTGACAGATCAGGCGGGGTCAACGCTTACTTTGTGTCCTGAAGATTGACGATACCGGCGAGTTCCAACATGTTGGACGCGCCGGTCTTTTGAATGACTCGAGTGCGATGTGTTTCCACCGTCCGGAAACTGATACCCAGGTTCAATGCGATTTCCTTGCTGGAGTATCCTGCAATTGCCAGCATCATGACTTCGCGCTCGCGCTCGGTGAGACTGGCCAGCCGCGCTGACATGGCCTGGGAAATCCGCTCCTGGGTTTGCTGATGGGCACATTGCTCCAGCGCTTCCTGCACGCGCGCGCGCAAAACCGCCCCCTCCACCGGCTTCGTCAAGAAGTCCATCGCCCCCGCTTTCATGGTACGCACGGTCAAAGGAATGCTGCCTTGTCCGGAAAGAAAGATGATTGGCAACTTCAACCTGCGATCCGCCAGTTCATCCTGTAACGTTGGGCCATCCATGTTGGGCATGCTCACATCCAGAATGATGCAACCCATGGTGCCCGGAGTGCAGAAGTCCAGGAACTTCTCCGCACTTGGAAATGAAGTGACGTCGTAACCGGCAGCTTCCATCTGCCCGACAAGCGCATCCCGCACTGCCGCGTCGTCGTCCACTATGAATACGTTGTTGATATCGTTCATGATGCAAAAGGTAAAGTAAGATGAAAAACTGCACCCGGACCTTCGTGCGGGTCAACCCATAGCTGGCCGCCATTTTCTTCCATCAGGGAGCGGCTGATGGCGAGTCCCATGCCGATGCCCGTAGCCTTGGTGGTAAAAAACGGGTCGAACAGCCGATGGAAATCTTCTTTTCTTACGCCCGGCCCATTGTCCCGTATCGTCACCTGCGCAACGCTTTCGTCGTTCTTTGTGCACACAGTAAAGGTGATCGACGGCAACGGGACGTTGGCTTCCCGCATGGCCTCGATGCCGTTGTTCAGCAGATTGATCAGCACCTTGCGTATGTGCGAGCGGTTAGCCAGGACCAGCGGAAGCTGGTCATCCAGCTCGCAAACTGGTTCAAAGTGCAACTTGTGGTCGGATTTAGCGGCGTTCAGCACATCAAGGATTTCCTGGTTCAGGTCGAACTTTTCTGTCGCAAATCTCTTCATCCTCAGGAAATCGAGGAGTTCGCGGATGGACTTGCCGGCGCGCTGCGCCTGCTGCTCGCATCCTTCGATGGATTTTTGTATTTTTTCGAAATTTGGCTTGTCAGCGCACAATTGCATAAGCGCCGTATCACTATAAGAGGCGATGGCCAGCAACGGCTGGTTCATTTCGTGTGCGATGGCCGCTGCAGTCTGATCGGCCACTTTCTGTTTGATCAGATACTCCATTTCACTCTGCCGCTCTGCCCGGCGCTTCGCGATCTCCACCTCCATCATCTTCTGGGCTGTGATGTCGTCGGCATAAATGATGACGCCACCTATGGCCTCATTCGCATCCGTCCAGGGCTGTGCCGCCCAGCGCAGCCAATGCTTGCTGCCGTCGTTAAAGGTCCACTCGTCTTCGTTGTTTTCCAGCGAGACTCCGTCCAGCGCCTGCTGATGAATGGCCCTCCAGGCAGCGGGAAGATCCGGATTTATTTCGTAATGATTGCATCCGATCAGGTCGCTATATCCGCGCCCGTATTTTTCCAGCCAGCGGCCGCTGGTGGCCAGATAGTTCATGTCCCGGTCAAACATGGCAATGCAGATCGGGGCCTGCTGAATGAATGTTAATAATTGGTCGCGCGATTTTATGAGTATACGTTCGGCATTTTTGCGTTCAGTTATATCGCGAACGAAGGCAAATATTGTTTCGCCCAACGACTCCGAGTAACTGATACTCACTTCGAGATTGATCAACTTTCCCATTTTGTGGCGCTGGCATGTCTCGAAGCGGTCATAGCCAGTTGCCGCAATATGCTTGACATGAGCTGATGTATCCTCGACCGATTCAGGAATTTCCAGATCAGTGAAACGCATCGTCAGCAACTCATCACGCGAGTAACCTGAAATTTCGCAAAATGCATCATTGGCTTCGACAATATGTGCATCAAGAGCCCGCAACACCAGAAACCCATCCAGGGAAGTTTGTACGAGCTTTTGCTGTTGCAGCAAACGCCGATTGTCTTCACTTTTGCGCAAAGCAGCCTCTGCAAGTTTGCGCTCGGTAATATCCACGCCTATTGTCAGCAGACTTACTACCCGTCCATTTTCATCGGTGACCGGAGATATCTGAAAATCGATGGGAATAAGATCGGTTCCCATTCTAACAACCACATCGTAGCGTCGAGCACGGCCCTGTGAGGCGGCGGCAATGGCCTCCACCAATTGCGATCTCGCCCTCTCGTCATGGCTCCACCATGCGCAGTCCTGGAAATATTTCCCGATCACATCCCCCCTCGATATCCCGGCCCGCTCGAGTGGTTCCTTGTTGACTTCCTGAACCACTCCATTGATATCAAGCAGGGTTACGTAGGCAAACAGATTGTCGAGAATCTTTTTCATGTGCCTTGCCTGTTTCTCCAAGGCGTCATGTGCAGCGGCAAGTTGATCCAGCATCTCTTCCTGGTTAAATACCAAAGCGAAAGAGTGCGTGGTATGGAACGCTCTGATCACGCCATAGCTGAGGATGGCAAACCCTCCCGCTGAAATGATGTGGGCGAACCACCACAAATGATTCCACGGCTTCGCCAGAACAAAGGCCAACGAGCTCAGCGCAAGGTAGGCAAGCGAGATCATGTAGATCACCTTCATCCACGCCGACATCCGCCGTACGAAAATCAGCGCCAGACCGCAAAGAATGAGCGAGAACGCTCCCCATTCCATTCCCAGCCTGACCACCTGTATGGAACCCGGCTGAGCCAGCGCTACCCAAGCCACGAGAATATCCACAATCAGAAAAGCTGCGATCCATGCCAGCCAGAATCCCTTGCGCTTGCGCTCAACCAACGAATGATCAGGCTGCCCATAGGACCACACACTGGCCAGCAAACAGACCGCCATTGCAAGACGGGATGCCGGTCCGTACAACAAAAACAGCGCCATGTGGTCGTGACTCAGCGGCGTAAAAGCGCCATGCAGCGAATAGATCAGTGTAAAACCCAGCAGGGACAGGCTGAGCCAGCGCAACAGCGGCTCGCCGGAATAGAGGTAACAGCGCCAGGTTACGTACCCGACAAAGCTGCTCAGCAGAGTGGCAACGACGATGCCAATTTCATGCAAATGATGCTCGACAGCAAGGATGGATTGATCCTGCAACAGATAGATATAGAGGATCGCAACCATCGGCAGTAACGCTACCAGAACGATCAGAAAACGCTCGTAGAAACGTGTCAGGGAAAAAATCCAGTGACGAGAAATTTCCTGTGCTCCGATACTGGGCTCAGGAACTGCAATTTCTGTCTGATTAATGGTGTGCATGGTTTGGTGATCTCCCGCCTTGGCCTCCAAGGCCGCCGCGACGAAGCGGCGACTATGGCGACGCCATCGAGAAGGCCTTCGAATACTACTTTATACGAAATTGAAAAGGTTGGAAAAACAGCCGGATGCGTATTTCTACGTACGCGTAAGCGTGTATTTCATTGATTGAGAGGTAACTGTAACTTCCACACCGTGAAATTGATGTCTATTTGATTACGGTCACCGATACACCCGGCTGTCTTTCACGGAAAAACAATTTTGGCAGCAATCCGCAACTCTGCCGCGCTGAATCGTTGCACGGAAGAGTTCGAATAAATCATCAAACACGGACACAGAAGCTGACCGATGCCGACGCGTCTCCGGAGAAGAGATACGCACTCATCCGAGCTATTGGCAGTCGACACGAATCTATATTGATAGGGAGCGACAACAACATGAAGACAATATTTCTGGTGGATGACTCAACAACCATCCTGCTTAGCATGGGTGCCATCCTGTCCAAGGCCGGATATGAAACGGACAAGGCATCCAGTGCGGATGAGGGGCTGATCAAACTCAAAGGCGGCCTGAAACCGGACCTGCTCATCACTGATCTCAATATGCCGGGCATGAACGGGATCGAATTCATCAAGGAAGTGCGCAAGTTGCCCGCTCAGCGCTTTATGCCGATTCTGTTTCTTACTACCGAATCGCAGCAATCGAAGCGCGATGAGGCAAAGGCCGCAGGCGCATCCGGCTGGCTGGTGAAACCGGTCAATGCTGAACAATTGATAGACACCATCAAGCTGGTCGTCAAATAGATCTGTCATGTCGACGCCCATTGCGATGTCATTCGAAGCCCTCAAATTATGCAAGCGCCAACTTGTCCTTGCGCTTCTGACCTCAGTTTCCTGCGGCCTGATGGTCTTTGCGCTGCACGAACCGTTCCACGGCATTTTGCACGTGACGGCAGGCATGTCCGATCTGGCTGCTGATTCGGTTGGCACTGTCCTGATTGTCTTTTTCAGCTTCATCATCGGCAACATCATATCCATGGCCCTGTTCAAGGATGCGATGCTGGGCATGGCCATCGCCCAGAAGAACCTGGAGCAGAAAATCTCGGGCGGCGAAGCCATCATCAGCAGCGCGGCAAAGGATCTTGGAGATTTGCCTTCGCTCACCAAGCTGCTCAATGAACAATTGCACGCCATCACGGTTGAAACGGAGCGTTCTGCTTACGGCATCATGGATCGACTGCAGACCATTGACGGCGTCATTAACGAGCTGATGTCGACCGTCACCACCAGTGCGCACGAAGGCGAAGTCATGATCGATGCCGGCGAAAAATGCATCGGCTTGAACGTGGACCTGATCCAGAACCTGAACGGCTACATCCAGGAGCGCCATGACGAATCGGTAGCCGACCTGACCAGCATCAACATCGTGGTGCAACAGGCGAGATCGCTGACTTCGCTGGTAGATATGATCAAGAATATTTCTTCGCAGACCAACCTGCTCGCACTCAATGCAGCCATAGAAGCAGCGCGGGCCGGCGAGGTTGGCCGCGGGTTCGCCGTGGTGGCGGACGAAGTACGCAAACTTTCCGGCCAGACGGATCATGCAGTGTCGAAAATACAGGAAGGCATCAGCAGCGTGGCTCTGACCATCGAAGAGCAGTTTCGCAACAAGCTCGAACACTCAAAACTCGACCAGCAAAAAGTGGTGCTGGAAAGTTTTACCAGACACCTCGACAGCATGGGCAGCAACTATCACATGCTGATCGTGCGCGATGAAAAATTGCTCACACACCTGAACAACACCAGTCAGACGCTTTCTTCAATGTTCATGGAAGTGCTGGCGAACATCCAATTCCAGGATGTCACGCGTCAACAAATTGAGCAGATCCAGAGCGCGCTCAGTCGTCTCGACACCCATGTAGCGCAACTGGTGGAAATGTTGCGCAGCAAGGATTTTTCGGATGCCGCCTCCATCAAGGAACACATTGACAAAATTTACGAAGGCTACGTTATGGACACGCAGCGTAACGTCCATGTTTCCGTTCTCGGCGGGAATGCCGGGAAGGACAGCATGATTCCCACGCCGCAAAAAATCGAGTTGTTCTAGCGAAGTAACAGGTTCAAAACCGAGGAGAAGAACACATGGCAAAGTCCAGGCAGGTCCGCAAAACATTAGTCATTTCCAGCGACATGACGATCTATAACGCCGCGGCGCAAAAGACACAGCTACTGCAGGCGCTGCAAGACTGCCAGGAGCTGGATATCGACTTATCGAAAGTCAGCGAGATGGATACCGCCGGATTCCAGGTTCTATTGTTGGTCAAGCGCGAGGCGATCAAGGCAAAGAAGGGCATGCGATTGACTGCATACAGCAATGCGGTGACCGAATTTATGGATCTGTTCAATGTGGTCAGCTATTTCGCCGACCCGATTGGTGCGGATATTCAGGTAATGCAGGGAAGCAGCGGCGCGGCGCAAGCGGCGTAATGAATCAATCGAACGCAAGTTAAGGAAACACAGGGGGAAACATGGACGCGATCCAGCAGGCATTTGTGATCGAAAGCCGCGAACTGTTGCAGAGGATGGAAGAAAATCTGTTGCAGATGGAAAGTTCCGGAGGCGATCCGGAAACCATCAATGCCATTTTTCGGGCAGCGCACACCATCAAGGGCGGTGCCGGCGTCATCGAATGCAAGTTCATCGTGGAATTCACACACGTGCTGGAGAACGTTCTCGACGAAATGCGCGCGGGAGCCATCGCTCCGGACAGCGGCCTGGTCGAGGTGCTGCTCGAATGTTCCGATCATCTGAGCAGATTGATGGGCTGCGTGGAAAATGAGGCCGAACCCGCAGATGACGACAACCAGACCAGCAACTCATTGCGCGAAAAACTGCAACGCTATTTGGGCCGCCCCGCCGCGACGGGCAATGATACCGCGACGGCCGAACCGAAAGTTCAAACCGGCGGCAGCGACATGGAGACCGACAACTGGCACATCTCCCTGCGCTTTGGACGCGATGTCTTGCGCAAGGGCATGGACCCGGCCTCATTCCTGCGCTATCTGATGGAACTGGGCGAGATCGTCAGTCTGACCACCTTGCCCGACGCGCTGCCGGACTCCGCACAAATGGATCCGGAATCCTGTTACCTGGGTTTCGAGATTTCCTACCGCTCCGATGCGGACAAGGCAAAGATCGAAAGCGTGTTCGACTTCGTACGCGACGACTGCCTGGTTCATATCTGGCCCCCGCACAGCAAGCTGGCTGATTTCATCAAATCCATTGAAAGTCTGCCCGAAGACAGCATGCGTCTGGGCGAGATACTGGTCAAGTGTGGCGCATTGACCCGGAAGGAACTGGAGACGGCATTGGACACCCAGGCTGACCATGTCCAGTCTGAGGATTCACCTTCCCAGCCCAGGATCGGCGATGTACTGGTCAATCACGGTGCAGTCACAGCGGAATTGGTGGATGCAGCTGCAGCCAAACAGGGCAAGGTCGCCGAGAAAAAAACCATCGAATCCCAGCTCATCCGCGTTCAGGCAGCCAAGCTGGACCAGCTTATCGATCTGGTGGGGGAAATGGTAATTGCCAGCGCGGGTGCCAACATGCTGGCACGCCGCAGCGGCGAGACCGCGCTGGTCGAATCGACTTCCGTCATCACCATGCTGGTGGAGCAAATCCGCGACAGCGCCCTGCAACTGCGCATGGTACAGATCGGCGATACCTTCAATCGCTTTCAGCGTGTGGTGCGCGATACCAGCCGCGAATTGGGCAAGAACATCGAACTGGTCATCAGCGGCAGCGAAGCCGAGCTGGACAAATCCGTGGTGGAAAAACTGGGTGATCCGCTCATGCATCTGGTGCGCAACGCGCTCGACCACGGCATCGAGTCACCCGAAGTGCGCAGCGCCAATGGCAAGCCGGCATGCGGCACGCTCAAGCTCAACGCCTATCACGAATCCGGCAGCATTGTGATCGAGATCATCGACGACGGTGCCGGAATGAACCGGGAGAAGATCCTCAACAAGGCGCGCGAACGCGAATTGATCGGCGCCAATCAAACGCTGAGCGACAAGGAAATCTTCAGCCTAATTTTTGAACCGGGCTTCAGTACGGCCGACAAGATTACCAATATCTCCGGACGCGGCGTCGGACTGGATGTGGTGAAGCGCAATATCACCGCCCTGCGCGGAAGCGTCGAAGTGGAAAGTGCGCAAGGCCGTGGATCGACTTTCCGCATCCGCCTGCCGCTGACTCTGGCGATCATCGACGGCTTCCTGGTCGGTGTGGGCAAAGCATCCTATGTCATACCGCTTGGCACGGTGGTGGAGTGTATCGAACTATCCGAAAGAGAACGCGCAGAAACACTCAAGCACCAGTACATCAACCTGCGCGGCGAGGTGTTGCCATTTGTACGCCTGCGCGAACAGTTCGAAATTGAGGATCAAGGCGGCAAGCGCGAGAACATCGTGGTGACCCAATACGCCGGCCAGAAGATCGGCCTGGTCGTGGACGAACTGATGGGCGAGTTCCAGACCGTCATCAAGCCGCTGGGCAGCATCTTCAAGCACATCAAGGGCATTGGCGGTTCAACGATTCTGGGATCGGGGGATGTGGCGCTGATCCTGGATGTGCAATCACTGGTTGCATTGACAATCAATCAGCAGAACCGAATACATACCGCAGAAGCAGTCAGATCATAAATACCAATAAATTTTTATAGGAGATAAAAATGTTCAACAACACGAAACTCGTCAAGCTGATAGATGACGTCAACAAAATGGCCTCCGGTAACTTCGATGTCAACATCGATGTAAATGGTTCGGGAGATGTCGGTGCGCTGGCCAGAGCCCTGAGCACCCTGCAGACCGCCATCCAGGCGATGGCCGAGGATACCGCAAAACTCGAAAAAGCCGCGTCTGAAGGACGTCTGACCGTCCGTGCCGACACCGCAAGATATAAAGGCGAGTTCAAGAAAATTGTCTCCGGCGTGAATAACACACTGGACGCAGCCCTGTTGCCGATAGGCGAAGGCAACCGCATCCTTGCACAGATTTCCGGCGGCAAGATCGATGAACTGATCGCTCAGAACTATCAGGGCGACCACGACAAAATGAAGCAGGCCGTCAACAATGTGGCTACGACGCTGCAGGGTCTTCAGGGTGAACTGCAGCGCCTGACCACCGCATCCAGGGAAGGCCAGCTATCCGAACGCGGCAAGCCGGAACAGTTCAAGGGTGCTTACGGAGAGATCGTTGGCGGCGTCAACCAGATGCTCGACGCCATCCTGCTGCCCATCGGCGAAGGCAACCGCATCCTTGCGCAGATTTCCGGCGGCAAGATTGACGAGCTGATTGCGCAGAACTACAAGGGCGACCACGAGAAGATGAAAGTGGCCGTCAACAATGTGGCCACAACATTGCAATGGCTGCAGGTAGAACTGCAGCGCCTGACCACCGCATCCAGGGAAGGCCAGCTGTCCGAGCGCGGCAAGCCGGAACAGTTCAAGGGCGCTTATGGCGAAATAGTCGGCGGCGTCAACCAGATGCTCGATGCCATCCTGCTGCCCATCGGCGAAGGCAACCGCATTCTTGCGCAAATTTCCGGTGGCAAGATCGACGAACTGATCGCGCAAACCTATAAGGGCGATCACGAGAAGATGAAACAAGCCGTTAACCATGTCGCTACTACGCTGCAGGGATTGCAGGTGGAATTGCAACGCCTGACCGTTGCATCCAGGGAAGGCCAGCTTTCCGAGCGCGGCAATCCGGATCAATTCAAGGGCGCTTATGCCGAAATCGTCACCGGCGTCAATCAGATGCTCGATGCCATCCTGCTGCCTATTGGCGAGGGCAACCGCGTGCTGGGTCTGATCCGCGGCGGTAACCTGCGTGAGCGCGTGGAAATCGCATGCAAGGGCGACCACGACAAGATGAAACAGGCTGTCAACGGCGTGCATGCCTGGCTGACCGATCTGACGGCTTACGTGACCAAGATCGCCAATGGCGACATGACGGCAACGATGGAAAAAGCGTCCAATGAGGATCAGATCCATGAATACCTGGTGCTCATGAAACAGAACATCCAGAACCTCGTTGCGGATGCCATCATGCTGGCCCAGGCAGCAGTGGAAGGAAAACTCGATATCCGCGCCGACGCAACCAAACACCAGGGTGATTACCTGCGCATCATCAAGGGCGTCAACGACACCCTGGATAACGTGGTCGGCCCGATCAACGATGTGCGTCGCATCATGGCGGCGATGGAAGCTGGCGACATGACCAACACCATCACCAAGCCTTACCAGGGCGATTTCGATCTGCTCAAACAGGCTATCAACAACACCGTGAGCAAACTGGCCGAGACGATAACCGCCGTGCTGCAGAGTGCCGATGCGCTCGCCAGCGCATCGGAAGAAATCAGCGCCACGGCACAATCGCTGTCGCAAGCCTCCAGCGAACAGGCCGCCAGCGTGGAAGAGACTTCCGCCTCCATCGAGCAGATGACAGCCTCCATCAATCAGAACACCGAGAATGCAAAGGTCACCGACAGCATGGCAGGCAAAGCTGCCAAGGAAGCGACCGAAGGCGGGCAGGCCGTTGGCAGCACGGTCGAGGCAATGAAGAAGATCGCCAGCAAGATCGGCATCGTGGACGACATCGCTTACCAGACCAATCTGCTGGCGCTGAATGCCGCTATCGAAGCGGCCCGCGCCGGCGAACACGGCAAGGGTTTTGCGGTGGTGGCCGCCGAAGTGCGCAAGCTGGCGGAACGCAGCCAGGTGGCCGCACAGGAAATCGGCGAGTTGGCCAGCAGCAGTGTCGGATTGGCCGAGAAGGCAGGCAAGCTGCTCGACGAGATCGTGCCTTCCATCAACAAGACTTCCGATCTGGTACAGGAGATCGCTTCGGCTTCTTCGGAGCAATCCAGCGGCGTTGCACAGATCAACGGTGCGATGGGACAGCTCAACCAGACTACACAGCAGAATGCGTCCGCTTCGGAAGAATTGGCGGCAACCTCGCAGGAGATGAGCAGCCAGACCGAGCAATTACAAAGCGTGATGTCGTTTTTCAAAGTCGACAATGCAGCAGCAACGACGGCAACCAGTGCTGCATCTATACGCCGCACCGCCAGACCGAGCCTTGGCCTGGTGTCAAAACCTGCTAAAGCTGCCGTCAAGCACCCGGCGGCAATGCACTCAGGCGCAGCCCCCAGTGAACTGGACTTTGAGCGTTTTTAAGAAAAGCAGCCGTTTGACACACCGCGCGCAACGCGGCGTGTCATTGGTTACAGGAGACTGACATGAATCAGGCCAATAATCTGCCCCTGGTCGCAGGACAAGTGGCGACCAATGAAGAACAGCAATACCTCACCTTCCTGTTGGGCGGCGAAATGTTCGCTATCGCCATCCTCTACATCAAGGAAATTATCGAGTTCGGCAATCTCACCGAAGTGCCGATGATGCCCGCCTTCATCCGCGGCGTGATCAATCTGCGCGGCAGCGTGGTGCCGGTGGTGGATCTCTCCGCACGCTTCGGGCGCCATCGGACGGAAGTATCGCGACGCACCTGCATCGTCATCATCGAAGCGGAAAGCAGTGATGGATCGAAACAGGACATCGGCGTGATGGTGGACAGCGTATCCGAAGTGCTGGAAATTCCGCGTGGCGAGATCGAGCCGCCACCCGCCTTCGGTGCCAGGATACGCGCGGACTTCATCCAGGGCATGGGCAAGGTGGCAGGCAAGTTCGTCATCATCCTGGATGCCAATCAGGTACTGTCTGTGGACGAGTTATCCATGCTGGGACAGGCTGCCGTAGTAGCACCTGTGGCGCTGGCTGAAGCTGCAGCATGATTGTCGGTGCTGCCGCCAGTCACACTGATCGTGAGGCCGGTGCCAGCACGTTCCTTCAAAGCCGCAAACTTCCGGAAAAGAGCGCCGTAGCCATGAACGAGCCAACCCCGCAAACCGGGAAAGAATACGAGCGCATCGCCAGAAACATCAATCCTGGCGGATGGGCAATCGAGACGGAGCGTCCGATCTCGACATTGCTGGGCTCCTGTGTCGCCGTCTGCCTGTTCGATCCGCAGCTCAATCTCGGTGGCATGAACCATTTTCTGTTGCCCAGCAGTAGCAGCGGCGCCAACGCCGATGTGGACGTGATACTCAACGGCGACTATTCGATGGAAGTCCTGGTCAACGGCTTGCTCAATAAGGGTGCCAACAAATCCAGACTGCTGGCCAAAGCTTTTGGCGGAGGCACCATCGTCAGTTCGATTCGCATGGCCATCGGTGAACGCAACTCCGCTTTTGCCCATGAATGGCTGGCTCGCGAAAGGATCAAACTGGTCGCTTCCGACTTTAACGGCCCATGGTCGCGCAAGATCGTTTTTGTGCCCAATAGCGGAGAAGCTTTCTGCCGAAGGATCCCGACTACCCACGCAAATGTTGCGGACGTGGCCAGAGCCGAACAGGAATATGAACTTTCCATGGCCACGCAAAAGAAGACTTCGGAAAAGAAGATCGATTTGTTTTGACCTGGCAAACGCAAATGATCCAACTCATGAACAAACACGAAATATTCGAGAAAATCGCCAGTCAGGTCGCTCGCGGCGAATTGCTGTTTCCAACCGGTGCACGGGTGGCGCTCATATTGCGCCGCGCACTGGACGATCCCGATTGTCATATCGATACGGCAGCCCGGCTGATAAAGGCCGAGCCGCTGCTTTCAGCGCGCGTCATTGCAATCGCCAACTCTGCGGCCTACAACCATTCCGGGCGGGAGATCACCGACATACGGGTAGCGACCTCCCTTCTCGGTTTCAAGACAATCCGAGCCCTGGCAATGGCGCTGGTGACACGCCAGATGGCAGGCAATTCACGCGTTCCGGAACTGCTCGCACTGGCGAACAAGCTTTGGGAACATTCCGCACATGTTGCCGCGCTTGCTCACGCCATCGCGCGCCACGTCACACATCTGGATCCCGAGACCGCGCTGTTCGCCGGCATCATTCACGAGATCGGCGGCTTTTACATGATCTCCTGTGCCGATGAATTTCCCGAATTGCTGGGAGGAGATTTTTCCGAGTGGATGGAAGACGGCGAAGTCAAAGTTGGGCAGCAGGTACTGGTTAAACTCAATGTGCCAAATTCGGCAGCAGAGATCATCGAAACCTTCTGGAGCGGATTTCTGGCCATGCCGCCGGTAACACTGGCAGACACCCTGCTGCTGGCAGAACAGCTTGCACCCGTGCCATCGCCGTTGCATCGATGGACAAACGAGGCGTCCTGCAGCGAAATGACCGCAAGCATCGAAATGGTGATCGGCGAAGAAACGCTCGCGCTCATTCTCAGCGAAGCTGCCGAAGAGATCGCGTCGCTGACCAAGGCACTGCAATTCTGAAGGGATCCAAAAAGATGAACTACGAAATCAACGATGCCGAATTCAAGCGCTTCAGCGGGCTGATCTATGACATCGCAGGTATCACACTTACCGATGCCAAGAAGGTACTGTTGACCGGACGGCTGTCCAAGCGTCTCAATGCCCTGGGCATCGGCAATTACACGCAGTATTTCAAATATGTGACCGATGCCACTCATACGGATGAGCTGCAGTTCATGGTTGACTTGCTCACGACAAATGAAACCTATTTCTTTCGCGAGCCGCAGCATTTCGAATTCCTCAGGAAAATCGTGCCCGCCTCTATTAAACAGGGACAAACCTATCGCGTGTGGAGTGCCGCCGCATCCAATGGCGCCGAGGCCTACACCATCGCCATGATACTTGCCGACAAATTCGGCACAGATGGAGCGTGGGAAGTATTGGGCACCGACATCAGCAATTCGGTGCTGGAGTTGGCGCGCAATGGGCACTACCGGATGGCGGAGGCGGAGAGTATTCCACGCGAGTACCTGAAGAAATATTGTCTGAAAGGCAGATGTGCGCAAGAAGGAACTTTCATCATCGACAGGAAATTGCGCCAGCATGTGCGCTTCGAGCAAATGAACCTGAAGACCGAAACGATCAGGGCAGCCGGAAATTTCGATGTGATCTTTTTGCGCAATGTGCTGATCTATTTTGATGTAGAGACCAAGCGGCACGTCGTCGCCAATTTGACCCCCAGTCTCAAGAAAGACGGGTACTTTATCGTCGGCCATGCCGAATCGTTAAACGGCATCACTGACACGTTGGTCTCGGTGCAGCCCACTATCTACCGGAGACAGTGAGCATGACCGGAATCAACCCAAAGAAAGCCGACTACTGATGGCAAAAATCAAAGTACTGGTCGTGGACGATTCCGCAGTGGTACGCGAAGTAGTCAAACAGGTGCTGGAGTCCGACCCGTCCATCCAGGTGATTGCCACCGCGATGGACCCGTTGTTTGCCATGGAAAAGATGAAGGTACAGTGGCCGGATGTGATCGTGCTCGACATCGAAATGCCGCGCATGGATGGCATCACCTTCCTGCACAAGATCATGGCCGAACGTCCGACACCGGTGGTGATCTGTTCCACCCTTACCTTGAAGGGCGCTCAGGCAACAATGGAGGCGCTGGCAGCCGGGGCAACCAGCATCATCACCAAACCCAAGATGGGTGTGAAACGCTTCCTGCAGGAAGACGCTTCCAACGATCTGGTGGAATCAGTCAAGGCAGCAGCTCATGCCAATGTACGGCGACTGGTCGATACCACGCAGCGTCCAGTTACGGTCAGCCCAAAACTCAACGCGGATGCGATTCTGTCGGCGCCGGATGCCACCCGTTTAGGCCAGACCTCGGAACAGATCGTCGCCATCGGTACTTCCACCGGTGGCACTCAGGCGCTGGAAGTCGTGCTGACCGCCTTGCCGCGACTGACTGCCGGCATCGTGATCGTGCAGCATATGCCGGAGATGTTTACCGAAGCCTTTGCCCAGCGCCTGAACAGCCTGTGCCAGATCGAAGTGCTGGAAGCGAAGAACAATGACCGCGTGATACCCGGCCGCGCGCTGATCGCGCCGGGCGGCAAGCATATGCTGCTCAAGCGCAGCGGCGCGCAATACCTGGTGGAGGTCATCGATGGGCCGTTGGTGAACCGCCATCGGCCGTCTGTCGATGTGCTGTTTCGCTCGGTGGCCAAGTTTGCCGGCAAGAATGCGCTCGGTGTGATCATGACCGGAATGGGTGACGACGGTGCGCGCGGGCTCAAGGAAATGCGCGATGCGGGTGCTTATACGCTCGGTGAAAATGAAGATACCTGCGTAGTCTACGGCATGCCCAAGGAAGCGATGAAACTGGGCGCGGTATGCGAGGAACTTCCACTGCAGCAGATCGCCGGCAAGATCAGTGCCGTGCATGCCATGGTTTCCGGCCGGTAATCAATGTGCTTACTTAGTGGCGCAGGCCTCCGCCTGCTGCCACCCTCGCTCCCAGCATACTCCCGCAGACTGCGGAACCGGATGGGGCGTGCCTTTACTATCCATGTGTGCCACATAGGTGCGCCATGCGCGCACACCGCTGCGGTCTGCTTCCAGCCGCAGCAGCCAGCCGGTGTTGCTGTCCTGATCGCCGAAGCCGTCGAACACGAAGTTGCCCAGGCTGTAAATGATCGGCTTGCCCCGATACTGCTCCACATTCTGGGTCACGTGGGGATGCCCGCCCACCACGGCATCAGCACCGGCATCAATCATCAGCCGCGCCAACTGCTGCTGGCGCGAGCTCGCCAGTTTTTCATGCTCCCAGCCCCAGTGCATCAGCGGTATGACCAGATCGGCCTGATAACGGGAGCGCGCGGTGCGGATGTCCAGCCGAACTTGCTCATCCTCACTCCAGGCGATGCCGGGCTTGTCGAAGTCGGCTTCAAAACTGCGCGGAAAAAATTCGTTGTACCCCAGCAATGCAATTCGCAAACCGTTGCGCTCGATCACCAGCGGCGTGTGCGCCTGGGCCAGCGTACGCCCGCCGCCAAAGTAGGAAATTTTCTGGCGATCCAGAAGATCCAGCATTTCGCCAAAGGCGCCGGGGCCGTAGTCGCCGGAATGGTTGTTAGCCAGGGACAGCGCATCGAAGTGGCGTTGCAGCAGTTTCAGTACGCGAGGGTGTGCGCGGAAGGTGTAGGGCTTGTCCGGCTCGGGCGTTCCCGTGGTGGCCACCACACATTCCAGGTTACCCACCCGGATATCTGCACTGTTCAGCAGTGGTGCAAACAACTCGAAGGGATCTTGCCCGCGCTTGATGGTTTTGCCCGGCGTTTCATCCAGCATGATATCGCCGACAAATGCGATTGACACGGTGGGTTCGGACTTTCGGGTTTCTGCGACAGCTGCCGTGCTGACAACCATGCACAATGACACCAGCAGACCCCAACCGCGAATCAGTTTCATGGCACCGCCTCCAACAGCACGCATTCGTATCGTAGCTCCCGTTCCAGGCGCGGGGAATACACGAAGTTCACGCCGGTCAGCGACATGGAACTCGCAACGGGCGCCATATACTTGGCCTCGTGCAACAGCACCGGCTGGCGCCTGGGAAAATCGTAGGTGTAAATCTTTATGTATTCGATCTGCCGCGCATCGCCGACCACCACAGCCTTGAAGCGAAACTGATTGTTAATGTCGATGGCTTTGGCAGTGTAGGGCTCGCTCTCAGGCCCAAACTCCAACACCTGCGTGCTACCACCCTGGTCAATTGTGCAGCGCAACTGAGGCTTTGCCAATGCGGTCGCCGAACCCAAAGAGACGAGCAGAAATACTGCCGACAATATGGGACCGGCCCGAAAGGCGAAACGCTGCATCGGCACTGCAACTGAATTCGGCATCTTCATATGAATTCCGGTGAATAGTATTCTCAATAGTGTACTGCATCATCAAAGATGCCACGAACTTCATACCCGATCAACGCTTGCTCAAAGCGCCACCCTGAAAGTTACGCGCACCGCTCTCGGTTCGGCCGGATGTGAGTGAATATCGTTCACCGGCATCGCTTCGCCGGGCAGTTGAGAAGCGTAGTAATAATCGATGTCGCTCACTTGCTCATTGAACAGATTCAATATCTCCATACTGACTTTTATTGGCTTGCTTATATGGTAGCCCACCTGCATATTGACCAATGTGGACGATCTGGAACGCACGCTGTTGTCTTCAATCAGCGGCCTCGGACCGAAGTAGCGCAAACGCAAGCCTGCCGACCACGGGTCGCTTTCCTGCAAACTCAAACCAATTGACGCCGCTTGTTCGATGGCGCCGGGAATACGGTTGCCGACCGGATCGCTGTCGGTGAAATGCGCGCTGGACAGCGACACGTCACCGTCGACCAGCAGCCATGCTGCCGGAGTCCAGTAGTTCGCCCATTCCACACCCTGGCGGCGGCTGGGGCGCGATGCTTCGGTTGTGCCCGCATCGCCGGTAAAAATCAATTCGGAATCGATATCCAGCCGCCACAATGTAAAAGATGTTTGCAACCCATTCAGCAAAGCACTGCGTACGCCGACTTCGTAGCCTGTGGCCGGCACCAGCGGCTTCACCGGACTCAGCGCATCGCCGGTACAGGTACCGATTGGGCCTGTGCAACCTGCCCCTCGCGTGCCGGGACGAGGATCGGGATTGACACTGATGGTGGTGCCGCGCGCATCATTACTATGGAAGCCGCGACCCGCATTCAGGTAATACTCGGTCTTGTCCCACGGGCCGAACACCAGCGACAGTTTGGGCGAAACGATGGCATCTTTTTTGTTGCCGGAATTGGCGGCAGTATTGCTGTTCACATCAAACTGGTAACTGTCGCCGCGCAAGCCGAGGATGGAGCGGAATTTTTCCAGCCACTGCATCTGCATCTCGCCCCACAGCGACACGCTGGTCTGCCTGACCTTGTCGTCGCGCACCGTACCCCAGGTGTTGCGGTTTTCGGTAAGGAATATGCCCACGCCGATATCGTCATGGCGCACGTCGGTACCGATGGTGGTGATGACCGGTATGCCATTCATGTCCTGCAGCCAGTTATGCGATGCTTTTGCGCCGACGATGGTGCGCTTGTCGGCCTGCAGGAACTGGTCACCATGCACGGTATCGGTGGCGTAAGTGAAGTTGGACCACAGGTTCAGCGCATAGTCGATCACATAGACGTTCGCGCGACTGGAGCCGTTGTTGCCCGTTTCCGCCCAATCGCCGGACAGGCTGTAGCGGTGAGTATTGCCGCCCGTCGAGGGATCGAGGCTGCCGTAGCGCCCCACCGTCGCCATCGCGCGTTGCGCGATCTGGTCTGTCGCCGTCCACTTCGCATCGTAGCCCAGCAGTGATACTCCCCAGCCATCGTCGCGCTGCCCCTGTCCGTACCGCAGCACCAGATTGTCCTTGCGCAGATTCTCCGGCACCGTCCACGGCCCGTCGTTGTGGTAACCCTCGGCCGCGATCAGCATAGCTCCTTCCTTGAGCGTCGGCGAAGCCGCCGCCAGCAGACGTGCATAACCGTCACTGCCCATTGTCACCTGCGCGAAAGGAGCATCCAGCTTGCGCACGTAGTCGATGCGAGCCGAACCTGTCGCCGAGAAATCACCGTCGCCCGCGTAATAAGACCCCTTGCGGTATTGCACGCGCTCCACCAGTTCCGGGATCAAGAAGTTCAGGTCGGTGTAACCCTGCCCGTGCGCATGCGTCGGCATGTTCACCGGCATGCCCATCAAAGACGTCGAGAAGTCCGTGCCGTGATCGAGATTGAAACCGCGCAGGTAATACTGATTGGCTTTCCCATCGCCCGAGTGTTGACTGACGATCATGCCCGGTACGACTTCCAGTACTTCGGCCGGGCGCAATAAAGGGCGATTCTCCAATTGTTTGGCTGTCACCGTGCCCTCGCTCGAAGTCGAGGCCACGCCGAGTTGATCGGTGGCTTTGGCAGTAACCGATACTTCATCCAGCGTCGGGATACCGGCAGCAAAAGCGCGTTGCGTCAGTAGCAGAAATACCGTTAAGACGAATTTATTTTTCTTCACAACTCCTCGCGAAGCAAAATTAACAACAAACGAACACACGGAAAATCAGACGGGGGCAGACACGCGCTGCTGGGTGTAGCGCGCAAACAGGAAACTGACGGCGACCACCGCGATGATGGAACAACCGATGAACAACTCCCGTCCATCCTGCCAGGACGAGGCTGCAGGGAAGAAACGGCGCGACAGGCCCAATGCCGCCACAAACAGGCTGAGCAAAGCCACGGTCACCCCCATGATGCGCGAGGCGGCGCGCGCGGTGGCATCGGCACGCTGCAACAGGTGCGAGATCCACAAGCCGTTGGCGGCATCGGTCACCATCATGCCGGTCATGAAACACACGGCCAGCAGCAGCGCAGACATGACCCCGCCGAATTGCGTGGCGGTGGTGGAGAACAGCGCAGCTTGCGACAGCGTATCGAACGAAAAGGCGAACAGCGAACCTACCAGGGCGATCAGCACGGGATGGCTCGCATGCCGGAGTTGCCCCAGCCAGCGGCCTTTGAGGCCGACCATCTGCACCATTTCGTGCGCCGGTGTGGTGAATACCGCATACAGGTTGAGCGCGCCCAGGGAAAGCAGGAAGAACGCCGACACCCAGGCACCGACATCATCCATCCAGGCGGGCACTGCACCTTGCTGAAACAGGAAGCTGGTACCGACAGCAACGATGCACACCACAATCCCATGGCCGAGCGAAAACAGGAAACCGCACAGACGCGCCAGTTTTTTGCGCCCGGCGGCGGCGTTAAAACGCGTCAATCCGTCGATGGTGGCGAGATGGTCGGCATCCATGCCGTGCTTCATACCCAGCACACAGGCCAGTACGACCAAGGGGTAGATGCCACCATGCAGGGTATCCATAACGCCTCCGTAAGAAGATTCTGCGTATTATCTTACAAGTTCTATGCCAAAAACCGACAATGCCCGAGAGTGCAGCATGTGTACTCACGGTTGAATTACAACCAATTAATTAATATGGATAAATTTCGCCAGAAAGAAACGGATTGATTGCTTTCGACCTGACTGGGGAACTGAAAGAACCGAAATTTTGAATAGCGGGTGGAAAACTACTTTCCGTTTCGGTTCCGGCTTGCACGCGGCAGGCATAACTTGAAGTCGGCGCCGCCCCCTTCCGCGTTGCTGGCCGACAGTTGTCCGTCATGGCGTTCAATAATGCCGTAGCTGATCGACAGCCCCAGACCGGTGCCTTTGCCGACCGGCTTGGTGGTGTAGAACGGATCGAATATCTTGCCCAGCGCCTGTTCCGAAATACCCGGACCGTTGTCGCGGAAGTGGACGCAAAATATTTCTCCCACCACCTCGGCGGTGATGGTGAGCAGCGGATCGGGCAATTTTTCCGTGGCGTCAGACGCGTTCTGCACGAGATTGGTAATCACCTGCTGGATCTGTCCGGGCGAACCGAAGAACGGCATTTCCCTGGGTACATCGATCTGCACGCGGAAATTGGTCGGGGTGGCGCGCGTTACCCAATGCACCGAGCGCTCGATGGTTTCCGCCAGGTTGAACTCGATATTCTCGTCGCGATCCGCGGCAGAGAATCGCTTCAAGCCGTCCACAATATCGCGCGTGCGCTCTGCGCCTTCCACCGACCCGTCGAGCAGGGGTTGCAGATCGTCCAGAATGTGGTCGATGCGCAACTCGGTGCGCAATTTCTGCAGCACCTCGCGCGATTCGCCGTCATGGATCGCATCCAGGTAGCGCTTCAGGCGCGGCGTGTAGCGCTGCATCGCGTGCATATTGCCCAGCACAAAACTGATCGGATTGTTCAACTCGTGCGCCACCCCCGCCACCAGTTTACCCAGCGAGGCCATTTTTTCGGATTGCAGCAATTGCTGTTGCGTGCGTTTGAGTTCGTCGTGCGCCTCGCGCAGCTTGTGATAAGCGCGCCGCAATTCTCCCACGGGCCGTCCGGTGATCACCACACCCAGCAACTTTTTCACGGCGGACAAGCGCGGCGTGAAATTCAGCGCCACCGGCGTGGCATTGCCGTCTCGCGTGCGAAATTGCAGTTCCACATCGTTGGCGGGCTCGGTCGTCAGGCTGGAGATCACGCGCTTTGCGGTCGCGCATTCGTTTTCGTCAGCAAACAGCGAAGACAGCTTGGCGCCTTTCATTTCCTGCTCGGTCTTGCCGGTGAAAGCGAGCAGCGAATGATTCACCTCCTCGATCACGCCGTTGCGGTCGCACACCACCAGCAAGTCGGACATCGACGTCAGGATACTGAAAATGAACTGCTGCGATTCTTCCAGTTCGGAATTCTTCTGCTCCAGCACCACTTCATATTGCAACAACTCGTTGTACACCTCGTCCATCGAGCGCACCACTTCGATCCAGGCGGACTCCGAGAACGGATCCAGCTCGCTCGGGATCGGCAGGCGGGTCGATGAAGAATGGTGTGTGCTCATGACAGTTTGCCTTGGCGCTTTCTATCAGGATGAGGGATGGCTGTGCACGTGGCCGTGGCCTGTATCCGCCTCGACCGGGACCAGATTCACCTGCCCGTGGCGCACGCCGCGCTCGGCGATCAGCGCATCGGCAAAGCGCCTCACCACCTCGGTCTTGCCGCGCAGCATCACCGTCTCCAGACAATTCTCATGGTCGAGATGCACGTGCGTCGACGCCACCACCAGATCGTGATGATCGTGCTGCAAGCCGGTCAGCCGCTCGGCCAGATCGCGCTCGTGGTGGTTGTACACATAAGACAGGCAGGCCACGCAGAACGGCGCCTGCGCCTCCTGAACACGCAGCGCATCCAGCTTGCCGCGCAACATGTCGCGCACCGCCTCGGAACGGTTCAGGTAACCGCGCTCGCGGATCAGCCGGTCGAATTCGCTGGCCAGTTTTTCATCCAAGGAAATGGTGAAACGTTCCATGATTTTCCCCGCTTAATGCACCGTGCACACCATGCACGGGTCGAACGACCTGACAACATGCTGCACCGCCAGCGGTGCTGCGTTGCCGCCCTCTTCCGCTTCCAGACCGACCAGCGCCTGTTCCAGCGCACCGGGTTCCCCTGCCGCATCGCGCGGGGAAAAATTCCAGGTGGTGGGCGCAATGATCTGGTAATTGTAGATTTTCCCGTCGCGCACATCCAGCCAATGCCCGAGGCTGCCGCGTGCCGCCTCGATCAGGCCGATCCCGCGCGCATTCTCCATTTCATGCGACTGCAAACAATAGGCATCCCCCGGCAGGAACTGGCGCAGCCAGGTCTCCATCACCGGCACCACAAGGGCAAGTTCCAGCATACGCGCCACCACTCGTGCCGTCACACTTGCACCGTGGATATTCACCATGTCGCGTGCCAGCGGATGCCCGGCCACCATCTGCCGCGCCAGCGCCCCCGTCTCCACCACCTGCCCGGACAGGCGCGGCGCCTTGCACCACGAATAGGCTTCTGCCTTGTCGGGCTGCGGCAGGGTATGTCCTTCCGCCGGGGCAAGCGCACCGTCACCCGCCATCCAGCTGCTCGTCACATCCTCGCGTATGGCACCGATATCCAGCGGCTGCAGTTTTTCTTCCGCCCACAGCCCTGCCGGGAACAGCGGGGTGGTGCCGTCGGAATAGGCGCCGTAACTGATGAAGCGATCCGTGGCCCGCCCCATGTGCTGCAATCCCAAACTGCGCGCGATGTTCAGGAAGCGCGGAAAGTCGGCGCGGCCGGCGCGCGGTTCCATCCACGCATTGAGCACGGCTTCGGAATCCAGCGCCGCAACGGCTTCCAGGCTGTCGCCGAACAAGGTGTTTTCCAGAAATCCGCGGAACTCAGCCAGCAATATTTTCAGGCGCAATTTTTCCGCTTCTTCCAGCGCACGCGAAGAGCCGCCCGGCTGCACGGAAAGCGTGTGCGGCCAGCGGCCGGCAAGATAACCCATCACGTTCATGAATTTGGCGCGCACCGGCAACACTTCCGCCGCCGCCGAACCCGTCACCGCCTTGAACCGTGCCTGCGCATCGGCGAACCAGGCGTGATCGCGATAGCCGTCGCGCGCAAAGTCCGGCATGAAAAACAAATAGAAATGACTGAGATGGTCGGCCAGATTTTCCGCAGCCAGGGTCAGGTTGGCGGCCAACCGGCCATTCGGCGGGGGCTGAATGCCCATGCCCTGCGCCAGCGCCAGCGCTGCCGCCGCCGATTGCGCCACCGAACAGATCCCGCAAATGCGCGGAACAAAGACCATTGCATCCTGCGGATGCTTGCCGACCAGAATCTGCTCAAAGCCGCGATACATGGGTGAATTGACGTAAGCCGCCTGCACGCGCCCGGATACGATATCGAGCGTCACTTCCAGATCGCCCTCGACACGGTTGAAGGGGCCTACGATGCGACGAGTCATTTCAGACGGGTCCTCTTGTTGGCGGGGGTAACCACCTGATGGTCGGCGACCGCATTTTCACGCACGCGCTTCGGCGTGGCCGACTTGGACAATGCCGCCAGCGCCACGAACCACGCTTTCGGCATATCCGTCGGCAAACCGATGGGAATGCCCGCGACCTTGGGTGTCATACCGAACGGGTGGCCGGGCTCCTCGAAGCCCGGCTCGGTGCAGGCGATGCAGGCATAGCCGCCGCGCGTGCAGGAGCCCTCCCCGTTCCACAGACGGATATTGCAATCGGCATGTACCTGCGTGCCTTTGCAACCCATGTGCTCCATCATGCAACCCAGATCGGACGGCTTGTGCGCGCTGGCCTTGAATTCATAGAACTCGTTGCGCTTGCAACCGTGATGCACCAGATGATCGGCGAACAGGCGCGGACGGCGGTACACATCCAGGTTGTCTTCATACATCTCGCCCCCGGCAACCGCGACCAGCGTTTCCAGCACCCAGTTGGGATGCGTCGGACAACCCGCGATATTGATCACGGGCAAGCCGCCAAGGGCGCGATATTCTTCGCCGAGCAAACCGCCCTGTGCATCGATGTCGTACTGCAGACCACAGGCATCGGTCGGATTGATGCCGGCCGATGTCACCCCGCCGTAGGCTGCGCAACTGCCGACCGCCACCGTGTACTGCGCGACCTTGGCCAGGCGCTCGATCAGGCTCATCATCGAAACGCTGCCGGTCCGGTGATGAAAACCGCCGCTGCCGAACGGTCCTTTCAGAACCGAGCCTTCCAGGCACAGAATATCCAGCTTCGTTTCCCCGTTGGCGCACGCATCAAAAATCCGGTTCGCCTCGTCCGCGCTCTGCTCGGACAGCGACGGATGCCACAACAGATTGATGCCGAAGTCCTTCAGGGTGTCGATCAGATTGCGACAATCCGCATTCAGCAACGACAGCGTGCAACCGCCGCAGCCGCCCGATTGCAGCCAAAGGAGATTAAGGCCTTTCACGTTCGTCCCCTCGCCCGCGGGCGGGAGAGGGTTAGGGTGAGGGGCGTGTTGCGAAGATCTACTCACCTTTCTTTTCCAGTCCGTAACGCGCCAGCTTGCTGCGCAGACCAACGCGCGACAACCCCAGCTCGGTGGCGGCACGCGTCTTGTTCCAGCGATGGCGGATCAGGCATTCGCGCAGCACGCGCGCTTCCAGCGCCTCCATGCGATCCTTGAGACTGCCGTCCAGTCCGGCCAGGATACTCATGTCCTGCGACTGTTCTTCCGGCGCGGCACGCAGCACCTTGGATGAAAACAGGTGAGCGCCGATGAACTCGTTATCGCACAACAGAATGGCACGCAATATTTCGTTCTGCATCTCGCGCACATTGCCCGGCCACTGGTAATTGCACAAACACTCCAATGCTTCCGGCGTAAAGCCCTGTATGTCCTTGCCCATGGCTGGCGCGGCTTCGCGCAGCAGCGAAAGGGCGATGAGCTGATTATCCATCTTGCGTTCACGCAGCGCAGGCATCGGCAGCACGAACTGGGTCAGGCGGTAAAACAAATCCTCGCGAAAACGCCCCTTGCTCACTTCCTCTTCCAGGTTGCGGTTGGTCGCCGACAGCACGCGCACATCGATCTTGCGTGAGCGTGAACTACCCACCGGACGGATTTCGCCCTCCTGCAACACGCGCAGCAATTTGACCTGAAACGATGGCGAGGTGTCGCCGATTTCGTCCAGGAAAATAGTGCCGCCATCGGCCTGCTCGAACAAGCCAATCCTGTCCTCGTAGGCGCCGGTGAAACTGCCGCGCTTGTGGCCGAACAGTTCCGATTCCAGCAACTGGTCGGACATCGCACCGCAGTTCTCGATCACGAAAGCGCGCGCGGCACGCGGGCTGGAATAGTGGATGGCGCGTCCCAGCAATTCCTTGCCGGAACCGGATTCGCCAGAGATATGCACGGCAATGTCGCAAGTTGCGACACGTGCCGCCTGCTCGATCACCTCGTTCAACGGGCTGTCGGTCGCGCGGATGATGCGCGAGAACTCGTAATGGTCGCGCAGCTTTTCATGCTTGGTCGCCACGCGCTTCTGCAACACCGGCTGCATGGTGCGCAGCTCCAGGTTCATGCGGTTGCTCTGCTGTTGCAGGTCGAACAACTGCGCGGCGGCGCGCACATTGAGCAGCAATGACTCCGGATGCCAGGGCTTGAGGATGTACTGGTAGATACCTGCGACGTTGATGCCCGCGATGATGTCCTCGACATCGGTATAGCCGGAAATGATCATGCGCACGGCATCGGGCCAGCGCTCACGCACTTCAATCAGGAAATTGATGCCAGTCACGCCGGGCATGCGATGATCGCACAGCACGACCTGCACCGTTTCGCGTTCCATGATGGCGCGGCCATCATCAGCGTTGGATGCGGTGAACACCGTAAACTCTTCTTCCAGCGTACGGCGCAATGCCTCCTGCGAGCGCACTTCGTCGTCGATGATCAGAACGGTAGGGAGTATTGCAATCATCAACAAATCCTCGGTAATTGTTCTCCGGCCAGCCAATCCACGACGCGGCGACCACCCAATTTGGTGGTCATCTGCACAAAGCCGTGAGAATCTTCAGTCACCTCGCCAATGATGGATGCCGCGCCAGCCAGCGGATGCGCGCGCATCACTTCCAGCAAACGCGGCGCGTCTTCCGGCGCGCAGATCGCGATCAGCTTGCCTTCATTCGCCACGTACAAAGGATCCAGCCCGAGGAACTCGCACGCGGCTTCGACCGGCTGATTCACCGCGATGGCGGATTCCTGCAGCATCATGCCCACGCCGGATTGTTTCGCAATTTCATTCAGTGTCGTCGCCAGCCCGCCGCGCGTCGGATCGCGCAAAACGCGCAGCTTCGCACCGCTATCCAGCATCGTAGCGATCAGCCCGTGCAAGGCGGCCGTATCGGACACGATGGGCGCGGAGAACGTCAGCCCCTCGCGCTGCGACAGAATCGCCATGCCGTGATCGCCTATCGTGCCGGACAGCAGGATCTTGTCGCCCGGCTGCGCCAGGTCGCCCGACAGATTGATTCCATCACGCACCACACCCACACCCGTGGTGGTAATGAACACGCCGTCACCCTTACCCTGCTCCACCACTTTGGTGTCGCCGGTAACGACAGGCACCCCCGCCTCGCGCGACGCCTGCGCCATCGACTCGACAATGCGCTTCAGGTCGGCCAGCGGATACCCTTCTTCAAGAATGAACGATGCCGACAGGTACAGCGGCTTGGCCCCCATTACCGCCACATCGTTGATAGTGCCGTGCACCGACAGACAGCCGATGTCGCCGCCCGCAAAAAACAGCGGCGACACCACATGGCTGTCCGTCGCCATCACCAACCGTCCGCTCGCTGCCGGTAGCAGCGCACCATCGTTGCCCTGTGCCAGATATTCGTTATTGAATGCCGCCGCAAACAACTCGTTAATCAGTTGCGCCATCGCGCGACCGCCGGAACCATGCGACATATCCACGCGACCGTTCTTGATGTCGAGCGCGCGGGCGTAGTTAGGTTTGACTGTACTCATTACATTTATTCCCTGAAGTTGCGCATTAACCCCCTTCTCCCGCAAGCGGGAGAAGGGCTGGGGATGAGGGTCGGTGCGTACCTGATACTGTATTTCACACTCACCACCCCTCACCCCAACCCCTCTCCCGCCTGCGGGCGAGGGGAGTTATCAATCTGAATTAGTTTCAACAACTGCCTGATATATCACTTCCATTACCGCCTCTGTCTCCGTCAACATCTGGTTATTCCAAAAACGCAGCATCCGAATTCCTTTTGTCTGCAACCAACTATCTCTCTGCTGATCATACTCAACCGCCTCGCCATGCTGCCCACCATCAAGCTCAATCCCCAACATCTTCTCTTCACAATAAAAGTCGAGAATGAATCGACCTTCCGGATGTTGCCGCCTGAATTTTGCACCAGCGATACGGCGGTTGCGCAATAACATCCATAACAAAGCTTCGGCATCCGTCATGCGGCTTCGCAAATCACGAGCATAAGCTCGAATGTCTTCGGGCAATTTAGCGGAAGGATGCGGTACATAATCTTCCATGCTGCCCTACTCCCTTCTCCCGCAGGCGGGACTGCGGGAGGGTCGCTGCGCAGCAGCGGGGCACCCACCGGCGTACCACTTGCTGGTGAAAGGGCTGGGGATGAGGGTCTGTGCATACCTGAAAGTACATTTCATACACAACATCCCTCACCCCCAGCCCCTCTCCCGCCCGCGGGCGAGGGGAATTACACCGTCTCCCTGAATCTTCCATAACTGTAATGTGCTGCGCAGGCACCTTCCGACGACACCATGCACGACCCCACCGGGTTCTCCGGCGTGCACACCGTGCCGAATATCTTGCATTCCTGCGGGCGCTTCTGGCCTCTCAGGATCGCGGCACATTCGCAGGCCTTGTTGTCCGGCACTGCCACGTAATCCACCTTGAATTTCAGTTCCGCATCGAATGCCGCGTATTTCGGACGCAGTTTCAGCGCGCTGTTCGGCACGCTGCCCAGACCACGCCACTCGAACATGTCGCGCAACTCGAACACTTCGGCCACCAGTTCCTGCGCCTTGAGGTTGCCCTCGCGCGTCACGGCGCGGGTGAATTCATTCTCGACGGCAGCGCGGCCGTCGTTGATCTGGCGCACCAGCATGAGAATGGCCTGCATCACATCGAGCGGCTCGAAGCCGGCGATGACCACCGGCTTGCCGTAATCGTCGGCGAACGGCTCATACGGTTTGCTGCCGATCACGGTGGAGACATGCGCGGGACCGACGAAACCGTCCAGCGCGACACCGCCCTCCACCGCCAGAATGGCATGCATCGCGGCGGGAGTCAGCACGTGGTCGCACAGGATGCTGAAATTTTTCAGTCCTTCTGCTGCGGCCTGTTTGACGGCCACCGCAGTCGGCGGTGTGGTGGTCTCGAAGCCGATGGCGAGGAACACCACTTCGCGCTCCGGATTGTCGCGCGCCACTTTCAAGGCGTCCTGCGTCGAATAGATCATGCGCACATCGGCGCCCTTGGCCTTGGCGCGCATCAATGAAAGATTATCGGAAGCCGGCACGCGCACCGTGTCGGCATAGGTGCACAGGATCACACCCTGTTCACGCGCCAGGCGGATCGCCTGATCCACGCGACCGATGGGCAACACGCACACCGGACAACCGGGGCCGTGGATCATGCGCACATTAGGCGGCAACAGGTCGGCAATACCGTAGCGCGAAATGGCATGGGTATGTCCGCCGCAAAATTCCATCAAGCGGTATGTGCGTTTGGGATCGGCTTCTTTTGCGATATTGGCGGAAATGTTCTTGGCGAGTTCGCCGTCGCGGAATTCGTCCACATATTTCATGGTGCATTTCCCGATAGCTCTTCGCGCAGCTCATCCAACTGCCCCATCTCCGCAAACATTTCCAGCGTGCGTTCGGCCTCTTCCTGATCCAGTTTCTGCAGGGCATAACCGACATGCACGATGACGTATTCGCCGACCTTCGCATCATCCACCAGCGCCAGCGAAATTTCCTTGCGTACTCCACCCAGGTTGACGATAGCGTTGCCCGGAGTCGTCATCTCCTCAATACGGGCGGGTATGGCTAGACACATATCAGTTCCTTACCACAGGCAAGCCGGCGCTTACCCATGCGTTGGTGCCGCCTTCAACATTGGCGACTTGGGAGAATCCCGCCTTGCGCAGAATATCTGCGCCTTGTGCGGACCGCCTGCCGGAGCGGCAAATAACAGCAACTGGTTTGTCCTTGTATTGCGCGATCTCGTTCAGGCGCGATGGCAATTGGCCGAGCGGAATGAGCAGTGCATCCTTGGCATGCACTTCGGCGTATTCGGACGGCTCGCGCACGTCAAGCAGCAAAACGCCCTGACTCTGCAGCGTCGCGGCCTGTTTAACATCCACCGCAGGCGCCAACGCATCGGCGAACGCAACCGGTGCGATGCACAGCAGGGCCAGAACAAAGGGAAGCAGTAACTGTTTTTTCATGGCATGTCTTCGGAAGTTAATGGCGATATTTCAAATTCACCGGTTGAGCTGCTGCAGAGCAACACTGGCCTGGCCAAACGAGATCGCCCCGTCGTTGGGCGGCAGTTGCTGCGCCGTCAGCACGATCAGGCCCTCTGCCGTCAGGCTGTCGGTCAATGCTTGCGTCAGCGTATTGTTGAGGAAGCAACCTCCCCCCAGCGCAACATGCTTGATGCCGGATCGGCCAGCAACATGTTGCACCCACTTGCACAGACCGTGGGCGATGGTGGCATGGAACAGGGCGGCGCCGTAGGCGGGATCCTTGCAGTCGGCAAGCGATTCCAGCAGCGGCAGGAAATCCAGATTGTTCCTGGCCGTGTGGATAAAACCGACCGGGAGCGCGGCAACTTTTCCGTGGCGCTCCGCCAGTCCTTCCAGCAGCATCGCCGCCTGGCCTTCATAACCCTGCATCTCGCTCACGCCCAGCAATCCGGCCGCCGCGTCGAAGCAGCGCCCCATGCTGCTGGTGGCCACGCAATTCAACTGGCGTTGCAGCATGCCGGTGACCATCGCGGCACCCTCCTGTGACGGAAAGCGGCGAGCTATCTCATCGGCGCGATTCATGTCGAACAACACCGCTGCCGCCATGCGCCAGGGTTCGCGCGCCGCGCGGTCGCCGCCGGGCATGGTCAACGGCGCCAGATGGCCCAGCCGTTCGCAGTGGATTCCGCTCACCTTCAGCAACTCGCCGCCCCACGCACCGCCATCCGTACCCAGTCCCACCCCATCCAGCGCCAGCCCGATTACCGGTTCGGTGATGCGATGTTCGGCGCAGATCGCCGCGATGTGCGCATGGTGATGCTGCACGGCAAACAGCGGCAGCCGGTGTTGCGCGGCATACGCCTGCGCGAACTGTGTGCTGTAGAAATCCGGGTGCAGATCGTGCGCCACGGCCTGCGGTTGCACGTCGAGAATATCAATCAGGTAGTCGACCGTCTCGTCCAGCATCTCGCGCGTACCCGCATGATCGAGATCGCCAATATGCTGCGAGACGAACGCCTCGTCGCCGCGCGTGATGCACACGGTGTTTTTCAGCCAGGCCCCGCAGGCCAGCACCGACGGCCCCTCAAACGGAAGCTTGATGCGGCGCGGCGTATAGCCGCGTGCGCGGCGCACGAAGGTCGGCGCCTTGCCCTGCCACTTCATCACGCTGTCGTCGCAGCGGTGCAGGATGTCGCGGTCATGCGTCAGGAAAACATCGGCCAGACCGGACAGCGACTCGCGCGCCTCGGCATCGTCTTTCACCAGCGGCTCGCCGCCGGGATTGGCGCTGGTCATCACCAGGGCCAGCGGCGTGACCTGTTGCAGCCAGCCCGTGCCGTCCGGCCTGCCGAGCAATTCATGGAACAGCAAATAGTGCAGCGGTGTATAAGGCAGCATCAGGCCGATGCTGGACAGCCCCGGCGCAATGCCCCGCAACTCGCTCTCGCAGGCGTGCGACTGGCGCAGCAATACGATGGGGCGCTCGCCCGTTTCCAGCAAGGCCACATCCTGCTCGCGAAATTGTGAGTAGTGCCGCGCGGACGCCGCATTCAGCACCATAACCGCAAACGGTTTTTCCTCGCGCTGCTTGCCGCCGCGCAATCTGGCCACGGTCGCAGCATTGCGTGCATCGCACACCAGATGGAAACCTCCGATGCCCTTGACGGCCACAACCTGCCCGGCCGTAATGCGTTCGGCAGCGGACGCGATGGGATCGCCGCTTGCAACAGGCTGCCACTGCGTGTCGAACAAACTCATGCGCGGCCCGCACTCGGGACAGGCATTCGGCTGCGCATGAAAACGGCGCGTCGTGGGCGAGTCGTACTCGCTTTGGCAAGCCGGACATTGCGTGAACTTCGCCATGCTGGTGTTGGCGCGGTCGTAGGGCAGACGCGCGGTCAGCGTGTAGCGCGGGCCGCAATGGATACAGTTGATAAAGGGATGGCGATAACGGCGGTCGGCGGGATCGAACAGCTCGTTCAGGCAATCCGGACAGATCGCCATGTCGGGCGCGATGCCGGTCAGCACTTTGCCGGACTTGCTCTCGGTGATGGTAAAACCCTGCAGACCCGCCGTCGTGTGCGCCACATCATGGGTGACTCTTTCCACCCGCGCCAATGCCGGCGGCTCGCTCTGCAGGCGCTCGATCAGGCGCATCACTTGCGTACGCTCGCCCTCGACCGCGATTTCAACGCCCTCGCTGTCGTTGCGCACCCAGCCCGCCAGACCGAGCTCATTGGCAAGCTTGAACACGAACGGCCGGAAGCCTACGCCCTGTACTTGCCCCGATACTCTGATTTGCGCGTGGATCATTGCAGTCATTTCTAAAGTTGGTTCAGCGTTCCTGTTTTTACTCCCTTCGCCCGCAAGCGGGAGAAGGGTTGGGGATGAGGGTCTGTGCGATACTCAAAATGTGAATGATACTCAACGACCCTCACCCTAACCCTCTCCCGCCTGCGGGAGAGGGAATGAGGATTATTCTGCGGCAGACTCATCTGCCATCAATCGTTTTTCTGGCGACCGCTTTCTTGCAACCCGCCCTGATCCAGTCCAGCCATTCATCCATGCCTTCGCCGCTGGTGGCGGAGACGCGAATCACTTTGATATCCGGATTAACGCGGCGCGCATTGGCCACCGCGAGGTCGGCATCGAAGGTCAGGTAAGGCAACAAATCGCACTTGTTCAGCAGCATCACATCCGCGGCGCGAAACATGTCGGGATACTTGAGCGGCTTGTCTTCACCCTCGGTCACGGAAAGTATCGCCACCTTGTGCGCCTCGCCCAGATCGAAACTGGCCGGGCATACCAGATTGCCGACGTTCTCGATCAGCAGCAGGCTGTCGTCGCTCAACTTGAGCTGGTCGATAGCCTTGCCCACCATGTACGCATCCAGATGGCAGCCTTTGCCTGTATTGATCTGCAACGCGGGAGCGCCGGTGGCGCGGATGCGCGCGGCATCATTGTCGGTCTGCTGGTCGCCTTCGATCACGGCGAGCGGCAAGCTGCCGTTCAGCGCGGTGATGCTTTTCACCAGCAATGTCGTTTTGCCTGAACCGGGACTGGACACCAGATTCAGCGCGAAGATGCCGTGCTCGGCCAGATAACTGCGATTGTCGTTGGCAAAGCTGTCGTTCTTGGACAGGATGTCCTTCTCGATCTTGACCATGCGCGACTGGCTCATACCGGGCGCATGCGCACCGGCCGGGCCGAGGCCGTAATGCACGGAACCGTCGGCATGGCTATGCCCGTGCTCATGAGAATGGTCGTGCGAGTGATCATGCGCGTGAGTGTGATCATGGTCGTGCACATGCTCATGCGACGAACCGTCTTCATGCAGGTGGTAGTGCAGATGCTTGCCCTCTACCGGCGCATGCGAGTGGTCGTGGCTGTGATCGTGGGAATGATCATGGTCATGCGTGGTGCCGTCGGCATGCACATGGAAATGTCCGCCGTGGCTGTGGCCATGTTCACCGTGCTCCACGGCCTTGCCGTCAATGGTCGTTTCTCCTGCGCCGCAGCCGCATACGTTACACATTCATTCTCTCCTTCACTCTACGTCGAGTTCTTTGACTCGCATCTCATTACCACCTGTCACCTGCACCTGGTGGCTGCCGCACTTGGGGCAAGCATCAAACAGGGCTTGCACATGCACAACTTCGGAACACTGCAGGCACCATGCCTGGCCGGGGATTTCTATGATCTCCAGCTTTGCACCCTCGGCAATGCTGTCATGCACTACCGCATCGAAACAGAACTTCATCGCCTCGACTTCCACACCCGCCAGCTGGCCGATCTCCAGCCACACCGTTTTGACGCGGCTGAAATCCTGCGTCTTCGCCGAATCCTCGATCAGTTGCAACACACCCTCAGCCAGCGACATCTCATGCATCTTTCAGCTCCACCTCATATGCCACACAGGGATCGAGCGACAAAGCTTCGATATTCGCCATTTGCTGCAAACGTCCTGCATCCATTTCAACCTGCCCGCGCAAGTCCTGCGCGAACGCGCCATCCGGATGGAAATTCCATTCCGTCGGCGCCACAATTTCATATTCCTGCACGGTTTCCTCCGCCAGACACACATGGTGCATCAGCAAGCCGCGCGCGGTACGCACCACCGCAATTCCTTCGCCGGCCGCCGGGCTGGCCACATCCAGTCGTGGGGCAACGCAACCGCTTGCCATCTCGACCACATCCATGACCCTGGCCAGCAACCTTATCAGGGCTTTCGACCTGCCCTGTTGCGCCACATCACGCAACAACCTGTTGTCGGCAAAGTAAGTCCACGCTCCCGTTTCTGCCGCGCCCCCAAGCCATTCCGGGCGGGCAGAGAAGTCGGCATTCCACTTTCCGGCGCAGGCTTGCTGCGCCTCCGCCGCCGTCCAGGCGGGCAATAACCTGCTTGAATTTTGACCAGACCGGGTGTGCTTCGGTTCGTCCAGCGCAGACAGCAATTGTGCCATCGGACTATGCGCTTTGCTAAACCATATTTGCAACGCGTCATAGCGATCCAGCGCCCGCCACTCGGACAGCGGCATCCCCAGCCCGTCGCGCGCGAATTCATACAGAAAAGTCGGCATATCGGCCTCGCCCGCGCCAATCTTGCGCAGCATCGAATACCACGCGGTAAAGCGCTGTTCCTGCTGCGGCAATCCCAGCAATTTGGGCCAATCCAGCATCACCCGCCACAGGTGTTCCTGTATGGCCTCGCACCTGATCTGCCGCTCCGCCGTTGCCGACACCGCCAGCCCGCCCTGTTGCGCGGCCTGCAACGCGGCACTGGCTGCCG
>CAYOJU010000014.1:0-2029 GCA_964404355.1 uncultured Sideroxydans sp. | reverse complement strand
GCCGACACCGCCAGCCCGCCCTGTTGCGCGGCCTGCAACGCGGCACTGGCTGCCGCGCCCTGCGCTCGCCCGCACACGCTGAACAGCAGGGGAACGATCTGCAATACCTGCTCCGGCGTCTTGCCTTTCAATATCTGCGCCGCCATCGGGCGCGTGGAACGGATCTCCGTCGCGCTGACCGAATAGCCATCACGGATCACGACCAGCGACAGCCTGCCGACGTCCACCAAAGTTACATCCCCAGGAAACCGCCGCGCAGAAAATCACGGCGCGAAATCGGCTTTTCCAGTATCGGTTCGCCCTTCATGCGCGCGGCCTCGAACTCCTGTTTGCGTTCCTCATCGCGCTGCTGGTCGGGCTTGTGCTCCACGAACAGTGCCTCCATCACCTGCCCGGCGACGCTCACGGCATCTTCCTGGCTCACCACGTCGATCACCGGCGAGATCAGCGAACACACCTGGCAAGTGCCCAGCGCCGTTTCGTTGAGGCCAAAGAACTCGTAGCTGCCCGACGGGAACTCCCATTTCATTTTTTCATCCGGCCCCAGTACCTTGAGCGGGCCTTTTTCGCCCGGCATCAATACCAGGCTGATGGTCCACGGCGTGATCAGCACGCCCACCCAGAGATCGTTCCATTCGCGGAAACCCACCGCCTGCACGTGCAAGGCGTCATTGCAGATGGGCAACCCCGCCATGCGCGTATTGGCAATGTCGGTGAAGGTTGCTTCCAGCTTCTGTTCAACTTCGTTCATTCGTTTTCCACCATAAACTTGTGTTTCGGGGCATCGCAATTCGGGCAGGTCCAGTGTTCCGGCAACTGCGCGAACGGCGTGCCGGGCGTGATCTGCCAAACCGGATCGCCCAAGGCAGGATCGTACACCTCCCAGCAGATTCCGCATTCCATCCGCGCAGCATCATCGGACAGCTTGTTATTGTCGCCCAGGAATGAACCTTCAAAGGTACCCATTTTCAGTCCTGCTTCTCCGGCACCTGCATCACGTGCAGCCACTCGCCCAGCCGTTCGATGCTGTCCTCGTAGTCCTCGCGCGAGGCCAGTGCCACTTCCGGCATGTCGCTGACTTCGATGGTATTCAGGATCAGCGTGTCCATGCTGTTGAAATATTGCACCCACCACACATTGGGCACCATGGTACTGGTGATGCGGCAATTGCCGTAGCCGCGCGACAGGATGGTCACCGCCCCCACACCCAGCGCCATCGTCAGGCAGTTCATGTCTTCCGGCGACATCGGCAACAGCGTCAGGTTGACCACGTGCGCCCCGTCGCCCGCCTTGAACGTTTTGGCCTTGCCCAGAATCTCGGCCAGCACCGACAGCGCATTCATGATGCCCGGCGTTTTTTCCGGGATCGGGCATTCCAGTGAAACGCCGTCCAGCGCCCATTGCTTCACCATGGGCGGAATGGCGCAGGCCATGATGGTATCGCCGATCAAACGCCCGTCGGTCGCAAACTCGTGAATGCGCCACACGCCGGCGAACACGGTTTCCTGAATGCGGAACTGGCCCGAGCCGCGCACGGTGATACTCACCTCGCCCTCGCCCATGGTCTGGTTGAGCAGGCGCACAACGTCGGTATCCACCTCCTGCAGCGCCACGGACGGGATCGCCGCCGAACCTAGCGGCACGGCCTGCATATCGTCACGCAGTTCTTCCACAATGCGGCAGGCGGCCGCCATCAGGGCCGGATCGGCCTCGTCGTTGAGCACCGGCAGGGCGAAGGTCATCATCGAACCGGGCAACGGCATGTATTGCAGTGCCTCGTCTTCTTCCGGCTGCGAACCGGGACCGACTGCAACAACGGGGATGGGGAATGCTTTCATCATGGAGTGCTCCTTAAAGTTGTTACTGCGTTTTGCTTCCTTCCCCCGCAGGCGGGGGAAGGACCGAGGATGAGGGTCTGCAAATTCGAGCCACTTCGACTCAACATCCCTCTCCCCAACCCCTCTGGGTAAAACAACTAGCCATTCGACTAGGCTGCAAAATACCGCAGCCAAGTCGCTGGTTATCCCGC
>CAYOJU010000013.1:0-42384 GCA_964404355.1 uncultured Sideroxydans sp. | reverse complement strand
TTCCGTCGAAACTGTATGAGTATCTCTGGACCCAGCGCCCTATCCTGGCATTGGTCTGGCGCAACCCGCAAATGGAGCAGATGCTGCGCAAACTGGGCTACTGGTCCGTCAAGGCGGACGACACCGAATTGATCGCCTCGGCCCTGGAGGAGTTGCACGCCCGTTGGATACAGGGGAATCTCGCCGACTCAGGCGCCCAGTCTCCTTATACTTCCGAAGCGGCGACGCGCCGGATCATCGAGCTGGCTCATGAAAGCATGAAGCGTGCGCCCTTGAATTCCTGACCTTTTCACCTTATTCAAGAAATGAAAGACATTGTTCTTTACTGCAAGTCATATCACCGCGATGTCCTTCGCGCCGCCCGGCTTGCCGAAAGCATTCGCAGGCACAACCCGACCGATTTGCCGTTCTATCTTTCCTGCCCCGCATCCGATATGGCCCTGTTCAAGAACACGGTCGGCAGCGACGGCGTCATCTTCCTGGCTGACGAGGAAATCATCGCCGCCAATCCGGCCATCAACACTCAGGCTTTCAACGCCCTGCCCGGAGTGATCTCGCAACAGATCGTGAAGTCCGAGTTCTGGCGTCTCGGGATCAGCGAGAATTATTTCTGCCTCGATTCGGATTCCTATTTCCTTCGCGACTGCAGCAAAAGCGATTTGCTGACGCCGGAGGGAGTCCCGTTCACGGTAATGAATGAAAGCCTGGAGCTTCGCACGTTCGGCGCGGTGAATCGCCATGCCAAGATCGCCCGCAATATTGACGCGGATTGCAAAACCATCATGGATATTTTCGGGCGCAGCGGAAGGCGCTATGACTTCGGCCCTCTGCCGGTGGTGTGGAGCCGGCGCGTCTGGTCGGACATGGCCGAGAAGTATCTCGAGCCGAAAGGCATGAGCTTTCTCGACGCGATGGTGCTTTTCCCGTCGGAAATGCGCTGGTATGGCGAGGCCTTGCTGAAATACCGCTCAATCGAACTGTGGCCGGTAGAAACGCTGTTCCGTTGCTATCACTATGAGCAACAGTACATTGCCGCCAAACAGGCGGGGGAAACGGATGAAACGCTGAGTCAGGTCTATCTTGGCGTGTGCGTGCAGTCGAACTGGGACAAGCAGTTTGATTACGGGCAGAGCAAAAAAGGCCCGCTGTCGAGATTTGTTCGTGCCTTCAAGCGCCGTGTATTGCGGCGTTTGGCTTAATGCTTCCAGGATGATTATGCAAATAGTGTCTCTAAGCCACATCGAAGGCGCGGCCAAGCTTCAAGGTCGCCTTTTTCTGCTAAAGTTCACACCATGAATCTTACGAGCGCTCAGCTATATATCCGTCTATTGGGTTACGTTAAACCCTATTGGCGCACCTTCGCTCTATCCATTTTGGCCACGGCCGTAACGGGCGCAACCGAACCGTTGCTGCCCGCTTTGCTCAAGCCCATGCTGGATGGCACTTTCGTACAAAAAGATGACACCATTATTAGGCTGGCACCGCTGATTATCCTGCTGCTTTTCCTAGTGCGCGGCGTCGCGTCCTTTGTCAGCACTTATGCTATCGGCTGGGTCGGCAACAAGGTTGTGATGGATTTGCGCGAGAAAATGTTTCACAAATTGCTCACCCTGCCGACAGACTATTACGACGATCATGCCACGGGTAATCTTATTTCCAAGGTGACTTCCGACGTGACTCAGGTAACGGCCGCCGCCACCAATGTGGTGACCGTGACGGTTCGCGACTCCGTCGTCGTCGTCGGCATGCTTGGCTGGATGCTTTATCTCAACTGGAAGCTCACCCTGTTCAGCCTGGTGATGTTTCCCATCATTGCCGTCATCCTTAAAGTCATCAATGCCCGTATGCGCAACGCCAGCCGCGATGCACAACACGCGATAGGCGACCTCACGCAAGTAATCGGGGAAAGCATTTCCGCGCACAAGGTGGTCAAACTGTTCGGCGGACAGCAATATGAACAAAAGCGTTTTTTCGATCGAGCCAACTGGTTGCGCCGCTACATCATGAAACAGGCAATGGCGGCTGCGGCCAATGTACCCATCGTGCAAATGATCGCCGCCATGGCGCTGTCCGTTATCGTCTATCTTGCCACTGTTCAAGCTCACAGCGATGAAACCACGGTGGGCGGATTTCTTTCATTTATCGCCGCCATGCTCATGTTGACTGCACCGATCAAGCGCATTACGGGTGTGAGCGAGTTCATGCAGCGCGGACTGGCGGCGTCGGAAAGCATATTCGCTTTGCTCGATACCCCCAGTGAGACAGATAGCGGAAAAGTGTCTATGGGTCGAGCCAACGGGCAAATAGAATTCGACCACCTGAGCCTGTCCTACAACCATGATGACCGCCTGGCACTGCACGACATCTGCCTCAAAATCCCTGCAGGCCAATCCGTCGCTTTGGTAGGCTCATCCGGCAGCGGGAAAACCACGCTGGCAAATCTTGTTCCTCGTTTTTATCAGCCCACCAGCGGACGCATTACACTGGACGGCCATGATATTGCCGACCTGACCCTGGCCAGTTTGCGCGCCAACATCGCACTGGTAAGCCAGGAGGTCGTACTATTTAACGACACCGTTGCCGCCAACATTGCCTATGGACAGATGCGCGAGGTGCCGGAAGCCGAAATCATCGCTGCCGCACAGGCCGCCCATGCGATCGAATTTATCCGCGAAATGCCGCAGGGTTTCAACACCCTGGTCGGCGAGCGGGGCGTGAAGCTCTCGGGTGGCCAGCGCCAGCGTATCGCCATAGCGCGCGCCATTCTCAAAAATGCCCCAATCCTTATTCTCGACGAAGCCACTTCCGCATTGGACAGCGAATCGGAACGTCATGTTCAGGCCGCTCTGGAAACATTGATGCAGGGGCGCACGTCCCTGGTCATTGCGCACCGCTTATCCACCATCGAAAATGTGGATCGCATCGTCGTGCTACAGAAGGGCGAGATCGTCGAGATCGGCACGCATGCGGAGTTGCTGGCAAAGGGCGGCGTGTACGCGCGATTGCATCGAATCCAGTTTGCCCTGGCCGGCACTGCCCAAGCTGAATAATTTTTGCATTTTTCGACGATTTTAATCACGGTGCATACGGTTAATTTTGAATAAGCTCACGATCTTTATTCATTGTCACAATCGGCCAGCCTATGCCAGGAGCACCATTGAGTCTGTTTTAAGCCAGACGAACCGGGATTTTCACTTGGTTATCTCGGACAATTCCAGCAACGATGAAATGCGCGAATTGATCCACGCGGAATTCCCCGACCTTGACTACCGCCGCAGATCGTCTTCGTTGTCGGCGCTGGATCATTTCAATACGAATATCGCGGAAGCCGATACTGAATATATTTGTCTGTTCCACGACGATGATCTGATGGAGCCCGGCTATGTTGATGCCATGCTCAACACGATTGCACTTTTTCCCCGGGCGGTTGCCTATTCGTGCAATGCGCAGATTATTGACGACGAGGGTTTGCCCAGAGGCACGTCTTTCGAATCCGGCAATGCGCATTTGCTCATAGAGTCACCGCGCGCGCTGGCGGGCCGCTATTTCTCAAGATTCCCGAATGGAATTGCGCCCTTTCCGGCCTATATTTATCGTTCAGATATCGTTAAGAAAACACCCATGAATCACCAGACAGGAGGCAAATATTCCGATGTTGCGTGGTTATTGGAAATTTCTAAATTCGGATATATTGTTTGGAATTCTGAAAAATTGATTCAGTATCGCATGCACGCAACCAATGATGGCGGTGTTGAATCACTTAGGGACAGGTTAAAGCTGCTCGGGTTTTTGAAGAAAAATGGCTCGTTTGTAGGAGCGGCTATCATTAATGATTACCGCTTTTTCTTGTACAAGAAGCTTTATGCAAATGGGCTCGTTGGTCGGCAATTTCCAGCAAAATATGAAAACATTTTCTATCGCTATTTGCTTATGTATAGATTCAGGCGCTTTTTCAAGCTTGAAACGTACGCCTATCTATTCTACAAATTTGGCGAATTGTTCCGCTAGTCGAGATTTGGCAGTCACTATTGCAGTTTGGAATTAGTATCTTTTGTATCGAGTTGTAACAAGCTCTCGCAATTTGGTTCTAATCATGTATGAAATCTCAATTCGCTTAGACTATCATCAATGTGTATCTGCATAAAAGTACAAGCATGATCTACGGCAATGTTCTTTGCGAGGATTTCACTCAGAACAAGCTATTCGACTATCTCAATCCGAGAAATAGCGATGGGCTTTTTACACCCTGCATTATCCTCAGAGACAGACTTTTGCAATCAGGCATTGAGATAAACACACCTGATCTTAATATTGGCAGAACTGTATCTTTTGAGCTTCATTTGGATAGTCGACCTATCACCGAGAACAACATTCGCAGATATCTGGTTGCTGTTGAAAATCCCCTGATAAATTTGCTCAATGCCGATGCTGAACATTTGAAGTCTTACTATCGGGTATTTTCCTGGAATGATGCTTCCTTGATTCATTCAGGTGCTGTTCGAATATTTATAGGAAATGATATTTCTATGCCAAAGCCCCGCCTCTTTGCAGATAGGAATATTTTTTCGTGCTTGATTAGCAGTAATAAGGTCGCGCCCTGGTTTGGCCCAAATGATCTCTATGCCGAAAGAATTAAGGTGATCAATTGGTATGAAAAGAATGCACTTCCTCTCTTCCACCTATATGGAAGGGGCTGGGGAAAACCTAGTCATGTCTTTTCGCGCAAGGAGAAGCTGTTAAGGAGAGTCAAGAGGTTAAGGACACAGCTATTTGGTTACAAGCCTTTTCCGAGCTGGCATGGCGAAGTCTCTTTCAAATCAGAAATTCTGTCGAACGCAAAATTTTCCTATTGTTATGAAAATGTAAAGGATATGCCTAATTACATAACGGAAAAGATTTTCGATAGTTTCCTGTCTGGATGCATACCCATTTACTGGGGGGCAAACAATGTCCTCGACTATATTCCTGCGGATTGCTTCATCGACCGAAGAAATTTCAAGGATACCTCCGAAGTGCATCAATATTTGCTTAGTATTACGGCGGAGCAGCATGCACATTATCAGCAAAATATCGCAAAGTTCCTGAGTAGCGATAAGGGCTATTTGTTCAGTGCTGAAAATTTTGCATCCACAATCGCCAATACGATTGCCGGTGATGTAATTTCAGATGCGACCCCATAGGTTACCGAATATTTCCAGAATAGCTACGCTATTATTTATTGACGATGTTTCAGTATCTTCTCTGACTCTCGCAAGATACCGTCAATCGAAGTTAAGCTTGGCCGGTAACCAAAATCAGCTGCTCTGGTATTTAGCGAGTAGTAGTTGGTCTTCAATCCGGTCGCATTGACACCCGCCGAGGCGGAACCGGTCTCATATTGCAAACCAAATTTTTCCTGCATAGCTTTGAGTAAACCCGGCTTGTCTATGGGTGCCCGGCTGTAGCAATCGACAACCGCATTGGCGGCAGGTGCTGCCAGCAGCGCGCAGACCAATCCGTAAAAATCGGATGGGTGCAGGTAGTCGCGCACAATGTAATCGGATGATGTTTTCAGGACGGTCTTGTCGTGAATGGCGCGCAATATGTCCGTGATCAGGAAACGGGCGGAGATATCCTGGGTGTGACTGAAATAATTGAACACGCGCATATCAACGATCGACAGCTCTGGATGTGCTCGGTGCCGGCATTCCGCATGCAGCTTCGCCACCCCGTACCATTCGTGCGCTGCCAGATTGTTTATCGCCACCCGGGCCGGCGTATCCCGCCCCGCCGGTTCGCTGAACTCCGATCCGTATGCCGCCCCGCTGCTCAGGAACAGGTAACGGCATGACGGGTGTGACTTCAGGTAATCCAGCACCATTTCGTCAAAACGCAGGGTGACATCAAATATCGAGTTGCCCATTGCAACCGCCTGTGACGGATTGCCGACCCCGACGAAGTTGATGACCGCATCGTATTCGTGTTTGGCAAATTCAGAGAATCCATCCGCTGGATAGCGGCCGGACAGCCCAATGGACTCCAGCCAATTCGTCACCACGTATGGACGGCGCGCGAACAGATGCAGGCGTCTATCCTCCGTAGCAGCAAACGAACTGATCAGATCCTTTGCAATCTGGCTGGTCGCACCCAGGATGGCTATGCTGGATATTCCACTCATAGCCAGATCAGTCCAGGGCACCTATTTCCAGGTTATCTGATTTTTTGTGGAGGCCGATCAGCATGTCTTTCCGCATTTCGGCTCTGGGAAGCAACGGAGACAAATCCTCGAGAGGTGGCGAGATAATTGAACCATCCTTCTGTTGCACCAGAGAAAGTTTGGGCACAAACGGCTGCTCCGGATGTGTAAACACCTCACAGATTACCGGCCCTTTACTTGCCTGGACCTTGGGAATTATTGCCTCCGCATCTTCCCACGTGCGAATCTGGAATGATGGAAAGCCAAAAGCGTACGCAAGCTTTGAAAAATCCGGACAACTCACACCTGACTTCCGGTCTGAACAAGAATAACGACCGGAGAATAAGGCTTTCTGGGTATGCTTGATCATCAAGTAGCCATCATTGTTGAAAATAAACAACTTGATGGGAAGATTGTGATGGGCAATGGTTTGCAGTTCCTGCAAATTCAGCATCATCCCTCCGTCGCAATTCAGGCACATCACTTCCCGGCCTGATCCGATTGCAGCACCAATAGCCCCCGGCAAGCCGAAACCCATTTCGCCCAAACCCGTCGAAGTCATCATCCTCTGCCCGGGCTTGAACTTGAGTACCTGATGACCCGACAACAATGCAGTTCCCATATCCGTTACCACGACCTGATCATCATGGAAGTGCTTTTCCAGAGCCTGCATGAAGCGATAAGAGTTGATGAATCTTGTGCCTGCTTCATTCTCCATATCGGCATGTTCCGGGCCAACAACCGGATAGCGCTCGCGGTAAGTTTCGCATTGCTTGACCCAGTCATTCCGAACAAATGAACCCTTGGAACTGCGCAGAAGTCGGTCGATGAATTTCCCTGCATCGCCCAATATCGGGGCGTTGATGCGATCCCCCAGTTTTAACAATTCACGAGGATCGATGTCGACCATCGCAATCTGCGCGGCACGCGCAAATTCTGAAAGGTCATATCCGATCTGTGGAATTGCGAGACGTGTACCAATACAAATCAGCGCATCACAATTCTGCAGTACGAAATTTGCAGCCCTCTGTCCATATACTCCAGCCCTGCCAAAACAAAGCGGGTGATCAGAATCCAATATGTCGCATGCCTGCCAGCTCACTAATGCCGGTATGCCCATCTTTTCGACCAACTGCTGCACCCGATCTTCAGCTCCCGCCAATCTGACGCCATGCCCCAACCACAGAACCGGCCGGCTGGAGGCTGCGAGAATTTTTTCTACAGTTGCAACCCCTTCCTCAAGCGGAATAATCCGTCCAGTATCGTTCGGTACATTGCCGGGCTCGGGAATTGCCGCCACCGGGGTCAATTTGGCTTCCTGAACCGGTGCCGCCTGTATGTTCATTGGAATATCAATCCATACCGGACCCTGTCTTGGGGTACTTGCAATTGAATATGCGCGAGTAACCACGTCTAGCACGTTCTCCGGTTGCATAACGCGATCAGCCCACTTGGTCACTTTCTCCGCCATCGCAACGCTGTCATAACCCTGCACACCCCAGATCCGCAGCGGATTGTCCGCCGTGGTAAAGCGGGAGTTTTCATTACCGGAAATTACCAGAACAGGCATGGAGTCCATCCAGGCACTTACAACCCCCGTTACACCATTTGCAGATCCGGCACCTGTAGTTAGCAAGGCAACGGTGACTTTGCCAGTCATGCGATAGTAGGTCGTGGCTGCCATCACAGCCGCCTGTTCGTGATGGACACAAATAATTTCCGTAAAGCCAAGACGGGTGATCGCATCAAAGATTTGCGCATTCCCCGCACCTACAATGCCAAACACATGGCGAATCCCCTGATCTGCAAGGAACTTCGCCAAGTAATCACTGACTTTTTTCTCTGACACGGTTAAGCCCTCACTTAATTGTCTGCATCATCCGATGCCATTGCACGGTTAATTTGATAGCCTCATCCAGAGGTGTAAAAACAGATAGCCCATAGTCACTTTGAGCGTGTGTTGTATCCGGCAACAGTTGTGCCGCTCTGCCAACATTTCTCGGTGCTGTGTTAAACAGGATATCCGGCGAGGGCTCAAAGTTTTTTGCCACTTCTTTCGCCAAGTCCTGCAACGTAACGCCCACCGGACTTCCAACATTGACCACATCACCAGCCTGTCCTGCCGTCAATATTCTCAAAAACCAAAACGCCGCGTCGCTGCCGTACAGGTAACTACGCACTACCTGCCCATCTCCCAGCACGCGAATGTGATGGCCTCGTAAAGCATCAGACAAAAATGTGGTTTGAGCCCAAGGTGTCTCTAACGATTGGTAGGGGCCAATAAACGAGAAGGGGCGAGCTACGAGTACTGGGACTCGGGATTGTGCGCGTGCTGCGGAGCATAACGTCTCTGCAAAACGTTTTGCATTGGGATATATGAAGCTGGCATCAGGTGCCGGGGCGCCCTGAGAATTCTCGGCCACTCCAGTTGCAGTTGCAGGCTGAGCACCGCATACCAAGCCGGAACTCAAATAGAGAAGTTTTTGCAGACGGCCCAGCCGTTCTGCTGTCCGCATCACTGACATCGTTCCGTCAACAATTACCGATGCCGTATCTAACGGATTGGAAGCATGTGTTCTAACATCGGGATTGGCTGCCGCATGAATCACCCAGTCAGCGTCGGTTGGGAATTGCCCGAGTTGCCGCACGTCTGATTTAATCAAACTGATATCAGGGCGATTGGCCAAATGGGGTAGGCGATTTGCAAATTGATCTGTACTTCGCGAAATCAACGATAGCTTGATGCCGAATTGGTATCCATCGTTAAGAGCTGAGACCATTTCCGCAATCCATGTTCCAACAAATCCTGTTCCTCCGACAACAACCAACTCGGACTGCCGCAGCGGGTCCAGTACTTTGTCGCGGCCGTCCAGAACTCTCAGGCAGTCATGACGTGTTCTTTCCTGGCATTCCGGTCTCATTGCATTCCTTTCCTGGCACGTTGAGCCAACTCTTTTGCAACCTCAAGAATAATGTCTTCCTGTCCCGCCACTATTTTTCGTCGGCCAAGCTCAAAAAACACATCACGTGGATCAACATTGAATTCTTTGGAGATCCGTGAAACCGGCTTCATAAATCCGGAAAACACACCGGCCATCCCACTAACAACACTAGCAGACTTTATGGTGGGAATTTCTTTCATCAAGGTTTGTTCCGCCAAATCGGCAGCATCCAGAATTTTGTAGAGATCGATTCCGGTGCTGTATCCCAATCGTTCCAAAACGGCAATCAATACTTCCAATTGCGCATTCCCCGCCCCGGCACCGAATCCACGCGCGCATCCATCCAGCAAAGTGGCGCCGGCGTCGGCGGCGGCGACAGAATTGGCGATCGCCATCCCCAAATTATTATGGGCGTGAAAACCAACCTCAATGGAAAGCCCATCCACAAGTGTCTCAACCCGTTGCCGAACATCTGACGGAATGTAATGGCCGGAAGAATCCATGAAGATCACGCCCTCGGCACCGTACGACTCCATCTTTCTGGCCTGCTCCAACAACAATGTCGGCGATATCATATGGGACATCATCAGGCAGCCCCACACTTCAACGCCCGCACTGCGGGAAAAACTGATGTGGCGCTCACAAATGTCGGCCTCACTGCAATGAGAGGCAACTCTTACCACATCAACCCCCAGCGCCAATGCCGGCTTCAAGTCCCTTTCGATCGTCGCGAAACCGGGTATGACATGAATGCCCAATTTCGATTTGATAAGGTTCTCCCGCGCTGTAGCCAACGCAATGTGGTCCGGAGTTTTGGCCTCGCCAAGTTGAAGCGAAGATGCGCCAAGACCATTGCCATGTCCCACTTCAACGATAGAAACACCCGCGGCATCGGCAGCTTTGCAGTACGTTGCGATGTTCTCCGCACTTAGCTGATGACCCACAGCATGGTTGCCGTCGCGCAGCGTTGGGTCGCTGATCCTGATTTTTTGGTTATGCTCCATCAATGCCCCTTCACTTTTACAGTGGGCGCTGCGCTTGCGTATTCTTCAGCCATTGCGATGGCTGCACAGTTAATTATGTCCAGATTGCCCGCGTAGGCCGGCAAGTAATCACCCAGCCCGCGCACTCTTGCCATCACCACGATCCGGCCATTTTCCACAATCGGGCCCAGGATGATCTGGTAGCCGGGCACATATTTGCGCACTTTCTCCACCATAACCGACAACATTTCAGCCAGCTTCGGAATGTCGGGATTGGCTACTTTGGCGAAAATGGTGGTTTGCATGTCCACGCATGGCTCGGCAGGATTCAAGTTCAGTATGGCTTTGGTCCGGGACGCGCCCGAGAACTCCTTGATTCCATCTTCGGTCGTTTTGATGTATTCATCAAGATTCTGCCTGGTTGCGGGCCCAGCGCTCCTTGAAGCGATACTCGAAACCACCTCGATATAATCGATCTCGGTTTGTGTTTGCCCGATTGCATAGGCCACCGGAATCGATGCCTGTCCGCCGCAAGTCACCATATTGACGTTGAACTCGTTCAAACATTCAGCAAGATTGACACTCGGCACACTCATCAATCCAATTTTCGCCGGAGTCAGATCAATGACCCGTTTGTTAAGGTTCTTCAGGATCGGTGCATGTTCAAAGTGACTCTTTGCCGATGTTGCGTCGAACACCAGATCGCAGCAATCCGGATTGTTTACGATGTAATCGATTCCTTCAGCAGAGACAGGAACTCCCAAGGAAAGTGCCTTCATCATGCCCGATGAAGACAAATTCCTGCCAATAAATGCTCCGCATTCGAGATATGGAGAGCGCAGCACCTTAATTAAAAGGTCGGTGCCAATATTTCCACTTCCAATAATAGCTACCCTGAGTTTTCTTTTTGATTGAATCACAACTCCTCTATTCATCTCGAACTAGAAATTCAAGCCAAAGAACGTTTCGATCTTCTCGACCACGAAGCCCAGCATCTCTTCGGTCAGCCCCGGATACACACCGATCCACAACGTGTCGTTCATGATCTTGTCGGTATTGGCGAGCTCGCCGCTGATGCGATAGGTGCGACCCTCGAAATACGGCTGGCGCGTGAGGTTGCCCGCGAACAGCAGGCGCGTGCCGATCTTGTATTGATCGAGGTATTTCAGCAGCTCCACGCGATTGACACCGGCTGCTTCGCGCAGGGTGATCGGGAAGCCGAACCAGGAGGGCTCGCTGCCCGCAGTCGGTTCCGGCAGGATCAGGAATTCTTCGCAGGATTTCAGGCGTCCCTTGAGGAAGGCGAAATTGCGTTTGCGCGCTTCGACAAATTCCGGCAAGCGGTCCATCTGCGCCAACGCGCAGGCCGCCTGCATATCGGTGATCTTGAGGTTGTAGCCCAGATGCGAGTAGGTGTACTTGTGGTCATAACCTTCGGGCAGCGAGCCCAGCTTCCAGCCGAAACGCTTGCCGCAGGTGTTGTCGCAACCCGGCGCGCAATAGCAATCGCGTCCCCAGTCGCGGAAGGATTCGATGATCGTGCGCAGCTCGCGGTCTTTGGTGAACACCATGCCGCCTTCGCCCATGGTGATGTGGTGCGCGGGATAGAAGCTGCAGGTGGCGATGTGGCCGAAGGTGCCGACATGCTGACCCTTGTAGCGTGAACCGAGCGCATCGCAGCAATCTTCGATGACCCAAAGCTTGTATTTGTTGGCCACGGCCATGACCGCATCCAGATCGAAAGGATTGCCCAGCGTGTGCGCCACCATGATGGCGCGGGTACGGTCGGTCACTGCGGCCTCGATTTTCTTCGGATCGATGTTGTAGGTGGGGATGTCCACATCTACGAACACCGGCACCATGCCGTTCTGCAGCATGGGGTTTACCGTGGTGGGAAATCCCGCCGCAACCGTGATGATCTCGTCGCCCGGCTTCAGCGCACGCGCACCCAGCTTGTGCGAGGTGAGTGCGGTGAATGCGAGCAGGTTCGCCGATGAACCGGAAGTGGTGGTCAATGCATAAGGTACGCCCACAAATTCGGCGAAGCGCTTTTCAAAGGCTTCATTGAAACGCCCCGTGGTGAGCCATCCATCCAGGGATGCCTCGACCATGTTCTTCAGTTCGCCTGCGCCGAGCACCTTGCCGGAGGGAGGGACGACGCTGGTGCCTGGCTTGAAGGCCTTTTCTGCATATTGCAGGGCGCTGTATTGCTCAACCAGATTGAGTATTTGTTGTTTTATTTCTGCCTTTTCCACTTGAAACTCCCGCTCGCTATTTTTGAATACTATGGAGGCACCGATCAAGTCTGCCTTTCTCCCTCTCCCTCTGGGAGAGGGCCGGGGTGAGGGAGAGAATTCAACGAGTTATCCCTCACCCTAACCCTCTCCCAGAGGGAGAGGGGACTTAAATCGGCGTTTCCCTATTGTTGTATGCGTTGATCTGGCGCAAGGTCAGTTCATGCATGTCTTTTCCGTCACGATAGGCGCGCTGCCATTCGATGATCGCGCCCAGCGCGTCTTCCAGATGCCACCTCGGATGCCAGTCCAGGCGTGTTTTTGCCTTGGAGCAATCCAGCTTCAGGTAATGTGCTTCGTGCGGGTGGTTGCCGCCATCCAGCACCCAGCTCGCGCCCTCGCCCCAGGTCCTGGTCAGCTTATCCACTATCCATTCCACCGGCTTGGCATCTTCGTCGTTCGGCCCGAAATTCCAGCCTTCCGCATAGCTTGTGCCTTCCTCAAACAGCTTTTGCGCCAGCACCAGGTAGCCGGACAACGGCTCCAGTACATGCTGCCAGGGACGGATCGCATGCGGGTTGCGGATGTTGACCGGCTTGCCCTGGGCAATGGCGCGAACGATATCGGGGATGAGCCTGTCTTCAGCCCAGTCGCCGCCGCCGATGACGTTGCCTGCCCTGCCGGAGGCCAGCGCAACGCCGTGCGTCTGATATTTATCGGGATGGAAATATGAGTTGCGGTAGGCGGCCGACACCAGCTCGGCACAGCCCTTGCTGCTGCTGTAGGGGTCGAAACCGCCCATCGCTTCGTTCTCGCGGTAGCCCCATACCCATTCGCGGTTCTCATAACATTTGTCGCTGGTCACGTTCACCACGGCCTTCACGCTCTTGGTACTGCGCGCTGCTTCAAGCAGATTCACGGTTCCCATCACGTTAGTGGAATACGTTTCGACCGGTTCGACGTAGGAATAGCGCACCAGCGCTTGCGCCGCCATGTGGATCACTATCTCGGGCTTACAGTCGCCAAACACTTTGCGCATATGCTCCAGGTCGCGAATGTCGCCGACAATACTGGTCATGCCTTTGGCAACCTCTGCGACTTCAAACAGGCTAGGGTTCGTCGGCGCATCAAGTGCATACCCCGTTACTTGAGCGCCCATGGACTGCAGCCAGAGCGAGAGCCAGCTTCCCTTGAACCCGGTGTGCCCGGTCAGCAGGACGCGCCTGCCTTTCCAGAATGCCGTATTCACAGCCAGACTTTCCACGGTGCCTTGCCGGTTTGCCAAAGCTCCTCGAGATGCATCTTGTCGCGCAGGGTATCCATCGGCTGCCAGAAGCCTTGGTGATGAAAAGCGGCTAGTTGACCTTCCTGCGCCAATTGTTCCATGGGTTCGCGCTCCCAAATGGTTCTGTCGCCATCGATATAGTCGATGACTTGCGGAGACAGCACAAAAAAACCGCCATTGATCATGGCGCCATCGCCCTTGGGTTTTTCGCGAAAACTGTTGACCTTGCTGCCCCTCATATCGAGCGCGCCGAAACGGCCGGGCGGGAGAGTTGCAGTCAAGGTTGCCTTGACCTTCTGTGCCTTGTGAAAGGTAATCAGCTCGGTAATGTTAACGTCGCTCACACCATCGCCATAGGTCAGACAGAAGGCTTCTTCGTTTTTTACGTAATCTGCCACCCGTTTCAAGCGGCCGCCGGTCATGGTCTCTTCTCCAGTATCCACCAACGTTACTTTCCAGGGCTCAGCATAGCGTTGATGCACTTCCATTTTGTTGTGCTCCATGTCGAAGGTCACGTCCGACATGTGCAGGAAGTAATTGGCAAAGTATTCCTTGATGATGTAGCCCTTGTAGCCGCAGCAAATCACAAAATCATTCACGCCGTGCGCGGAATAGGTCTTCATGATGTGCCATAGAACCGGCTTGCCGCCGATCTCGACCATCGGCTTGGGCCGTACGGAAGTTTCCTCGCTCAGGCGAGTCCCCAAACCTCCGGCCAGAATAATCGCTTTCATTTACCCTCCAAAGTGTTCTGCAAAATGGCCACACAATTTCAAACCAGCCTCTTCCCGTTACCGATGAAGCCCGCATGTGGTCTGCGCAACCCCAATTGCAACCGCAAAACGAGAAAATTTGTCGTTTTATCAGCCATGCCATGGCGCTGGAATTGTGGCGCTTGCAGTCGTGTTCTATTTATGATGTAACGTGTGCATTTTATCAGTTCAATATAGGTTACTAAAATGTTTTCGGGTATGACTGTGTTGAATTGTCGCCACCCCCTAGGGGCGTATGCAGTCCGATCTGATGAAGATAGTACGAGCAAAGCTGATGTAATGATTGCGCCTGTTCTTTTGCGCAAGTTCCCGGAACTCTGAAGTTCAAGTTTGGTACTTCAACAGTCTGTAGCAGAAATACTATTTGTCAGCATTAGTTTCGAAAATCTCCTGTATATTCGAGTTTGAACCAATTTGTCATTTGTGATAAATGAAATCATTTAGGAGCCGGATGGATCATCTCAGCAGCACTCCACCTCATTTTCATTATTTCCATTTCACAACATTGCGAATTTTTCTTCACAGGCTGTTCCTCAATAGCTCCTTATCAATTATCATGTTAGTGCATTTGGTTCGACAAATTCGTCGGAGAATATTACGACGACATAGCTGGCATTAAACAACGTCGTCTCACATCCATTGTTTATTTCGAGACATCGACCCAAGGACATCATGAAGTCAAACTTGCCTCCCATTTTGCTAACTTCCTGTGTGTTTGTTTCCGATCATTCTGTATTCCTTAAAGACGAGAATTCCCGCATTAGATACACCATCGAGTCTATAGAGAAATGGCTGGGCATATCCCGGGACTTGCGTTTGGTTATTTGCGACGGGTCAAACTTTGATTTCTCGGAAATAGTTCGCGAGAAATTTCCAGATGCAAACATTGAATGTATCTTTTTTGAAAACAACAAGGAATTGGTCCGCCTGCAGGGGAAAGGTTTCGGTGAAGGGGAAATTGTAAATTATGCCCTTCAACATTCGGTAAGCCTCAAGGATTCAGAGTTCTTTGCGAAATGCACATCCAAGTTATGGGTTGAAAATTATTATGATTGCCTCAAGCACTGGAATGGAAAATTCTTGTGCAAAGCCTATTTTTCCAATGTCTTTTCCTTGAACAAGACCCAATTCGAATATGTGGATACCAGGTTTTATCTGGTTGATAAGAAGTTCTATTTGAAATACCTGTCCGCAGTGTATCTCAATGTCGGCGGCGAGCTGGGACTGAGTCTCGAACATTGTTTTCGGGATGTAATCCGGAAGGAGCAATTCTCGAAGATCATGTTTAAAGTGCCACCGGTAATCTGCGGGGTTGGAGGTGGATCGGGCACGTACTACAAAAATAATTTGAAGCGCCGAATTAAGGAAAAGATAAGATTGGAAATAGTAAGAAGGGACAAGTCCTTCAGTTACTTGTTCTAGTAGTTATTCCTGCTACCAGACAACGCTAGCACATTCAGCCTAGCAGCCGGCATTGATTCAGCCTTGATTGAAATCTGTTTTTCGGAAGGAAAGTGCTCCGAATAGCGAACCTGTCACCAGTAAGAACTGCTCCAGTTCGTGATCGCGGAAAATCGAATCCAGCATTCCGCGTACGGCAAACATGGTGACTAGAACAGCAAGTGCCAAGCCGAGTGGGTCTTTATGTTTCTGCCATGCTGCCCAACCCTGTCGTGCCAGTAGCACCAGAAAACTGGCCCAAAGTATCAATCCCGGGATCCCGACATTCAAGCCAAAATCTATCCAGCTATTGTGGCTGTGCGACATGCCGGCACGGCCATATTTTTCCAATTCGAGTTTACGAAAAGTATCCCTCGCAATTTCCATTCCCCACGGATGCTGCGTAAACATACGCCACCCTTCATGTGCCCATGCAATGCGGCTGTACTGGGAGATGTCGACTTGTTTTCCGCTTGGCGTAACAGGAGCCACGCTGGCGTCGTCTCCATTAAGCCATAGCAGATCATGATCTATATCCCAGGCAATGGGTATAGTCTCGATGAAGCTCTGCCAGCGCGTATCAATCTTGTACGATGTAATAGCGATTGCCAAAACAAATGCTATTGTCGCCAAAACGAAGGTGGCAATTTTCTTCACGGAATATTGATTACGGACTTCTGAAATCAGAATCGCGGCGAACAGCATGAAGGTCAAAATCAGAACAAGGATGCCGTTGCGATTTGTTGTCGCAACCAGAGTGCCTACTGCAAATATAAGCAAGCCGGATATTACCCAGGCAGGTACCGGGAATATCCTTTGGCCTTTGACGAAACGGCTCAGCAAATCGGCGATCAGTATCGGTTCCAGCAAGGCAACCAGATAGCCGCTAACGCCCTTGTGATCGCCAATCCCTGCCTGACTGGGAATAAACTCGCCCGCCCCAATCCAGCCGTTGATCAGGACTAAGGCATTTACACTCAGGAATGCGATAATCGGAATCAGGATGCTCAATACAACAATTGTTGCAGGATTTTTCAGACTGGATTGCATCAGCGCACGAGCAAGTCCGATCCCGACGAAGAAGGCCATCAATGCTGACAGCCATTGGCCCTTCCACTCTGAAAGAGAGTCCAGCGGTTGGTTGGCAATAAATCCTGAAACAACCAGCATCCAGACCTGCAGTGCTACAAAGAGCAAGACAGCAGCCATGAGTGGTTTCGGTCTCTCCCGCAGCGCCTCCCAGAAGAATTTGAGCGCGAGTACAAAAGCAATCAGTAAGAACAATTTTCTTAGCGCAATCGCATGAGGCAATGAAAAGATATATTGCAAGCTTGCGCATAGCGCCAGTAGCAGCCAGCTTGCCACACTTAATTTGGCAGTCTGAACTGAACTCCAGAACTGGCGTAATGATTCCATATGTATTCTCCGGATTTCAGTCTGGCAGATCCAGCAATTCGCGCAGTGCACCAATTGCCCGTACGGACGGCAATTTCTGCAGGCAATCACTCAGGCTGTCATTGTGGCGATCGCAGCCCTCCTTCATGCATGGCACGCAATCGCCCTCGCCCTGCAACAGCACTACGTTATTGACGCGCTGAGTGCCTTGCATATGCCAGGGATTGCGGTCTTGCGCGTAATCCTTTGGCCACGGCCCCCACTTCACCGGATTGGACGGTCCAAACAGCGCCACAGTAGGTGTGCCGAGCGCCGCCGCCACATGGGTAAGTGCCGTATCCGGCCCCACATAGCATCTGCCGCGGCTGATGAGATAGGCACTTTCGGCAAGGCTGAGCTTGCCGGCCATATTCACTGTCCCCTCCGGCATGGCGCGAAATATCTGTCCGACATATTCCATTTCATCCGGAGCCCCGCTTCCGGTCAGCACGCAACGAATGCCGCGCTTCTCCAGCCATTGCGCCAGTTCAATCCAGCCGTCGCGATGCCACATCTTGTAGGAAAATTTCGGGGACATGTGCAGCACGGCAAAAGGCTCTGTTCCAATATCAAACGGCAGTACCCCGGCAGCCGAACTTTCATCGGAGGCATCCCACACCACCACAACTTCATGGCTGCGCTTGATGCCGAGCAAGTCCACGAGACCAAGATTCGTCAGTACCGTGTGGGTGTTCACGTGGTCAAATGCCGCCCAGTGCGTGAGCAGGCGTTGTTTCCACTGTTCCTTGCGGCTGCCGTCCTGCATGCCAAGCCGCACCTTTCCGGCGATCCACGCATAGATGGTGGGCCGGTCACCCAGTTGGGTTGTTAGCGCAAGGTCATAACGGCGAAACAGGCTCAGGATCAGGCGCAAATGCATCCAGAAACCGGGACGCGCCGGAACGGTGATGACCCGGTTGATATCCGGATTGCGCTGCAATATCCCTTCCGTATGCTCAAATACCAATACGTCGATCTTTGCCTGGGGCCAGGCCAGCCGCATGGATCTGATGACCGGGGTAGATAGCAGCACATCGCCAATGCGCAAAGGAACGGCCACCAGTATGTTGCGCGGGGCTTTCATGCCGGTTCCTGATTGATCAAGTTAGCTTGGGATTTCATCTGCACAGCCATGTCGGAACGTTTCAGGATAAGGAAAATTGTTGATGTGAACTTAATGTGCGGTCTGCGGGAATGTTAACATGGCGCAGTTTAAATGCGCATCCACATTGACCGCCTCGGCGTCTGGAAAATCGTGTAACCAAAGGATCCCACAGCATGTTTTCAATCCTGATCCCCACCTGGAACAATCTTGAATTGCTCAAGCTCTGCGTGCGCAGCATTCGGGAAAATTCGAAGCACGCCCACCAGATCATCGTCCACGTCAACGACGGGAGTGATGGAACCCTTGAATGGGTGCGCTCACAGCAACTCGATCACACCCATTCGCCGCAGAACGTGGGGATCTGTCTCGCGGTGAATGAAGCGGCAATGCTGGCCCGGCAGGATTACATCCTTTACCTGAATGACGACATGTACTGCTGCCCCGGCTGGGACACCGCTTTGATTGAAAAGCTGAAAGGGCTGGACACAGACTTGTTCATGCTTTCGGGCACCATGATCGAACCGCGTGATACCAACAATCCCTGCGTAATCGTGCGCAATTACGGCAGCGATGTGGGAAATTTCGATGAAGCGCGGCTGCTCGCGGAATTGCCGCAGCAGCGCAAGGACGACTGGTACGGGGCAACCTGGCCACCGACACTGGTCAGCCGCCGCTGGTGGCACATGGTGGGCGGTTACAGCAGCGAGCTTTCACCCGGTATGAGCAGCGACAACGATTTTTCGATGAAGCTGTGGCATGCGGGCTGCCGCATCTTCCTGGGGGTGGGCAATTCGCTGGTCTATCACTTCCAGTGCAAATCCACCGGCAAGGTCGTCAAGAACAATGGCGGCAAGCAGTTCCTGCACAAGTGGGGAATGCGCCAGTCGGTGTTTGATCACTATTACCTGCGGCGCGGACTACCCGCGCGGGGATTGCGCCTGGATGAACCGGAGGATACGCGCGAGTTGCGCTGGCAATTGCTGCGCAGCCGCCTGAAACGCGCGCTGGGCTAGGATTGCGCGCTACGCAGCGCTTCTAGTTTGCGATACTTGAGATAGGTTGTCCGCGCGTTCATGCGCGCAATATTCAGCCCGGCACGACCGTCCAGCACGCCCAGCCGTAACAGGTAAGTTCGCACAAAAGCCCAGCCGCCTCGCAGTGCTGCTCCCGCCAGACTGGACCGCTTGCCGGACTGGAACATCTGTTTCGCCGCCGCCGTGGAGTATTGTTCAACCTTGCGCTCAACGTCGTCTGTTATGAGATAGCTGTAATGCAACAGCGGGGTTTTCATTTTTTCAGTTCGGCCTTTCAATAGCACGCTTTCGTGCACCAGACTTTCCGAAAATTTCCCTGCTCCCTGCCTGAACAATCGTAGAACATAGTCCGGGTACCAACCGGAATGATGCACGAATTGCCCGCAGAACTGGGACAGACGCGGGCAGTAGTATCCATCTGCATTGCCTGTGCGCATGGCCTGTTCGATTTCCGCACGCAACTCGGATGTAACGCGTTCGTCCGCATCGATTGAGAATATCCAGTCCTTGCCTGCATAGCCAAGCGCGCGATTCTTTTGCGGGCCGAATCCGGGCCAATCGGCATGCACATGCACTTGGGCGCCCATCTCTCTCGCAATGTTGCAAGTCTCGTCCGTGCTGCCCGAATCGACAACGATGATTTCGTCAGCCCACGCGACCGACTGCAGACAATCGCGAATGTTGGCTGCCTCGTTTCTGGTGATGAGAATAATGGAGAGTGATGTCAAAGTGGGTGCCCGTTCAAAGTGGGCGTGTACTCCGGCACCCAGCGCTGCAAATGCTCGCGCACAACCTCATCGGAATTGGTCGTATCGCTGCTTATCCATTCCAGCAGGCTTTGCAACTCTTCATTTGACACAGGTCGCGCCTTCGCGATGCGCAATTTCGGATGCGGTGTTGGCAATGTATTTTCATCATTCGCCAGTAACTCTTCATACAATTTTTCGCCCGGGCGCAATCCGGTGAACTCGATCCTGATGTCGTCTATGCCCAGGCCGGAAAGACGAATCATGTCGTTGGCCAGATCCACAATCTTCACCGGTTCGCCCATGTCGAGTACGAAAATCTCGCCGCCTCTGCCCATGCAACCGGCCTGCATCACCAGTTGCGCGGCCTCGGGAATGGACATGAAGAAGCGCGTAATCTCCGGATGCGTCACTGTAATCGGTCCGCCCCTGGCGATTTGCTCGCGAAACTTTGGAATGACGCTGCCGTTGCTGCCGAGCACATTGCCGAAACGCACGATAACGAAACGAGTGCCCTTCTCATGCTGTAATCCTTGGCATACCATCTCCGCCATACGTTTGGTGGTCCCCATTACGTTGGTCGGATTCACCGCCTTGTCGGTGGAAATCAGCACGAACGTCTCTACCCCATGCCGTTGCGCGCAACTGGCCGCGCGCCAGGTACCGAACACATTGTTGCGCACTGCCTGCCAGGTGTTGCGGGACTCCATCAGCGGCACATGCTTGTAGGCCGCAGCGTGAAATACTGCGTTGGGTTTGTATTCTGAAAATACCTGTTCCAGACGAGCATCGTCACGTACATCGCCGGCCAGATAGGCAATGTCAAGATGCGGGAAACTTTGCTGCAGTTCCTGTTCAATGTTGTATAGCGCAAACTCGCCGGCCTCGTACAGCACCAGTTTTTTCGGCAGGAATATCGCGATCTGGCGGCACAGTTCGGAGCCGATGGAACCGCCCGCGCCCGTCACCATCACCACCTTGCCGGTCAGTTGTTCCTGTAAACCTGCATCGTCCAGCTGCACCGGATCGCGTCCGAGCAAGTCATCCAGCTCCACCGCGCGCAGTTGCGATATCGCAACGCGTCCGCTCATCAAATCCTCGAAGGCCGGAACCATCAACGCTTTGATGCCATTGCTATTCGCAAGCTCGATGACATGTTTGCGCACCTGGTGCGGTGCGGAAGGCATGGCAATGATGACTTGATTCACGCCCAGCCGCTGCGCCCAATGCGGCAGGCTATCCAGCGGCCCCAGTACCATGACGCCATTCAGCAAACGGCCTTGCTTGCCTGCGTCATCATCGAGGAAGCCGACCAGATGCCATTCATTGCTGCGGGCCAGCTCCTTGGAAAGATTGATGCCGATAGCGCCCGCCCCCAGCACCAGTACCGGCTCGCCGCGCAAATGAAAATCGCCATACAACAAATTGTCTTTCCACAAGCGATAGAGCAGGCGATCACCGCCCATCACCAACAGCAACAGGATAGGATCAAGGATCAACACGGAACGCGGGACAACAGCATTGACACGGAACATCCAGAGGCACAACGGGATCAGCATGGCAGCCAGCAATACCGCCTTGAGGATACGCCGCAGATCCGCCACGCTGGCAAAGCGCCAAAGTCCGCGGTACAAACCCATCAGCCAGAAAATCAGGGCCTGCAACGGTGCAATCCACAGCAGGGTGCGCCACATTTCGTTCTGAAAATTGTGCGGCAGGTCAAAATTGAAGCGCAAAAGATAGGCGCAAGCCCATGCCAACGCTGCCACAAAAAGGTCGTGCATTACTGCCAATACCGTATAGCGACTAATACTAGGCATGCTGCTCCCGATTAAATTTCTTCCAGGCCGTGCAGATTGTCAGCATCAGCGCAGCATAAATACCTGCGCACACAAGAATCACTTGCCAGGGAATTTGCTGGTTCCGGGTCAACAGTGCCGCAGCACCACTCCCCAGCATCAGAAGATATTCAACCAGCACCAGCTTGCGATGACTCCAGCCCAGCAATATCGCGCGCTGATAATAGTGCTCGCGGTGGGCTTCGGTAATTTTCACTCCGCGCAAACTGCGCCTCACCAGCGTCACGCTCGCATCCGCGATAAAGGGTGAAAAAACAAGCAGGGGAAACCACTCTGTCCAGCATCCCTGTTGCCAGCCCCATAGTCCCATTGCAGCAGCAAGAAAACCGAGCGGAATGGAGCCCGCATCGCCCATGAATACCCTGGCTGGCGGAAAATTATAGAAGAGAAAACCCAATGTTGTCGCGCTGATGGCAAAGTTCATCATAGCCAGCGTTTCATTGTGGGCAAGCAAAGCCGCTATGCCATAGAAAGCGAATCCGAACAGTCCCATTCCGCCTGCCAGCCCGTCCGAGCCATCCATGAAATTGTAGAGATTGGTCATCCACACCGTCAGCAGCAGCACAGCCAGAGCTATTGCAACTCCATGGCTGGAGAACAATCCGGAGCCTCCGACCAGCAGTGCCGCCGCAAGAATATGCCCCAACAGGCGCTGGCGTACCGGCAATCCACGCATGTCATCCAGCAACGAAAGTATGAACAGACCGATCATTGGCAGTACCAACCACCATGCCAGCGAAGTGATCATAAACACCCAGCCGGCCAGCAAACCGGCGATCAACCCGACACCCCCGAGACGCGGAATGGGGGCGGAATGCAATGACCGCTCGTTGGGAATGTCCTGAAACTTTCTATTAAGCCTGCTGGCAAGCATCGCCGCGATCAGCGACACGGAGCAGAGTACGGAAATGATGGGAGTGATATAGCTCATAGATGATCGGTTCGATGCCATGCGGCCGTTGCTTGTAACCCCTGCTGCAGGCTGTAGGGCGGTTTCCAGTCGAGTTCGCGGCGAATCTTACCACTATCGACCCGCAATGAACCCAGCAGGCGCTCAACCTGACCCGTCCTGCCGATCAGCCGGCCAGCCAATTTCAGCAAGGCTGGAGGACAGGGAAACAGCCGTGCCGGCCGCTCCATTGCATTTCCCAATTGTCGCAACAGGTCCGGTGTTGAAACATCTTCGCCGTCGCTCACCAGATAGGTCTGCCCTGCAGCCGCAGAATGTGTCGCGCAAGCAAACAGTGCATCGACCAGATTTTCTACATATATCAGGCTGCGCAGGTTGCGCACCGAAGACAGGGGCAAGGGCATTCCCCGAGCGAGTATCTTCAACATTTGCGCGAAGTTCCCCTTCACTCCCGGGCCATAAACCAGTGGCGGACGGACGATGACTATTTCCAATCCCGTTTCTGCGGCAACGCGATGCAATGCCTGTTCGGCTTCCCATTTTGAAATGCCGTACGGATCCTGGGGAGCGGCGATATCCGCCTCGATAAACTTCTGGTTGTCCCGGGTTGCCTCGCCATTCACTTTGACCGAGCTGACGTATACCAGCCGCTTGACGCCTGCCAAGGCTGCAGAACGCGCCAGATTCTCAGTTCCCGCAACATTAACGCGCCGGAATTCTTCCAGGGGATTGTCTGAATTCTCGCGCATGACATGCACGCGAGCAGCAAGATGAATGACGACATCCATCTCGCGCAAGGCTTCGGACCAGTTTGTCTGGCCATCTATCTGGCCGATGTTTACCGATTCAAATTCATTTTGCGGGGACGCCGATTTGCGCAGAGCCGCCTTGACTTGCCATCCCCGCTGGCAACTCTCGACACACATCCGTCGGCCAACAAAGCCGTTCGCTCCGGTAACCAGCATGTGGCCAGATATCTTGTTCAAAGAATTCGCTCCATCAACCGGATGGGAATTTTCAACATCAGTATGAACATGTTGGTATACAGACCGTTTTCCATGCAGGCGCGAATAATTTCGCGGTTGATCACCCAACTCGCCTTGATCCCGCTGCCGCTTAACCCGCCGGATCGCATCTTGACGGTCGTTTCATCAATATATTGCCAGGTGATATGGTGTTTGATCAGCAAACGGGTGAGCATTTCAAAATCTGCCGCGATCCGGTAGTCCGTGCGGAATAGTCCTGCTCTTTCATAACATGATTTTTTGCAATAAAACGTCGGATGCGGCGGCATTACGCCAATCCTCAGCATGAACGGACTAAAGCTGGAAATACGATACTTGCGCAATACCCGCGACAGGTTGGCTGAATCAACAATATCCAGATTGGAAAAAACGGCATCCGCATTGCCGGCTTTCAGTTGTTTGACCATTATTTCCAGCGCGTCCGGGCTGGCGAAATAGTCATCCGAGTTAAGCATGCCAATGTAATCGCCATTGGCCAGCGCGATGCCTTTGTTCATTGCATCATAGATGCCGCCATCTTCTTCGCTCACCCAATAGTCAATGTTGTGGTCATACTTGCGCAGGATATCCAGCGTGGCATCGGTGGAACCGCCATCAATAATGATGTGTTCAATATTGTCATAGTGTTGGCTGATCACACTCCTGATCGTGTCTTCCAGTGTGTTCTCGGCATTGAAGACCACTGTAATCACGGAAACGAGGGGTGCCTCTGACCGGGACTTTTTTTGTTTTCCGAGGATGCGGGAACCGCCTTCGATTCTGTTCATTTTGATTCGGTCGTGGCTATTGGCGGTTAACGTACTTGCTGTCTGTTCACTTTCAGCCTCAGCATAACAGGCCCATTCAATCCGCTCCCCAGCAGCGCCGAACGGACTGAAATTCACTGAATATGCCCATGACGCCTGTGACGTAATGCTCTGCCGTCCAACGCCTTGCACGCTCATGCCCTTTTTGTATCAGGCATTCCCTCAGTTTGGCGTCGCCAAGCAGCAACGCCAGTTGCTCTGCCATGTCTTCGGGCTGACCCGGATCAAAGTATACCGCTGCATCACCCAACTGTTCGCGCGCTCCGGGGTATTCGGCTATGGCCACCGGACAGCCTTGCGAAAAGGCCTCCAGCGGAGGCAGATTTTCCGGTCCGGAAAAAGACGGGTATACCATGGCCATGGCGTTGCGATAGAGAAACACCAGTTCAGCCGTTTGCACAAACCCGAGAAAATGCACCCTGTCGGCCAATCCCGACTCGTTTGCCATCTGCTCAACATGGGCACGATTGCCCTTGTCAGATCCGGTCAGTGCCAGTTCCACGACCAAGCCATGCCGCTGCTCGAGAATTTTCAGGGCGAGCAACAGATTGACATGATTTTTGTGCGGCCAGAACTGGGCTGGATAGTAAATGAACCGGCGCCCGGAAAATTTTGCTGTGATGGCAGCGATTGCCTGCGCATCGGCAACATCCGGCAACTCGGGGGTGGGATGCGGAAGAATCCGGATCTGTGCTCTGGGAATTTGGTAGTACCAGCCAAGTTGCCCGGCGCCGATTTCCGTGCCGGTAATAACGTAAGTTGCCCGCCTGAGATGGCGGGCATGGGTGACCTCGCGAAAATCCCAGCGCCCGTGCGCGGAGACTTCGGGAAACCAGGGATGGGTGCGGTGCTGAATGTCCCAGACAGTGGCGATGTAAGGTATATCCGGTGTTTCATATACTCCGCCACCGACAAACCAGATCAGTTCTACCCGTTGCTGCCTGGCCAGGCGTTCGAGGGCGCCCGGTTTCCGGTACAGGAACGCCAGCAAAGGCGAATAGTGTTTCACCGCCATCATGGCCCTGTTCAGGAAACTTCTTCTCGGCAGGGCGCAGAATTCAATGTTGGCGGACGTCTTGGCAACCGCCTTGAAAGCTGGGATAGCGTCCGCATCGCAGAAAATCACGAATTGATGTTCAGCTGTCGCGACACCCGATTTCAGGAACGTCTGCAGTACCTGGGAAACGAAGGTAAACCCTCCGCCAACCTCCGGAACGTAGTCGCCAAGACAGACGCCGATACGCATATTCTTCCTAGTTCCTGCCGCAACGGGTTTGCTGCGCTTCAAGAATGGCCTGTGCCACTGTCCGTATCGTCTGCTCATCCAGCGTGTAGGTTGAAGGAATGTACATGCCGCACGTCCACAGCATATCCGCGACCGGGCAGGGAATGTCGCGGAATCCGTCCATCTCGGACAGGCAGGGCTGCTGGTTCATCGGACAGAAGAAGGTTCTGCTGTCTATGCCTTTGCCGCGCAGGTAGGCTGCCAATTCGTCACGGCTGGAACCGAATTCGGGTGTGACAACGATCCCATACATCCAGTAAACGTTATAGGCCCACTCCTTTTCCGCAGGCAGCTTCAGACCCGGAATATCCTTGAGATGAAGCGAGTAAGCGGCAGCGACGCGGCGTTTTTCGGCAATCACATGTTCAATTTTGTGCAACTGCGCCAGACCCATGGCAGCCTGATAACCCGTCATGCGGAAATTGTAGCCAGCCACTTCGTGACGGAACCTCGGGGTTGTGAAAGCCAGGTTGCGCAGCAAGCGCAGCTTTTCCACCAAGGCGGCATCATTGGTTACCACCATTCCGCCTTCGCCGGTCGTAATGACCTTGTTGGCATAAAAGCTGAAACAGCCCATGTCGCCAAATCCGCCGGTACGTTTGCCCCTTACTCCCGCGCCGTGAGACTCGGCGCAGTCTTCGATCACAACCAGATTGTGTTTCCTGGCTATCGGCATCAGTTTATCCATGTCGACGGGATGACCGAGCAGGTGCACGGGAATGATTGCGCGGGTTTTTGGCGTAATCAGGGATTCAATCAGGTCAACATCCAGATTCCAGGTTTCCGCCTCAGAATCCACCGGTACGGGGATCGCGTTGTTATGCAGCACCGCCAGGGCGGTGGCGATATTGGTGCTGCTGCTGACCAGCACCTCATCGCCCGGCTTGATGCCCGCGGCAGCCACGGCCAGATGCAGGGCCGTTGTGCCACTGGAGACCGCCACGCCATATTTGCAGCCGCAATAGGCGGCAAATTCATTTTCAAAAGCTTCCAGATAATGTCCGAACGTCCCGGACAATTCGCCGCGGCGCAGCGCATCCACGACGTTGGCGATTTCTTCCTCACCGATAATGGGCTCGAATACCGGGATCATTGGCTCGCCCCCATTTCAACCTTGTCGAATTCAACACCAAGGAAGGGGCCCTGTTTGACACTGATGCACTGCATGTCTTCGATCACCCGGATGGCATGCACGCCATGAATCAGCACAATAGCATCGCCGCTTTTCAGCGTTACCGTACGCAACAAATTCTTGTCATCACCATACAAGTCAACCGCAACCACGCCGCGCTGCACCACAAACATTTGCTGCAGGTCATCTATCGTCCGGGTAAAGGGACGGTGATAGTGCGGCGCCTCGACAAAACCGGCCTCGTGCGCGAGCAAACCAAACTGAAATGAAGATTCCGGCGGCGAGAAAAATGTGGTTTTCTCAACCCGAACGTCCGACCAGATCACTTCGGCATATCGAGTACCGTTAAACTCTATGACTTCTATACCCATTGTCTTTCCTTTAGAAATTGACTGTCACTGCATGATTTCGGAGAGGGGGATCACTTTTCCGCTCAGGGCATCGTAGACCGGCATGGCGCGAATTTCCTCTAGGCGTTTTTTCCCGGTCAGGAAAGTAAGCTGTCCGTCGACATCGCGCGATTCCTTGAACTTGGACTCCACATAGGCCACTTCGGGCGCCAGTTCCTTAAGCCCATTCAGGCGGTCCCGGCGCACAAAGAACGCGTTGTTGCCGGCGCTGTTGCTTCCCACCAGCGCATATCCCTTCCGCTCAGCAACCAGGCTCAGCGCCTTCAGGGAGGCGCCCCAATACAGGTGAGAATAGTGCGCCTTGCCACGCACAAAGCCCGGATCATAAGGGATGGTAACGGCATGATCCGGTCCGAATACGCTGTTGTATTCCGCCACTACGATGACCGGATTGACCACATTGATGCGGTCCCACACCCAGTAGTCGTTGCCGTCAATATCGACCGAGAGCAGTCCGATCTCGCCCCGAAAGCCGTTGTCGCCAATCAGCTGATTGATATTGTCCGCGTCAATGAAAGCCGCAATGGCCGTCAACCCGTTTCGCCAGTAAATCGAGCTTTCTCGCACCCGGGCAATGCTGGCCGGACTGCCATCAATGACCAGCCCGCTCCAGTTATCGTTGATCAGCAAAAACCGGGTATTGGCCTCCTCGTAGGTTTCCACGCCAAATTCCACAAAAGTGCGCAATTCCGGACCGATCCCGGTTCGGCGAATCAGATATTGAAGTATGCCGTCTTCGCCAAACTGCGAAAACACCTTGAACTCCGCTTCCTGAATGTCTGACAAATCGCCGCGCGCGGCGATTTGGTGAATCAGCGTTTTTGCAGCCAGTATCTTGGCTTCGGCAACCTGATCCGGCAATTTGAAAAAACTCCTGCCGTACCCCTTCAGCCAGCGGCGCAGCTGTGTCAATAAGTGCATTCGACAACCCTTTCCATAATATATCCCTTGAACGCGACCGGACTGAACAAATCACCCAGCGTACCATCCACCGCATCGAACTCCGCCAGGGTGCGATATTCGCTCCCCGGCGCATTCAACAGGCTGCCCCGTGCAAACAGGCGTATCGGGTAGCTTGAAGACGATATGCGTTTCGGTACGGTCTGCAAAGCAATGATGTCATGGTTTGCAGATACAAACGGGGTCCGGTCGACAATAATCGTGTGCACCTTCATTTTGCCTGCCTGCCGGAGAATGTCCCAGGGATCGGGAACATACTGCAACACGCCGGAGAAGATAATTGCATTGGGCGCAATGGCTGCACAGGCATCATCTATGGAATCCGCAAATGTTAATACCCCGTTTGAAAACGCCTCGCGGCCTTTCCTGACGAATTGCGGCTGTTCCACCACGCACCATTTTACCTCCGGCAAGTCAGCGAAAAAGTTTCGGCACTGATTATAGGTACTCCCCAGTGCCCCCCCAAAATCCACAACGGACAAACGGCCTCCATGTTTCGCGGCCACCCGCAGCAAGCCTGCAATCAGCGGGTAGGGATACTGTGGCTCGGTAAACAACACGCTGTCCCGTTCATACGCCGCTTCGCCGTTGGTAACCTTGCGGGTCGCTTCCGCTACTTTGTCCAGAATTTCCGGGGCATCGTATCCTTTTGCTTGCGCCGCCGCCTGCTCCCATGTGGCAAACTTGCCGGAAAAACGCACTCCGTATCCAAGCCGCGAGCGGAGCAATCGCAATAATCCCGGCGGCATCCAGTCCCGTGCCAATGTCACCCATTTGGTCCTCATTTCACCGCGTCCTCCAGGCGAACTCGCTCAAATTCATCCAGCATGCCACCGTGAGTCGCGTTGTAAATCCGCGCACCATTAGCTTGGGCAATTCTCTTGATTGCACGGTATTGCTCCCATACTTTGTTGACCGCGGGCAATTCGTCCCATAGCGTTGTTAACAACCTGCCATCACTGGCTAGCGTGCTATCCGCCGTGGTCACGCCATTTCCGTAAAAATACCGGTATTCCTTTTTTACAAACCAATCGTGATCCACCCCAAGCAAATATATCTCCCGAAAACCCATATAGAGGGCAATCATCAGCACCATAATTGGGACGGTCTGCACCCTCGGGATAATACCGGTCAACTCGGGAACGGCATTGCCGGACGGAAATTGATTTTTTCCCATACACACAAAATGTGTTTCTCTCTTTGAAAAAAGCCGGTGTTTCTGCACCAAACCCCATTCCTGATGATCCAGAATGATTGTGGCATCTCCGATTGATTGATCCATTTCTTTAAACCATTCAACTGTATTTTCAGGCGACAAATTACTGTAGGAAACCTGTGGTACACAATGATATTTGGGACTGATAGATAAATAATCCGGGTGCCGATACCCGTTCGACACACTAAATACAGTTTCGCCACGCAGTAGCCGGATATCCTGTTCGTTCACAGAGGGTCCGTTGCACATGATAAAGCAACGCTCACCGGCATGCCGGTCGTGCAATTGGCCGTTGGAGCGCAATACATCAAGGTGGCTCAAATAAAAAACCAGCGCCGACGGTTTGTAATAAGTCAGCAGGCGAAAGATGGCTGGCGGCAACAACCAGTCTGACGTTCTCAAAATATGTTTACGCATCGTCGTTATTCTCTCAATTCTCTTACAACCAGCGCACGGCCCAGTAGATCACAACAGATCCCGCCGTCAGTGAAAACACAAGCATCGCCCGCAACCAGAGTCTCACCGGAACATCCAGCACTATTGGCGCAACCAGGTACATGGCCAACGTGTACACCATCAACCCGATGAATTGGCCGATTGCGGCCCCTCTGGTGTCACTGCCGAAGTATGCCGCAACGAACCATGCCGTTGCCAGACCAAGCAGTATCAGAAAAATATAGGGGATGAAACGGCGCGCGCCAATCAGGCAATTTCCCCAGAGGATAAAAAATGGATAAAAGATCACGCCGGACAGCAGGCTAACCTGCATGCCGGAGTCCAGATGGTATGCAGGGAAAAATATCCTGAACAATGTTGGCGAAATTTCAGCGACAACAATTGTCCCGAGCAATGTCCACGGTGCAACTTGCTCAGCCACTCGATGCACATAGCGCATGGCGTCCTCCGCTCCCTGGCCAAAACGCCGAAGTGTTTCCACGCTCACCGGCAGGAATGCCGAAATGATCAACGCCGCAACAGACTGATAAGCAGAAGCGGCAATCCCGTACTCCGCGATGCTGTCATGCGAATAGTGCGTGCTCGCGTATAAGCGCCCCACATTCAGCAGTTGTAGCCACAACACCGCAATTCCGCAGCGCGTCAATCCCTCCGCCACGTTGGCGCGCACAAGCGGCCAATCGATGAAACTCAGCAGCCTGATCGACCGGTCGCGCGCGTAGACGAGCAAAATGGCAGCTGCCAGCAGCGTTCCAGTAAACCAGCCCGAAATTCCCCACAAATAAACAAGGGGCAGTATTCCGACTGCCAGCACGGCACGCATCATGACCATCCGCTGGTAGGAAAGAAAGTCTCCCAGCGAAGACACCCGGTTCACATAAAAGGAAGTCAGAAAAGTCAGCGGTGCAACCGGAAACAGCAATACTGCGTGCAAGACAGAATGAAACTTCGCGAAATAGCCAATTGAAACAAAAACCGCAAACAGCAACGAGGTTAACAGTCCGAAGCTGCATACGGTATGGTCCCAGTGGCTTATCGTCTCGATTTCACCGCGGCTCGACATCGCCGGTACGACGCGGCTGTAAACATAACTCAACCCCAAATCGGCCAGCGCGATAAATGACAGCAGCACGGCGACAAAAACCGTTTCCGCAAATGCGCCTGAAGCCAGCACATTCGGCAGAATCAGCAGCGTCGCACCGGCGCACGCCTGTTGTACGATATTGGCAACAAGTGCTTGGCGGCTGCTCACAAAACTCATCTGCCGATTTCCACAGTTGAGGGAACGGGAGGCCGCGCCTTGAATTGGGCGACGGTCATTCCATGAAACTGATGCTTGTATTTGCCAAACAGTTTGCGCGCCAGCTCATGCGAGGGCTTTTCGACGTATTTGTAGACCAGATAGCACAGCCACAATATGATCGGGATGGTTATCCACAGATAGTTCTGGATCCTTAGAAAACCTGAGAGAAAGAACAACTTGGTGATACAAGTTAGCCAGAGGATATGAAACAGATAAATCGAGTAGCTCCACTTGCCGACACGCTCAAAAATTGAACCCGCATTTTTCCGCGAATTGATTTCAGCGTATAGCCAGAAGTACACCAGCAAGGCAAAAGTATTCATGGTCAGGTAGTAGCCAACCGGTGTATTCAGCGTCAGCCAGTACAGACATGAAGCAGTCAAAGCGACTGACGCCCTCCAGCAAATGATGCCGAGCTTCCCGCATTGCCTGGGAGCAGGTTCACTGGATACGCGATTTGCCAGCAAACAACCCAGTAACCAGCTCGGCAGCGCGATCAGCCAGTTCAGCCAGGGACCGTATACAGTCGCGTTGCCATACTGGTCAGAGCCGAGAAAGGCAACAGCCGCAATTGACACCACAAATGCCACAGCAAACTGCACCCCAAAAGATACTTTGCGGGATAACAGAAGAAAAAACGGATACAGCGAGTAATACCACAACTCGCACACAATGCTCCAAAGAATGAAGCCATCAATGAAATTATAATTTGGTGTATCAAAAAAATAATCTAGTCCATACAAATGCAGAAGCTTTGCTAGTAGTAGCGCGGATAGCGCCGGTATCATGATTCGTGTCCAGCGTGCCACCGTAAACGCGACCACGGGAAGAGGGCGCCGGGTATAGGGATAGTGGATACAGAATCCGGACACCACAAAAAATACGATGACAGCGGGATGCCCCGTAAATATGTATTTCGAAAGATTGGCCAGTTCCTGATTCACACCCAGCCCATGCAGTATATTCGGCAGCCTTGGATCCAGAATGTGGGCAAACATGACGGATAGCGCCGCAAATGCACGCACCGTATCCAGGCCCAGAAGATGAGCCTGCTTTACCGCGACATGGTTATCCGGCAAGGATGTTGAGGCGGTCAAGTTTCCAGCCACTTCACCACCTCGAATACCTCCGCATATTTCACGCCGATGCGTTGTCCCGCATTCTCGGCCTCATTCTTGAAAAAGCCGATCCATTTTTCACCGGTGCGATCCACTTCAGTGACATGCGCGCGAATTGCACGCTCCTTGGTCGCCCAGAATTCTGTAATGTCAAAATAGAAATTGCCCCGGAATTCCAGCGTGGAGTGATACCAGTTGCTGCGATACATCAGCAATCTGGGGACATGGCGGCAGCTATGCAGGGATGCCTTGGCTACAGCCTGATGGTCGTGGTGGATATCTCCCGTCCAGTGGGCATAGACCAGGTCAATCTTTTTTTCCTGAACGATCTTGAGAATTTCTATGTTCAACGAGTCCACAAACTCCACTTCGAGCGTCTTGAAATTGCCGCACAGCATTTCCTTGATGCCCAGCACAGCCATTGCATTGCGCGCCTCATCAAGCGCGGACTCGTTGCTGCGCACGGCTTGGTTGTACTGATTCGAAAAACCGGAGACAGTCGCGACAAATACATAGACGTTATCACCCTGGTGAACATGGCGTGCCAGCGCTCCCCCGCAGCCAAGTTCTACATCATCAAAATGCGCACCGATTGCCAATACATTCATCTGCCTCTCCTCATTATTTCTTCCGTCAACAGCATTTAAAGTCAGCTTCGGTCTGCCAGCGTCATCAATTCCCGGCACACGCGATTTGCTCCATCCATATCCACCGCATTCAGGGCTGCCTCACTCATGCCTGCAATATCCAGATGCCCTTCCAGCGCACTCAAATCAATATTTTCATGCGAACCGGCAAACACCGAACACCCCAATGCCTGCAAATGAAGGCAGTGCGCCACTTCCCACGCCTCATTTGCCACGGTAACCGTTGGCAACCCGGCCGCCGCAGCTTCGAATGCCGTCAACCCACCCCCGGTGATTGCCAAATCATGGCTGGCAAATTCTGCGGCGAGTGAAGGCACGGATCTTTTAACTGTAAAACTGCCTTCCGGTACTTTTGCCAATGCTTTTTCATGGCTGAATCCGGGCCCCAGAATCAGGGTCGCATGCTGCTGTCGAACATTCAGCCATTGCGCCACCTTCACGGTCACGCCGTAGGTATCGCTGCCTCCCAGACTGACGACCAGGCTCTTGCATTCGGTACGTTTCCGGCGGAAGCGAGCGATCTCCGGCGGCAATATCAGGTATTCCAACCCCGTCAGCACTTTTGCACCCTGTGGCGTTTCTCTGCGCACACCGGACAGCGCAGTCACATTGATATCCGACAAAGCTGCTCCGCTGCCAAGGTCGTCGAATGTCACCAGTCGCAAGCCCAGCTCCCTGATTCGAGCGGCATGATCGGCATCCGTCTGCAACCGGTCGTTTACCCAGACTGTGGCGCCATGGAGCAACGCGGGTCCGGCTTCCCAGTTGGACTGCGCGAGGGCCTGGTCTGTCAGGACTTCAAATTGAACGCCCGCCTTCTCCAGCCATTCACTGGACGGCAGATGCTCGCCCATCAACACGATTGTCGCGTCCATCCCGTTCTGGCGTAGCGCACCATGCAGGTTGATCATGCGGAACAGGTGTCCCATGCCCATTGCATGGGATGATTTCACACAGAGGATGAACATCGCTTGATCAGTGCCTCCGTGCCAATATGCACTGCTGCGCCATTGCCCAGGCAGCCGGCAATACGCCGGTAGTCTTCCTGCGTATCAATGGTCAGGCGCAGATCAGGCGCATGCTTACCTGGTGCCACCTCCAGTTTCATGATGCGGAAACGTGCAGGCTGCTCGATAATGAATTCGTTCACGTGCTCACGATGATGTGCGGCGCGTCCTTCGCGCCAGGATTCTTGCAGCGCCTCAAACCTGAATATTTCCGCGCCCACACCGACAGGCAGTTCGCCAAAACTGTGTGTGTAGTCCGCTGCCGAGGCCAGATGCAATGCCACCAGTTGCTGTAATGCCTCTGTGTCCGGACAGGGGTTGTCTCCCGTCAAACGTATCACGTGCGAAAAACCGCAGGCCACGGCACACTGATAATAACGATCCAGCACATCCTGCTCACTGCCGCGGAAACATCGCACCTCCATCTGTTCGCACTGGCGGGAGATGGCATCATCCTGTGCCTGATCGCTGGTCGCTATCACCAATGGCCAAGGCATATCCCGCAGACGTAGAACTATCCAGCCCAGCAGTGTAGTGCTGCCCAGCGGCAGCAGAACCTTGCCCGGCAACCGCGTCGATCCCATGCGCGCCTGCAGCACAATGCCGATCTGTTTTTCCGCAGCCTCAGTCATTCAGGGTTGACCTTAATATGCCTGCCGCATCGTGTCCGCAATTGAAGAGCACGTCGAGGCACGAAAGCATGGGCTCGAAATCGCCGTGCAGTTGCGGATAGACCGGGTGGCTGAAATCCTGCCACCTTACGCGCACCCCGGCTGACCGGAACATTTCCTCGTCCAGATAATCCCGTGAGCCCGTCCCGGTCAAATAGGTGTCACCCTGTTTGGCCTGCACCAGTTCCAGCAAACGGGCGCTGCTTGTTGCATCGATTTTGTAATCCGAGGCGCGAGTGATCGGTATTGCGATATCGAAATATTCCAGTGCCAGATCGAGAAGCGCACAATTCAAGTCGATCATGAGCCGATGGCCGGCACGGTAGATCTTCTCTACTTGCGGGAACAGCATGGCAAAGCAGGGCGCTTTGCCATAACACTCGCGGAGCAAATTGAGATTGTCCTCAATCCATTTTGGATCATCGGACAATTCCACTTCGTTTATGCGCTGATGGTACTCACCCTTGCGAAGCGCAAGCGTAAGCCAGACCGGGCCGTTTCGCCCCTTGATGCGGTCGCGATGCTGCCACCCCCGGCGAATGAATTGAACATCATCGAGCAGGATGAAATGCTGCGACATCAGCAGGCGCTGAAAAAAACCCAGGTAGGGCGCGAAATCCGGTTGGTGGATGCAGATCGTGGTCATCCGGGCATCCTCTCCTAGAGCATATCCCAATGGATTAGCGTGCCCGCAGGAATAAACACTTTTGCAACCCGTCCCAATACCAGCGGCAGGTGATGCGGATGAATGCCTTCGGACGGACGGCGAATGGCGATATGCTGCTCCGCAATCACCGTACCCGCAGGAATGTCCACGGCAGCAAATAATGACTTTCGCGCAGCCTGCCGCCATTTCTGCTCCGTGGGCAGAATGCGTTTGATGCCGTCCCCAAGCGCTTTCGACACCAGCTTGACGCGTTCCACCAGGCGACCGAACTGGACGGGATCGAGTGATGCCTCGTGATCCGGGAGCTTGAGGGCATGATCGAGCGTGAAATGTTTTTCGATCACTACCGCGCCCAGTTGCGTCGCCAGAATACTGGTGAATTCATCCTGCGTATGATCGGAGAGACCAACCGGCAAACCGAAAGTCTTTTGCAGGGTTTCAATCACTTTCAGATTGGCGTCTTCCGGTCTGGATGGATACGACACCACGCAGTGCAATAGCACCAGGTCGCGGTTGCCCGTTGCCAGCACCGTTTCAACCGCTGCCTCGATTTCACCCAGCGTACACATACCGGTAGAAACCAGCATCGGCCTGCCCTTTTCCGCAATCGTGCGCAGAAACGGCAAATTGGTCAAATCGTCCGACCCGGTTTTATAGAACGGCAAGTCGTAATTCTCCAGCAAATCCAGATCGCTGGAATGACTGGGGGTGGAAATCCACTGGATGCCAAGTTCCTTGCATAACGCATTCAGCACATCGTGGTCTTCTTTACTGAGCTCGTATGCCTTGAAGAAATCGAACTGCGCTACGCGGCTGCCATCTTCAAACGTAAAGTAGCTGCCCGGCGTTGCGATGGTCTCCGCCCGGTAAGTTTGAAACTTGACCATGTCCACGCCGCATCCGGCAGCCGAACGCACCATTTCCTTGACGACTTCCATGCCGCCATAATTGGCCCCGATTTCTGCGATGATCAGCGGGTATCCGCGCACCCGGCACGCTTCAAGCAGACTGTTTGGCATCTTGTTTCCTTTCTTGCCAGCGATGCATGATGACTTCTCCACCTGCCAGCAGAAAATTGTTCCTTATATAGAAGTTGAAGCCGCGAACATTGCTGGCCATCACGCTGGTACCCAGTTTCAGGTGCCGTTCCTGCGCAAGTTCCCCGGCATTCCTCAACAGCGCCCCGCCGAGCCCGTTGCCCTGATGTGCCGGATGCACGGCAACCATAAATAGATCGAGGCAATCCGGACGCATCAAACAGGAAATGAAGCCTGCCAGATGATTGTTGGCATCCACCGCACAAATAACGGTGTCGGCAAATTCAGAACAATGTTCGTAAATCAGGCGGTCCCAGAAATCCGCGGGCAATCTTTCACGGCATGCGGTGTCCAGCATCAGGCGGCTGTCTTCAATGTGAAAACCGCCGATCTGAAAATCTGGCACACAATGACTGACCCGGCGAATCTGCCAGCGCGGGTCGTCGCTGTGCTGCACGCGGCCCGAGTCGGCCACCAGGCTCAAATCGAGCCCGATGTAGCGGAAGCCGCAGGTCTGCAATTTAGCGATGGTTTTCTGATCGTGTTGCGGTACGCGAGCAAACACGAGGCCGTACTCTGTCAGAGTCGGATCCGAGCTTTCGATTGAAAAATCCGCCAGCCTGCCAACCGGCAAACCAAGCTGTCGGCTGTCCCAGGGCATGGGATGGATTACAGGCACGCTTGCAATCCTTCCACCACCAGGTCCATCTGTGCGTCAGAAAGCGACGGGAACAGCGGCAAGGTCAGGATCGATGGTGCGATCCGGTCGGTAACCGGCACATCGGCAATCGCTCCCGCATAGGCCGAGAACATATGAATCGGCCGATAATGCATACTGCACTGTATGCCGAGATCCGCCATGCGTCGCAATGCGTTGTTGCGCACTTCCTCGTCGCCCGGCAGCAATACCGGAAAAATATGATAGCTGGAATCGGTGTTGCGTCCTGCAAAGGGCACGCGCACGCGGGGCAATTTTTCCGCGATCAGGTGGCGATAACGCTCGACGCGCTCTTTGCGTCGCGCGTTGAATACCGGCAGTTTGCGCAGCTGCTCGATGCCGATAGCCGCGCGTATTTCGTCCAGACGATAGTTGTAGCCAAGCTCGGCAACATCGTAACCGTATGCGTGGCCCTTGAAGCGCTGATAGGTGGAGGCGGTGATGCCATGCGAACGCAGGATTCGGAAACGTTCAATCAATTGCGGGTTGCGACTGACAACCATGCCGCCTTCGCCGGTAGTCATGTTCTTGTTGCTGAAGAAACTGAAGCAGCCGGTATCTCCAAATGTGCCGAGAGGCTTGCCTTGCCAGGTACCCAAAGGCGCGTGCGAACAATCCTCGATCAACAGGAGGCCGTGTTTTTTCGCGAGGCTGGTAAACAGCGTCATATCGCAGGCGTATCCCGCGAAATGCACCACCATGACCGCTCGGGTACGCGGTGTAATTTTAGCCTCGACATCGGCGGGCGAAACGTTCCAGTCCAGCTCGCTGGTCACATCGGCAAATACGGGCGTTGCACCGACATAGCGTATGGCGTTGGCGCAAGCCACAAAGGTCAGCGAAGGAACGATCACCTCATCGCCCGGCCCAACCCCAAGGGCCTGCAAGGATAAATGCAGGGCCGCGGTTGCGCTGGAAACTGCGACAGACTGAGTCTCGCCATCCATTGTGGCCGAGAAAGCTGCTTCAAACTCGGCAATCCTGGGGCCGGCGGTCAGCCAGTTTGAATTGATGACGTTAAGTACCGCCAGTTTTTCTTCATCACCAAGAACAAGATCAAAAAAAGGAACCTTCCAGCTCATACCTTGATTCCCCCTCGTTTGAATTTGTCGGGGGTATTCAGCTCGATGACTTTTTGCGTACCGGACAGGTATTTCTCGGCGGTTACCGTGCGTTCTCCAACAACCACCTCGGCATCATAGGTCTTCAGAGGCAAATAACACTCGGCACAGGCATCAAGCTCCGCAGCACCCGCGCAGCGCTTGTGAATCTCGCGGACCCGCGTCATTTCCGCACCATGCCAGATTTCATGGATGCTTTGCCTGTTTGCGTCGCCGACAATGGTTTTGCCTTCCTCATCGTTGGCACACATCATGCACAAGCCGTCGGCCCCCACGACCAGCCGCTGGTAGATTTGCGGACAGGAAAAATTCTCTATTTTGGGCAGATTGCGCTTGCTCTGCATGAAGTCAATCAGCGGATTTGCGCTCACCATGTCAGTGATCGGTGCAAATACATTGTAGAAAGCCTGCGGATCCTGCTCGATCGCGGGAAGGATGCTTTGGATCTTGATGACAGGTTTGACCCGTCCCGCTTCTTTTTTGATTCTGGCATAGGCGGCAATTTTCTCGACCGCGATATCGTATTTGGCAGGACGGCGTATTTGTTCATAAGTCTCACCCAGACCATCGAAGGAAATGGTGATCCAGTCGATGCCCGCTTCCATCATTTGCCTGAACATTTCTTCGTCCAGGCGCAGGCCGTTGGTCAATGTTGAAACTTCCTTGATGCCTTTCTGCTTGGCATAGCGGACGCAATCAACAATGCGCTTGTGCAAGAATGATTCGCCCCTGAAACTCAGTCGAATGGAATACACGCCACCGGCCGCGCATTCATCCACAAGTTTGGTGAACAGCTCATAATCCATCAGCTTTGTATTCACCTTTTTCTTGAATTCGTCCGAAATCGTGTAGCACATCGGGCAATGCAGATTGCAAACCGATGCCAGTTCAATATCCACGTGCAGGGGATAGTCAGAGACATGCTGGTCTTTTGCATACTCTGTCCACAGCTTGCGGTTTTCCTTGTAATCCGCTTCCACACCATAACCACGGTTTGCCTCGAACTGCGCCTCGCGTTCCGGCGTCTCCAGAGTAAACTGTCCCTTGTTGATCGGAATAAACGGCTTTTGCTGTTCGTTCATGCTCATTATTCCTTCAAAAAACTACTTCTGGCTTTTTCAAACACTTCTATCGCAGCGGCGTAATCATCAGGCCTGCCTATATCCAGCCAGTAGCCGCCGAATTCACGTACGGTTGCCGGTTGTTTGGCCGCAATCAAGTCAAGCATCAGATTGTCAAAACCATAGCTCTTGCCTTCCGGTATGAACTCAATGATGCGGCGGCTCACCATATACACACCCATGCTCACCAGATAGCTGGATTTTGGTTTTTCCCTGAACCCGGACAGAAATCCTTCAGCGTCTTTTTCCAGTACGCCGTAATCGATATGCTGTTCCCGCACATAAGAAGAAATGGTGAAGATGTTGTTCCTGATCACATGCTCCTCATACAAATCCGAGAAATTGAGGTCGGTCAGGACATCGCCATTCATGACCAGGAAATTTTCCGGAAGATCCTTTATCAGGCGCAGTGGCGCCATGGTACTGAGCGGCTTGTCTTCCAAGGAGTAATCTATCCTGATGCCCCATTTCGTCCCGTCCTGAAAAAACGCCCTGATGATCTCGGCCTGGTGATTAACCGCCAGGGTGACATGATCAAAACCGTGCTGCACCAGTTGACGGATGATGACTTCCAGAATGGGAAACTCGCCAATGGGCATCAGCGGTTTCGGCAATACGACGGTGTACGGGCGCAACCGCGTTCCTTTTCCACCGGCAAGTATGACGGCGCGTTTAGACATTATAGATATCCGCCTTGTAGCCGCGCAGGTTGCCCGGCTGGGCAAACCATTCGGCAGTTTCCGCCAGGCCGCGCTTGAACCCTTCGCGTCCGCCATAAGCCGGTTGCCAGCCAAATATTTGTTTGGCCTTGGTGTTGTCCGCCCACAAGCGCTCAACCTCGGAGTTTTCAGGGCGCAGGCGCGCTTCGTCCGTGATGATCTCGATTTCCGTGTTCATCGCTTCTGCAATCAACTGTGCTGTGTCCCCGACCGAAATTTCAAAATTGCTGCCAAAGTTGACGACCTCGCCCACGCCCTTGTCCGAATTCAGTGCGGCGATGAATCCCGCAACCGTGTCGAGTACAAAGTTGAAGTCCCGCGTGGGCGAGACCGCACCAAGCTTGATCTGGCGCTTGCCATTGGCAATCTGCGTGATGATGGTGGGGATCACGGCACGCGCAGACTGGCGCGGACCATAGGTGTTGAAGGGACGCGCAATGACGACCGGCAATTTGAATGATGCATAGAAGGAATAGGCCAACTGGTCTGCGGCGATCTTGGTCGCCGAGTACGGAGATTGGCCCTGCAACGGGTGTTCTTCGGTAATCGGCACAAAACGCGCTGTGCCATAAACCTCGCTGGTCGAGGTATGAATCACCCTTTGCACGCCGAGTTCGCGTGCAGCCTGCAGCACATTCAGCGTGCCTTTGACATTGGTGTCGACGTAAGTGTCGGGTGAATGGTAGGAATAGGGAATGGCAATCAGCGCAGCCAGATGCAGCACCGCATCGCAGCCCTTCATCGCTTCCTTCACCCCGTGCGGATCACGGATGTCGCCGGCAAACACTTCAAACTTGCCCTTTACCTCGGGTGCGCAATGGTCCAGCCAACCCCAAGAGTTGAAGGAGTTGTACAACACAAAAGCGCGGACTTTATGGCCCTGGCGCACCAAGGCTTCGGTCAGGTGCGAGCCGATGAATCCGTCCGCACCGGTGATCAGAATGGTTTTTGTTTGCATCTTCCGGTACCTGGCAAGTCAATATCCTGAAGATTCATGTTTGCTTCTCCAGGTACGATTGATAAGCATTGGATATCCCCGTGTGCAAATCGGTTGTAGCAGTCCAGCCCATGCGTTTCATACGCGAAACATCCATCACCTTGCGCATCGTGCCGTCGGGTTTGCTGGTATCGAAAGTGAGGCTGCCTTTGAACCCGACGATTTCTGCGACCAGTTCCGCCAGTTCCCGTATGGTCAAGTCTTCGCCGCACCCGATATTGACTAGCGGCGGTTGTTCGTTATTGAAAAGACCGGCAAGTTTGTCCTGTGGCTGTGATAGCAGAAACAGGCATGCATCGGCCATGTCCTCGCTGTATAGGAATTCCCGCCTGGGTGTGCCGGTGCCCCATACCACCACCTCCTTGTCGCCCCGCTGTTTCGCTTCATGCATCTTGCGAATGAGCGCCGGTGTTACGTGCGAGTTGTTAAGGTCATAGTTATCGTTGGGCCCGTACAGATTGGTCGGCATGACCGCCATGTACTGGGTGCCGTATTGGCGGTTATACGACCAGCACATTTCAACGCCGGCAATTTTGGCCAGCGCATAAGGACGATTGGTGGGTTCCAGCGGCCCGGTCAGCAAGCAATCTTCCTTCATGGGTTGCGGGGCCTGCTTGGGATAGATGCAGCTTGATCCCAGAAACAGCAGCCGGTTGACGCTGTTCTGCCAGGCGCTGTGTATTACGTTGGTCTGGATCACGAGATTGTCGTGGATAAACTCTGCCGGGTAAGTATTGTTGGCGAGGATGCCCCCCACTTTGGCGGCAGCCAGAAGCACGTATTCGGGGTTTTCTTTGGCGAAGAAAGCCTGCACGGCAGTTTGGTTGCGCAACTCGAGCTCGGCTCGGGTGCGCAATACAAGGTTGTTATAACCCTTGGCCCTGAGACATCCCACGAGTGCGGAACCGACCAGGCCCCGATGACCGGCAATATAGATTTTTGCGTCTTTGTTCATATTATTCGTGGCAATTGAGCGTGGTATAGCCGTGCTTCTTCACCAACTCATCCCGCTCGGCTTCTTTGAGATCTTCGCGCACCATCTCGCTGA
>CAYOJU010000012.1:27175-44282 GCA_964404355.1 uncultured Sideroxydans sp. | reverse complement strand
ACCGTGTCGGACAGTTTTTCCGCACCCGCCACGACATAACGCAGGCGGTAAAAGTCGTAGGGGTTGGCGAACTTGGCATAGTTGGCGAGGAAGGTGCTGGTGCCGAACAGCACGCTGCAGTTGCGGTCGTAGGCAACTTCCGGAATGACGCGGTAATGCAGCGGTGTGGGATACAGGAACAGGTTCATCCCGGTCAGGATGGGCAACAGCGTGCCGCCCGTGAGGCCGAACGAATGGAAGATCGGCATCGCGTTCAGCACCTTGTCTTCCGCCGAGAAATCGATGATGGCGCGGATCTGGGCGATGTTGGACATCAGCGCGTGATGCGACAACACTACGCCCTTGGGTTTGCCTTCGGAGCCGGAAGTGAACAGCACCACGGCAGCCGCTGAAGGATCGCTGTTCTTTTCCATCAGGCGCGGAAAACGCATGCCAAAGAACACCCACAACTTGTCCCCTGGGGTCATGGCCGGGCGCAAGTCCTCCACATACAGGATGCTCACATCCTTGATTGCGGCAACATCGTTTTCCAGTTTTGCCTGTTCAATGAAAGCGCGCGACGCGAAAATGGTGCTTATCTTTGCTGCGGTACAGGCATCCTGCATGCCGGATACACCGGCTTTGTAGTTCAGCATGGCGGGTACGCGATTTTGCGCGCCGATACCTATCATCAGGCAAACGGTCGCAGCGACATTCGGCATCAGGAGGCCCACGCATTCTCGCGGCTTGCTGTGCTTCGCTGCAATATGCCCCAGAGCCAGCGTCATCTTGAGCAAATCGCCGTAGGAATACTCGATCTGCTTCGCATCTTCCACCACGCGCCGCCCACGGCCATAGATATTCATGATATCCAGCAAGCCGGAATACAGCGTCTGTTTGGGTTGCGATACAAAGATCATTTTTTGCATCAGGCGGCGCATCGCATCGCCTGCCTTGCGGCGGCGCTGTCTGGCGGTCTCGCCCTCTGGCATCGGAATGACCGTGTCCTCCATCGCCGAGATGGTGATGCGAGGAAACAGGCTGCGTTTGGTCTTGCCGGCAATGCGGCTGAAATAGGAACGTGCCGGGCCATCCAGCCGCACCGGCAATATTGTTGCGCCGGTTTTGGCAGCGACAAAGGCCGGGCCTTCGTACACTTTCATCAGTGAGCCGGTCACGGTGATGCGCCCTTCGGGAAAGACCACAACCGGGCGACCGGATTCAACCAGTTTGATGATTTTCTTGACCGCCATCGGACTGGTTGCATCAACCGCGAGATAGTCCACTTGTGTCAACACCAGGCGGAAGAACCAGCTGCGCGTCACCGCCGTATGCACCACGAAGACCGGATCGAAGGGAAGATACAGTCCCAACAACAAACCATCCATGAATGATTCATGGTTGGCAATAACCAGCAGTTTGCTGGTGTCGAAGTCCTTGCCAAATCCTGTCGCGCGAATGCGGAACAGCAATTGAAATATCAGCTTAAGAACAAACCGGATGAAGCTTCTCATTTTGCAAACTTCCTTGCTTTAATTCGTTAGGGTTAGCCGGTCGAGAAACCTTCCCCGGACTTTCTTGCGGCACATGAGCTCCGGACTCAGGCCAGACAGGAGGTCCTAGGCAAAAGTGATCTCCTCGACCTCCGGTGAATCAAGCCATTCCCTCATCGACTGAATTTCCGGATAACCAATTGATAAATCAAAGCCCAACCACACTGCCGATTTCCTTCTCTAAGAAAGAAGTGATTGAAGATATGTTTGATCGGAATCCTGGGTAAATTGGACAAATTTTATGCCTGAACGGAAAGCTTCCTCACCACTATCGAAGATAGTGGATGTTATTTTTCCTGACACCTCCATGACGTGATGAGGATTTGAAATTTCGAAAGGAGGAATATAAATACGTAACTTGACGATTTTTGAATTTTGCAAATTATGATCAAGGATCAAGCTTAGCCCTTCCCTGGAAATATCCTTGACTATGCTATGATATACATCGTGCCCATCAACAAGCGCTTCAGCATGCCATTTGAAGTGTGGGTGAGGTTCGTCGTGCATATCCTGGAACACCATTATCATTGCCAAACTAATGTTATCGGCGGGATTGCCTGAAGCTTGTTCTTGCCATGACATGATGTCTGTGCGACACCGTACACATTCCATATAAGCCCGACCCCATAGTGCGGCTCAAGGAAAGGGCAACACCCAAGGAACCGGAATTCATCAAGAACACTGACTGGGCAATCACTTCAGCACTCGCGCACAGACGGGACCACAACTCGATGCGACTTTCGTCGTCGCAAAGTCCGGGTGAGTGAAGTTGTGTTGTAGCTGCCAAAGCAGAGAGAAACTAAAAGTATTAGCCGAACGGCTAATACAAATAAAAAAGGCTTGCAACATTTCTGCTGCAAGCCTTTGTTACTACTGGTCGGGGCGGGGAGATTCGAACTCCCGACCCCTTGCACCCCATGCACAGACGAAATTGGCTCCTAATTCATTGAGCAATACATAGAAATTTAGCGGGTTGGCTAATATGTTGCCGAAGAAATGAACAAGCACAAGTCCCACGAACGCTGGGCTCTACCCTGAGTGTTAGCCAGATTTTCGACGCAGACTGGGTAAGCATGAATGCACGCCAACACCCAACTTCGGAACCCTTATTGTTTGGATAACTCCGAGCGCTGCGGCAGATCAGCGCCGCGGCGAGAACATGTCAGTGCGGCAGCCGTGGCGGCGAAATGCATCGCCTCCTTCAGTTCGCGGACTTCAAGCTTGCGTAACTGCAAAGGGTGCAGCAGTTCCCGCTCGGCAAACCAGGTCAGCAGCGCTGACTGGAAGGAATCGCCTGCACCCACGGTATCGACAATCGTCGCAGGCGCCGCCGTAATATCAACCGAGCCGCCGACACACCAACCGGTCGCTCCTTTTTCGCCGCGAGTCACGATGACAACCGCTACGCCCGCATCCCGCCACTTGCCCCCAAGCTGCTCCGGCGGAATACCCGGATACAGCAGTTCCGCATCTTCCACGCTGACCTTGAGCAGATGAGTGCGCGTCAACATCCATTCGAACTTTGTACGCCAGTATTCCAGACTAGGTTCAAAATTGAGCCGCACATTCGGATCGTAGGAAATCAGCCTCTGCCGGTGTTCGCGTTCGATCAACACTTCGAGCGTATCAGCAACCGGCTGCGCAACGGTAGCATAGGATCCGACATGTATTGTATGGGTGGCGGCGGGCAACAAATCGAGCGCCTCCAGGGAAAGCTGGCGGTCGGCGGTGCCGCTACCATAGAAGGCATACTCGGGTACGCCAGCCGCGTCGATGGCAACCAGACTCAGCGTGGTCGGCGCAGCCAGACGCTGCACGCAGGAGACATTCACGCCTTCGGCAGTCAACGCGCCCAACAAACGCTCGCCCAGCCGCCCACGCGCAATGGAGCCGAGAAAGGCAACGGGCTGCCGCAACCGCGCCAGCCCGATTGCCACATTGAACGGTGAACCGCCGATCCGTGCATCCAGCGCCACGCCTTCGTCCGTATCGCCCGTAATGAACACATCCATCAATGCCTCACCAGCGACGACAATCATGCTCTATCTCTCCTCAAATTCTTTTCGCGGCGCAACCGCAAATATTCGGCATAGGCTTTTGCGCTGTTCTTCAGGGTGCGGCGCTGGGTCGCGTAATCGACATGAACGATGCCGAAGCGCCGCTCGTAGCCGAATGCCCACTCGAAGTTATCCAGCAACGACCACAGAAAATAACCTCGCACGTCGACGCCGTTCTGCATGGCTTTGCTGCAGAAAGAAAAGTGACGCTTGAGAAACGACATGCGCTGCGCATCGTCCACCTCGCCAGCAACAACCTTGTCGTCACTGGCCATACCGTTTTCGGTAATGTAGATCGGTGGCAAATTCGGGTAACTACGTTTGAAGCGTTCCAGGATATCCTGCAGGCCCTGCGGGTAGACCTCCCAATCCATCTGGGTGCGCTCGACATCGGGCAGATGCACCCAATTGAAGTTGTTCTCACCATCGGCCCGGATCACCGCGCGGCTGTAGTAATTGATGCCGAGGAAGTCCATGGGGCGCGAGATAATCTCCATGTCGCGTTCGAGCACCAAGGGCTTGGCATCCGGCCACAGCCGCCACAGCTTGTCGGGATAGTGCCCGCGCAGCAGCGGATCGAGCACCCAGCCGTTCTGGTAAGCATCGTAAAGCTCGCAGGCTGCCCGGTCGGCGGGATTGTCTTCGGCAGGGCAGCCGTCTCCCACATTGGCCACCAGGCCAACCATCGCCCGCGCATCGTTGGCCCGCAGTGCAGGCACAGCCAGGCCGTGCCCGAGCAACAGATGATGCATCGCCTGCGTCGCATAGCGAACCTTGTCGAGCCCAGGCGCATGATGGCCATTGCCATAGCCCAGATAGGCTGCGCACCAGGGCTCGTTATGAGTCGCCCATGCGGTCACACGGCCCACCAATTCCCGGCTCACCTGATCGGCATAGTCGGCGAAGCGGTAGGCGGTTTCGCGGTTGAGCCATCCACCCCTGTCTTCCAGATGCTGGGGCAAATCCCAGTGGTAGAGCGTGACGTACGACGCAATGCCTTTTTCCGCCAAGCGGTCGAGCAAACGCCGGTAAAAATCCAGCCCCTTCTGGTTGAGAAATCCCTGGGCGTTGATCACACGGGGCCAAGCAATGGAAAGGCGGTAAGCATCCACCCCGAGATCGGTAATCAAGTCCACGTCATCGGCCCAGCGGTGGTAGTGATCGCAGGCGATGTTGCCATTGTCGCGATTCAGGACTTTGCCCGGCGTGGCACAAAAGGTATCCCAGATCGAAGGCAGGCGACCATCCTCCGCGACGGCGCCTTCGATCTGGAAGGATGCCGTCGCCACCCCGAACAGAAAATCCTGTCCGTTCATCGGCGAATCCGGCGGCGGTGCAATCAGCCCGGCAGTTTCCCGCAGTGGAGATGGACTCATGTCAGGCGATCCCTGTTTCAATAGATCCAGCGCAGGCCGGAGAACACCTTGTAGCCGTGCGGGTTGTAGCAAGGATTCGTCATCCCCGACGCGCACATGCCGCCGGCGATCGGCGAATTGTAAAAGGTCATTTTCTTGAAATCGACGCCGACTACAGCCTTGGTGTTCTTCAGCAATTCGTAACTGATTTCGCCTCCGTACTGGTAAAAATCGAATGTGTTATTCGAATAGAGCCAGTCATTGCTTGAATTGATGAAGTCTGTATCGCTCAGGCGATACTTGGATTTCGAGATCGTACTCCACAGGCTCCAGCGGTCATACCAGGCCGAGATAAACAGGGTGTTGGTCTGCGATTTGTAACCTACACTGGGGAAAGCAGTATCCACCATGGCGACCTTGTCGATGTTGTTGCGGCTCGAACTGAAACCGATCCGTCCATGACTGAATTCATAACTTGCCCGCAAAGCAGGTCCGTGGGCGGCGGTCATTGCCCCGGTCTTCGGAATGACGGTATAGTCGCTCGGCCCCACGGTGACGCCCAGTCCGTCCAGATGCCCCTGGTAGTAGGAATCACGGGCCGCAACTCGTTCCTTGTAATATGCGAACTTGACGTTGAGTTTGCTGCGCAATGTGGCATCCAGCAGAATGGAATTCCCCGTCGGCTCAACCCGCGACATCTGAGCCTGGTCGTTGGCGTCGTACTTGCGGATTTCCTTGCGCATCAGGGCGCCCTTGTAAAGCGCGTATGACAATTTAATGCCGTTACTCCTGTTGCCGATCAGCATCGGAGAGTCGTAGCTGATCATCTTCTGGAGCATTTCCTTGCCGCCAAGATCGGTGGTATAGGTACCTTCAAGCACCTGCATCCGCGGATTGAGACCCCGCCCCAACTTGACGGTGCCATAGCGGGCATCCTTCAAACCAACCCAGGTATCCTCGAATGCCAGCAGCGACGCAGTAGCATTATTCTGGTCCGATTGGCCAGTGGCAGGCACTCCCGGAGAACGGGTGTACCACGAGTTATGCTGGTAATAACCGACCTGGGCTTGGCCGATCAGCGATAGTTCGTCAGTCAGATCGTGAACTAATCCGCCATGTGCATAACTTTCACCCTGCCACAATTTGGGCGCATAAGAACAATCTTTTTGATTACCCTCTCTCCAGCAACTGAGGTACTCCTTCGAAAAGCTGGTATAGAGAGCCTCAATCTTGGCACCCGAGCTGAAATTGGTATCTGCGTGCGCAGCGCAGGCAAGTGCAGCTAGCACGATCCCTGCTGCATTCAATGTAAGACGTTTCATAAACTCCTCCTGAGAATTGATAATTTCAATGCGCAACGGCTATCAGTCGACATTGCGCTGGGCTCGAACTGGTTCAACCCTAGCCGGTTCAACGAGCGCTGGCTTGAACTTGTTGCCCGACACGTTGCCGTCCGGTGCATTGCTGACCGGCGCGACAACTGCAGGTGCGGCAACAACCGGCGCCACGACGACGGGTTCACTGCTGACCGGCGCGCTGTAGTGGTGCAAAGTTCTGCTGTGCGATTTCCTGCTAGGCGCGACAACAACTGGCGCGGCAACGACCGGCGCTACGACAACCGGCGCAGTCCTGGCCGGAGCAACAACGACCGGAGTATTAACGACTGGCGCAGTCCTGACCGGTGTGCTGACAGCCGGTGTGCTGACAACGGGCGGATTCCTGACCGCCGGGGTGCTGACGACTGGCGTGCCGATTGCAGGTGCGCCAGGTATGCGCAAGGCGCGAATCTGCTGAATATAGAGCACGCCTTTGTAACGGACCGCATCACCGCCGAAACGCAATACCAGGTCGTGCGGAACCGGCGCCGAAAGCGAAGTGCCAAGTTCGCAGGTTACGGATTGCGCCCTGTATTCCACACCGGAAATCGTGACGGTTTCCGGGAATTTCAAATCAATCCATTTTCCGGCCTCAGTCCAGGTCGGCACGTTCATGGCACAGCTCAGTTGCATTGGCCCCCCCTTGGGCTTGCCCCCGGATACCGGAGCCAGAATGCGCAAATCAACGGCACCCGGCGCCTGCTGTCGCACAGTCCACGGCGCCTTGAAGTTGCTGTCCCCCCACTGGCTTTCGTGGAAATCGAACGTTAGCTGCAAACCCAAGCCATTCACCACCTCGAAGTCAGGCGAGATGGTTGTATCGTTGGTCTTGCTCCAGCCACAACACCACCCTCCGTCATCGCCGTTCGTAAAATTCCATTCAAATAATGACTGCCTGCCAGCTTCATCGGCAGCATTGGCAATGCCGACAACAACGGCCAATATCGCCATCACAAAAGTTCGTTTGCAAATTTGCCGAAAAACACCCATAACCCACCCCCTCAAAATAACGACACCGCAAAATAACCTAAACTTGACTCTGTTTACTAAACGTTGTATTATTATTTCCAGTTAATTCTGATATGTCAAGCAGTTTATCTTGCCATTTTTAGATTATTTAAATATGTTTTCCTACAAAATATGTCGTGAATTATTTTTTGCATTTTATTTAGTATATAATTGTATTGAATGACAATTAGCTCATTGCAATTCAATACCCCAGCAGTATCGCCGTGAAATATTTTCAAGTTTAGATAAACTTTTTAAGACCTTGATTCATAGTAAACAGGCGCATTCAGGATGGTCATAACCCGAGGGCATCTTTCCGTCTCGCTGGATGGTTGCAAGAATTTGACAAGGAAGTGGATATGAGTGAAAAAACGAAAATGGACCTGCCCGAAAAGAAAGTAACTATTCGCGATATTGCAGACGCTGCCGGCGTCTCAATCGGCACAGTGTCCCGCGCCTTGAAAAATCAGGCCGGACTGTCCGAGCAAACCCGGACCGTCATCCTGCGCGTTGCCAAAAAACTCGGCTACGACATTTCCAAGCTGCGCAGCGGCAAACCCGGTCGCCTCATTTTTGTGCTCAACCGCAATATCGGGTCGCTCGCCTCCAACCCCTTCTATTCAATCGTACTGCAAGGTGTCGAAAATGCTTGTCGTGAAGAGCAGGTGTCCTTGAGCCTGTTGTCCATCGGCATCGGCGACCCGATCTTGGCAAGAATCCGGCAACATGAACCGGAAGCAATCCTAGTTGCCGGTTTTTTCGATGCCGCCCTGCTGGCAAAAATCAATTCGCTCAAATTGCCCACCGTCATCGCCGACCATTTCGTTCCGGATTGTTTTTGCGTCAACGACGACAACTTGCAGGGTGCTTGGCTGGCCACGCGCCATCTGATAGAACAAGGTTATCAGCGCATCGCCATGATTTCTGGACCGATGACCCACCACTCCGTCGCATTGCGTTCGCGCGGCTACCGCAAGGCGCTGTTCGAAGCCGGCCGCCTGGCCGATCCCAACCTGGAAGTCACCCTGGATACGAACCTGCTCTACGATCAAGCAGCCTTTGCCGCAATGAATCAGCTTCTGGCCCTGCCCCAGCGTCCCGATGCGGTTTTCGCCTACAACGACGAGACCGCCCTCAACGCCATGCAGGCCTGCCGCGAAGCGGGATTGTCTATTCCGGAAGACATCGCTTTTGTAGGCTATGACGATATTGCTTCTGCAAGCGCCAGCCGCCCCTCCTTAACCACGATTCGGGTGGACAAGGAAGCCTTGGGCTACCAGGCTGCCAAGCACCTGATTGCGGGCGAGGTGTCCCCCGGAGAAGAGTTGCTGCCTGTCGAACTGCTGATCCGGCAAAGCTCGCAACGAGGCTGACTTCCCGCTTCCATCCAAGCCTGCAATATTTTTAGCCGGGCCCGTTCTGCGCAAGAATGCGCAGCCGGTTACCGGACCGAGTGGATGGCTTCGTCACACGAATGAACGATCTGGCGATACACTTCAAGCAAGCGACCAACAAAGTTGCAATGTTGGCCACTTTGTTGGTCATGTTTCATCTAATCAGTGCTTGACTCCGCACATTTCAACTCCGGTGCGCTGCGTGTTCATGGTCCGCAGGCTGAGGGGGTGGCGCCGGTGAAGCCCACGCTCGAGTTGGTGACGTTGTTCACGCAGGTGGCGCCGTCGGCCGGACACTCGACGCTGCCATTTCTCGACGACCACCACAACCAGGTTCCGTTGTCCGCCGCGCTCTGGGTCATTTCGTCCAGGTATTCATGGCTCGTGTCGCCCCCGTAGTTGTCAATGCCGATCTCGATGGGGAAAGCCTGCTTGGTAGCGAACTGGTGGATGGCCTGCGCACCAGTGAGAGATTTGCCGCTTCCGAGGAGCAATCCGCCCTGCCATCCGTAGTACCAGCTATTGGGGGCATCCACCCCCCAGTAGGCCTGCCAGCCGAACATGGTCTGCGGGTCGCTGCCCACAAGCAGGGTGTCGGCAGCGCGGATCTCGGCGCCCTTCTCGACGATGGCGTAGAGGTCGCGGCCCTGGTAGTTGCTCATGATCTCGAGCGGCTCGACGTAACCGGCATTCCTGAACCATACGATGTTGCTCTTGGCCGCATTGGCCCACTCGGTCCGCCCAGCCTCTGTCTCTGCGTTAGCCGTCCCGATATATTCCTGCATCGCGTCGACAATCACGTGGCCCTGATACTTGGCGATGAGATCCTTAATCCACTGGCGCGACCACATGGCCAGGTAACAGGGGGCGGGGGTAGCGGTAGAGCACGTCCCCGTACCGGGCGGAGCTGTGAGCGAGTAGAAGTTGCCGCCACCCAGTGCGCTCGAGACGAGGTGATTGTTGCCGCTGTCCCAAGTGTAGAGGGACACCCACACGATCATGTGGTGGGACACCGCCTGCCCGATCAGCGTGTCGAACCCGGCCGGGGTCATGCCGTTCGCCTGGTCGACTGTGAGAAGCAGGCGCATGCCGTTCGCCCCCCAGCCAGCCGCTTGATTGATCACTGCCGTGTCGCCGGTGGAGGCCACGACTGCCTCCGGCCCGCGCACCACCACTCGCGTCCCGGAGGTATCGCGGATTTCGTTACCGACGAGATGGATGGTGCTGTTGGTACTGCAGGCGCCACCACTGCTCGTGATGGTGTAGGCGCCCGTGGCAACGGCGCTATCGAGGTAACCCGAGGCCTGGACAATAGCCTTGATGGTGGTGGTAGACGCGACCGAGAGCGGCGTACTGTAGGTCGGCGAAGAGCCGGTGGGCGTAGAGCCGTTGGTGGTGTAGTGGATGAGCGCGCCCGGCGTCGAGGCGGAGATCGAAACGCCGGTCGTCGCGCTGAAAGACCCCGGCGTCGGGCTGAAGGTTGGGGTGGACGCGGTGGTCGTTCCAGACGAGATGGTATAGAGGCCGGTGGCAACGGCACTATCCAGGTAGCCCGAGGCCTGGGCGATAGCCTTGATGGTGGTTGTAGTCGCAACCGAGAGCGGCGAGCTGTAGGTCGGCGAGGAGCCTGTTGGCGTGGAGCCGTTGGTGGTGTAGTGGATGACCGCGCCCGGCGTCGAGTCGGAGAGCGAAACGCTGGTGGTCGCACTGAACGTACCCGGCGCCGGGCTGAAAGTCGGCGTGACCGCTGCGGGCGTTCCGGACGAGATCGTGTAGAGGCCGGTAGTAACAGTGCTGTCCAGGTAACCCGCGGCCTGGGCAATGGCCTTGATGGTAGTGGTCGAGGAAACCGGGATCGTTGCGCTGTAGGTCGGCGAGGCGCCGGTTGGCGTGGAGCCGTTGGTGGTGTAGTGAATGACTGCACCCGGCGTCGAGTCGGAGAGCGAAACGCTGGTCGTCGTGCCAAAAGTACCCGGCGCCGGGCTGAAGGTCGGCGCTGCGGTGGAGCACCCGCCCGTCGCGCATCCGGCACTCGGGTCGGAGCGAACATGCCCCCCACCGCAGGAAACCAAGAGAACGAGCATGAACAGCAGACTAAAGTATCGCATGATTTTTCTCCATTCCTAACACTCAACTATGCTAATGGCTCATAAGCGAAAGGTGTTTCATCCATTTTCCGGTATTTCCAAGGTTTGATGCCTTGCCGAAGGATGTCAGCAAGGGTTGGAAAGTCGCCTTGGGCAACGGCTTGCTATACAGATATCCTTGCGCAATCTGGCAACCCATCTGACGCAAATTCGCTGCTTGCTCCTTTGTGTCCACTCCCTCGGCAACCACGGACAACTCCAGGTTGCGCGCAATGGCAATGATCGCTTTCACCAATTCTGCCCGATGAGGATCTATCGTAATGTCGGTCACAAAAATCCGGTCGATTTTCAGAGTGTTGATCGGATAGCGCGCAAGGTAACTCAGGGATGAATATCCGGTGCCGAAATCGTCGATCGCGATGGCAATGCCCAGAGTCTGGAGCTGGTTCAATGTCTCCAGCACCCCGCCTTGCTCGTCCAGCAGCATGCTTTCCGTAATCTCGAGCTCAATCCATTCAGGCAAGCAATCCGTTTCCTCCAGAATCCTGTTCACCGTTTTAGCCAGATCGCCAGACTGGAATTGCCTGGCCGACAAATTGATGGCAACCCTGTGCAGCGGCATATCCGAGGCATTCCATTCGCGGGCGATATGGCATGCTTCACGCAATACCCACTCCCCGATTTCCATGATCAATCCGCTATCTTCGGCAATGCCGATGAACTGGTCAGGCGGTACCAGGCCAAGCTTCGGATGGTTCCAGCGCACCAGAGCCTCGGAGCCGATCAGCGCGCCATCGGCCAGGTTTATCTTGGGTTGAAAATACAATTCCAACTCCTTGCGCTCGACCGCCCCGCGTAATCTGGTTTCCACTGCGAACCGTTCGCTGGCCTGAACCGTCAGCTCCTTCGAGTAGAAACGATAGTCGTTTCGTCCTGAACGTTTAGCAAGATACATTGCCGAATCGGCATGTTTGACCAAGTCATCGGCATTGCTACCGTCATCTGGATACACGGCAATGCCGATACTGGCGGAAACGAACACTTCCTTGCCATCCAACATAAACGGCTTCCGGAATGTCTCCAATATCTGCTCGGCGAATCTGCCCAGATCAGTGTCGGACGGCATCTCCGGCAACAGGATCGCAAACTCGTCTCCGCCCAGCCGGGCCACCATGTCGCCGTCACGTACGCAACCCTTCAGGCGCATAGCCGCCTCACGCAGCAATTGATCGCCAACCGGATGCCCCATGGTGTCGTTGATAGCCTTGAAACGGTCGAGGTCGAGCAGCATCATGACCGCCTGCCCTTCACGTTTCGACGCATTCTGCTGGATGTCTTTCAGGCGTTCATTGAACGAATAGCGGTTCGACAGAGACGTCAGCGGATCGTAGAACGCCATCTGATGTATCTTCTGGCGGATATCCGTAATGTCGCGCCCTACCGCCAACACCGTGGCAACGTCGCCGGAACTGTCGCGTTCCGCGATCAGGCGAACATGGCTGCAAATCTCGCGGCCGTCGCGGCATGGCCATCTGAGTTCGAACTCAGCGCTGTTGCCATTTTCAAACACCGCCGCGATCCTTTCCTCATAGGCAGCAGCGTTGACACCGCCAGGATACTCTGAGGGTTTCTTGCCCAGCAGCGCCCCAACGCCGCCTTCGACCATCGAACCAAAAGCCGGGTTGGCAAAAATACACAAACAGTCACGGTTGTAGCGCGATATGTTGTCAGGCGAATTTTCTATCAGCGAGCGCGACTCGTATTCCCGCGTGATGCGTTTTTCCTCCACGCGCTTGCGCTCGGTGATGTCATGCATGAAACCGTGCCAGTTCGTGCTTCCATCCGGCCCGTTTTGCGGAACGCAGCGCAACTCGATCCAGCGTTCGCCCTTCTTTGCGTGGCTAATACGAAATTCCAGGTGGAACGGTTTAAGGTTATGCTGCGCATCGTTTCCGGTCTCCACAAAGCGCGCAATGTCCTCTGAATAGACGATTCTGGTCAGCGATTTGACATTGCCGGTCAGCGCTTCGTCCTCCAAGCCGAGCATCTCGCCGGCCCCGGTACTGGTAAACGGCAAGGTAACCCTGCCATCAGAATGCAGCGTAGCGGTAAAAAAGAGTCCGGGTTCGTTTTCAAAGAAGCATGACATGCGCAACTCGCTTTCCATCACGTTGGACAACAACTCGACAGCTCGTCTTGAAGCGGAAAATATGGCCAAAATCACGTGATTCAAATGACGCTGCAGTAACAGCAAAAGCCCCAAAAAGCCCAGTGCAGTCATCCCCATGAAAAAATGGGGGCGCTCGCCCGACACCGTCAGCCAAACCATGAACGGCATTACGGCGAAACACATGAATGCGATGGAAACTCGCGGCGAGCAGGCAAGCAGACTGGATTTCACTGCAAGCGGAACATTGCCGCAGGCCATTTCAAGCCGCTTGATTTCCAGCAACCTGTCCGCGCCAATTCCCATCGCAGTTCCTGATAGCATTCCGGGCATAGCCAAATCTCCTCGCGCTTTCCGTTCTCGCGACTTACTGCTTGTCGCACTTCCTATGCCCGCAAAATTCAATGACCTGTGCCGAAGCCGGGGGATCACCCGGATTATTGTTTTTCGGGTCAGAGGAGAACTCATAAGGGTCGGAGTAAATTTCCCTCGCGCGTCTGCCGGCGAGTTCTATCGCGCATTCATGCAATGTATTGATGTGGATTTCGGCTTCTGCTGACGCAACCTGGGAGGCCGCCTTCCTTAGCCAGTCCAGCTCGCACGCAGCATAGGCAACTTTTTTTGCAATATCGAAAATCATTTGCCAGCCTCCTCTTTTCAATATTTGATTTATTCCAATCCGCCTGTTTGCTTCGACGGCACTACTTAAGCACAAACACCGTTACACTCTAGGCCGGCACATTGGCGTTGAACGCATTGGTTAGCGGCAGTGCAATATTTGCCTTGCGTACCGGTGCGGCGCAACCGCCCGCACCGCCGTTGGCGCCCATGGAGCCGCACTGCAACCCCCATGCACTTGCGGCGACCCGGTCGACGAATTGTCGTGGTTCTGCGGGACCAAGGTTGAGAGAGCGCCCCGACCTCGGCTAACGCGACATGCTGAATTTGGTTTGCACATCATGTCTGTCAGATGGTTGCGGAACCACGCATAATTATTTCAGGTAGGGGGTCAGCACACTCATCTGCGGCTTGTCGTCTTTCGGCGTGCCGGTCATATAGTCGCCGTTCCAAGTGGGTTCGAGCGAAAGCGGGTAGTAGTCGTTAGTCCACCACGTCCCTTTCCACCACGGTCCGATCCACCACGGTCCGGCGGACCACCACATCCAGCCTGCCCAAACATCCGCATTGGCTTGCACATGGCTCAGTACATTGGCCACCGCCAGGTCGCAGGCGGCATTACTCGGCGCCCCGATTTCTCCCAACAAGCCCTTCTTGTTGTTGGTCTTCAACCACGTCGTGAAATTCGCGAGTGTCGTGTAGTCGCGAACGCATTCGCCGCTCGAATATCGGCCTGAATAGTCCGTGTCCAGATACTGGTGCACCTCGAACAACATGTTGTTGCCGCTGTCAGTCACGTTCAGCATGGCTACGGCATTCGAAGCACCGTCATTCTTACCGTTGCTTGACCAAGTAGAGCCATTCCAGGACCATGCGCCGGTCCACTGCACGCCCGGCACCGTGATCGTGTTGGTGGCGCGGGTTGCGCGGATGGCAACAATTGCCGCGTTGGCGGCCTGCACCCAAGTAGTCACATCAATATCGTGCGGCTCATTCATCAAGCCGAACATGACCCTGGAATTACCCTTGAACTCCGTTGCCAGCCGCGACCAGAGGTCGGCAAACGCGGTGACAGGCACATTCGCGCTGCCAATCACCCAGACAGAGTCGTTTTCATGCTGGGCACCACCGTAATGCGCAAAGTTCTGAACATCCAGGAGCACGGTCATGCCGCTGGCCGTCACGGCGTCAACGAAGGTATGAAGACGAGCCAACTCGTTCACGTCGAACGCCTGGTTGAAGGTTGGCTGCAAACGCTCCCAGCGGAACGGCAGGCGAACAATGTTCATACCCTTGTTCTTGAAGTATGCGGCCTCGTTGGCGGAGGGATAGATATAGTTCGTGCCGTACGTGCCAGGTATTACGTCGAAACCGAATTCGGCACCCGACAAGTTAACCCCCCGCCACGCGAGATTCCCCACAGTGACTGTTGCAGTATCAGTCGCAGCGGGCGTTGCTTTTGTAGTGACTGTCACGCTGTACGTACCGGGCGTAGCCGGGGCGGTGTAAAGACCGCCGCTCGAAATACTGCCCGCGCCGCCTTCAACCGACCATGTAACACCCGTATTCATTGTTCCGCCAACCGTGGCATTAAACTGCAAAGTGGAACCTTGCGTTACAAACGCCGTTTTGGGCGAAATATCGACCGTAATGCCTGGCGAACCGCCGCCACTGCCGCCACTGCCGCCACCGCCTCCACACCCTGCAAGGCCTATAACCAAAACCATCATCGCCGCAAACAATCCTGTCTTTTTCATGATCCATCCTTATTTACAACCGCATAAACCGCATCAAATGAGTTTCAGCCCAACGCTCGACTTGCTCCCGGCACTTCTTCTCCATTTCCATTCATCTCATTCCGGTTGCATTCGTTTTGTTTCCACGATCCAGCCTGCGCATACGATCTCAGATATTTTTAGTAATGTCAAATTATTTAGTAAATATTTACAAATATACATTCTATTCCGATAATTGCAGTCGTATTTAAGAATACCTGCCAGTGGCGTGACAGAATGCTCAGAGAATCAATATTAAATTGATTTAATTGATAAATTAATCATGCAAGTATTGGTTATTCCTGACTACACAACTTGTTCAATGGGATGAGAAAGCTACTATGCATTAACCAGCAATTTGCACTCACCGCTTGCCTGATTAGCAATGGATTTATACTTTTTATCCTTATTTTCAACAAGTTACAAATTTTCATTTGAGATGAGGATGAGTATTTTGATTTGTTTACTAAAATGTTTCGATGGGGCACTGAAGGGAAAGAGGATTGGCACGCGCCGGCGCGATATTGCCGATAGCCGTAGAAACTGGCGTTCATGCGGAAGCAAGCGCAGACAACCAGAAGCACTCAGGTTTGTGCGGGTCCCGGCTTTACCAAATTCCGGGTCACACTACACCCGCACCTCCGCGTATTCCGGTTTGGCAGCTTTCCGTTGTCCGGCGTTATCTCGTACCGGAAGGGTCTTTTTTGCGCGGCAGATACGGTGCCAGCACGTCCATCTGCGGCTTGTCTTTACCGTGCGCAGCAGGTTCGATCGACAGAAAATAGTCGTTCCACCAAGGCCCTGCTGCCCACCAGGCAAAGCCGGTCCACACATCGGCATTCGCGTGCAAATGATCGAGCATTGCGGTCAGCGCCTCCCGGCACACTTTATTGTCGGCGGCACCCAATTCGCCCAGCAGTGCGCGCTTGTGGTACTTCTTCAACCAAGCCGTGAACCCGCTCAAGCGATCGACGCCGATCTTGGGATCGACGCATTCCTGCGAACTGCCCGAGGAATCGGAATCGAGATACTGATGCACCTCGATCACCATGTTGTTTCCGCTGTCCTTGACCTTGAGCATCGCCTCGGCATTGGGCGTGCCGTAGTAATCGCGCGACCACGAATGGGCACCGCTCCAGGCATTGCCGGGCACCGTGATGGTGTTGGCCGCGCCGGTGGCACGGATCGCCCGAATCGCCTCGTTGGCCGCAGCAACCCAATCTTCAGTGGACATGTCGTGCGGTTCGTTCACAAGTCCGAACATCACTTTCGGATTAGCCTTGAATTCCTTTGCCAGCCGCGACCACAAGTCGCCAAAAGCCGCAGCCGGCAGCGACGGCGAACCGATCACATCATCCCGGTAGCGGGCGAAGTTGTGCGGATCCAGCAACACGTACATCCCGCTGGCGGTAACTTCGGAAACGAAGCTCTTGAGCCGCTTCAGTTCCTCGACATCGAATGGTTGGTTGAGCTGCGGTTGCAGCCGCTCCCAACGAAACGGCAAGCGGATCAGATTCATGCCCTTGCCTGCAAAGTAAGCGGTGCTCCCGGCCTCCGGATAGATGTAGTCGCGACCATAGGTACCGGGCAAGGAGCCTTGGCCAAACTCGGCGCCGGCAAGACTGACCCCGCGGTAATCCAGAAAATGCCGGGCTGCTTTATCGTCTTGCACTTTGCTTTGCGCTTTCTCCTGAACTTTCTCCTGAACTTTCTCCTGAACTTTCTCCTGAACTTTCTC
>CAYOJU010000012.1:0-27075 GCA_964404355.1 uncultured Sideroxydans sp. | reverse complement strand
CTTTCTCCTGAACTTTCTCCTGAACTTTCTCCTGAACTTTCTCCTGAACTTTCTCTTGCGCTTTGCCACAAGCCGCCAGCAAAATCACGATGAGCATACCCCCCAGCCAGTAACTGATTCGGCCAATATTTCCACTCTGGCACTTGTTTGAAATTGTGGAATTTGCCATGTCATGTTTCCTTTCCAATAGTCAAAGCAGGGGGCGACGCGTATCGAATACCCGCGGAACGAACAATAATTGCATGTCTTTGAGAATCATCCTGTCGTCGGTGATGTTCATTTTGCACGCGCACCGGGCTGAATTCCCATGGCACGCAGCACGTCGTAGCAGGCGCCCATGGTGTGGTAGTCGGTCTTGCCGGCGGGGCTCTTTTCGTCCGAGAGTTTTCCGTTTTCTGGCGACAGGATGCGATACCAGGCGCCGTGCCAGTGATCCACAAAATACACCCAGCTGTATCCCCAGATGCGCTCATACCAATTCCAATAGATATCCTCTCCCGTGCGCACTGCCAACCATGCGGCGGCGGCCAAACTTTCGGCCTGCACCCAGAAATACTTGTCGCCGTCGCACACGTTGCCGTCGGGATCGAAACCGTACACCAGGCCGCCGTGAACGGCGTCCCAGCCCCGCACCATCGCCGTATCGAAAAAATGGCGCGCCTTCGGCAACAGCCAGTCCGCAGGCGCAAGGCGTTCGATTTGCAGCAGCAGCTTGGCCCACTCGGTCAAATGTCCGGTCTGGTAACCCCAAGGGCGGAAGATATTGGTCTTGTCATGACGGTTGTATTCCCAGTCTACGGACCAGTCGGCGCGATAATGCTCCCACACCAGACCGCCTGCGAGTGCCGCTTGGCTCACCGTAACGGCATGAGCCAATGTCGTCGCGCGATCCAGAAAACGTTGCTGCCCGGTAGCCTGGTAGGCAGCGAGCATGGCCTCGCACGAATGCATGTTGGCGTTCTGGCCGCGATAGCCGCCGACCTGCCAATCGGGCGTCGCCTCGTCGGCGTATAGTCCGCGTGCCGGTTCCCAGAAATGCAGCTCCATCAAATCGAATACGGCGTCGATACCGTTCGCGGCCTCCTCCACCCCGGCCATCAGCGCATGCGCATGGGCCAATAGCACGAAGGCCAGGCCATAGCAGTGGTTGGTGCCGTCTATCACCCGGGCCCGGCCTTCATGCCAGTCGATCATCCAGGCGAAGCCGCCTTGTGGCTTGGCGTGAGCCTTGTGCAGGAACTCAATACCGTGGCGCACCAGCTTGCGGTCTTGCTCCAGTCCAAAGTGGCGGTAGGCCATGGCGTGATTGAAGACAAAACGCGTACTGCTCACCAGGTGCCGGGTGCGCCGGTCATAGATCGTGCCGTTGTCCTTGAAGAAATGAAAAAAACCTCCGCTCGCGTCCACGTTGCGCCCCGCGTAGAAAGACAGGGTGTGGCACACGTGATTGAGCAGGAAATCCGGAGAGAAAAAATCGGGGGGGGTCATAACTACGTCCATATTTGGCAGAAAGCAAAAATCATCAACAACAGCATGTGTCACAGCAACGCAGGCAAGAATTCACTTGAGCATTTCCGCGCGCGGGAAGCTGGTCGCCCCGGCGGACAGCAGTTCGTGAATGTCGACGCGCGGTCGACGCAAGACACAACCGAACTCCAGTCAGGATGCCAGCCGATGCTTCTTGATTAGGCCTCTTGAAGATAGTTGTGTGTTTTTTCATGCCTGAATTTCCCCGCTGCAAAGGCGCGCATACAGTTCGCATCGCGCCAACAAATCCGGGTGGGTGCCGGAATCGACAATGCGCCCCTGCTCCATCACCAGGATGCGGTCGGCGTGTTGCACCGTACTCATGCGGTGAGCGATGACGAAGGTGGTGCGCCCGCGCCGCAAACGCTCCAGCGCCATTTGCACATGGCGTTCGCTATCGCTGTCGAGGGCGCTGCTGGCTTCATCCAGCACCAGTACGCGCGGATCGCGCACCAGTGCGCGGGCGATGGCCAAACGCTGACGCTGGCCGCCTGACAACTGTCCGCCCTCGCCGCCGATCTGGGTGTCGACGCCGTACGGCAGGTTGCTGATGAATTCGTCGCAATAGGCATCGTGCAAAGCCCGGTGCAAACGATCTTCATCCACCCGCCCCAGGCCGAATGTCACGTTATCGCGCAGGCTGCCTTCGAACAGCACGCAATCCTGCGGCACCACCGAGAGATGTTGCCTCCAGGTGCGCAAGTCCAGCGTTTGCATGTCGTGGCCATCAAGTCGGATACGGCCCTGAGTAGGACGCAATAAGCCGATCACCAGATTGGACAGGGTTGACTTGCCCGATCCGGAAGGGCCAACCAGGGCGATAGTCTGGCCCGGCTCAACGGCCAGCGTGATACCGCTCAACGCATCGCACGCCGCATCGGGATAGCTGTAACCCGCCTGTTCAAAAACGACGCTACCGGCAACGCCCTTCAGCGCCAGCTTGCCCTCGTTTTGTTCCAGGTCGGGACTCAGCATCAACTCGCCGATCGAATGGATAGCCTCCAGCCCCCGGCTGACCTGGGGCAGCATGCTGGCCATCCCGAGCACCGAGTTGGTCAGGCTGGTGAAGAACCCCGACAACAGCACGACGTCGCCGAGCGTGATGGGAATTGACTGGGTGTGGTACGCCCATGCGGCGGCGAACAGGCACAGGGCATTGAGAGCCTGAAAGCAAACCCAGGCCATGCCGTTGAACCATGCGTTGACCGAATCCAGCGCGAGTCCTTCCTGGCTGACACGCTCGAAGCTGTCCTCGACCCGTTCCAGCGCATGCTGCTCCAACGCATGGGCACGGGTCAGCGGCAGCAGTTGGGTCATTTCGCCCACCCGTGCTGACATGCCTTCCATGGCGTGACGAAAGTCGCGGTTGCGCGCTGCCAGACGGGCTCGCGTGAACATGATCAGGGCGCAAGCCACCGGTACGGTGACCAGAAACAACAGCAGGAACTGCGGCACACGCATTGCGGTGGCAATCAACGCCACGGCGATTGCGCTGCCTGAGCCGAGCACACCATCGGATAGCGCCCGCGTCATCTGTTCGACGGATTCCACGTCCCGCAGCATCCTGGTTTGAAGCGCGGTGGGATTCTGGCGCTGGGTGTAACCGATGGAAAGTTGCTGGATGCGCTGCGACAATGCGCGGCGCAAATTGCGCTCCACCTGCCGCACCGCTTGGCTCAGCAGACGCACATGAAGATAATGGCCGGGTAAGTTCTGCGCGATCAGCAGCGCCGCGCCCAGGGCGTAGAACCACACCTGCGAAAAGTCCGCGCCGCTGGACAGCGCGTCGATGGTCAGCCCGGTGATGACCGGCAACAGCACCGCAGGACTGTGTTTGACCAGGTATATCAGCGCCGACAAGGCCAGCCGCCATTGCTGGCCGGCATACAGATAGCCGTAGATGCGCAGAGCGCTGGCGCGCCCCCAGTGGCAATCCTCGGCAACGAGGTGTGCGCAGTTCATGGCCACGGACGGTGCATTCATGCCCGCTTGCCTTCGAGCCGCGCAATCATTTCGAAACAGGCGCGCGCATGGTGATAGGGGCATTCCCAGGGGCCTGCCTTGACCTGACCGGGTTTGGGAATGCCGTTAGCATCAAGCACCTTGAACCAGTCGTCGCCCGCAGGATTGACGAAATACCGATCGATGTAGCGCCAGCTGTTCCAGGCCGCCTGCCCGTGGCTCTCCACCCCCAGTTGCTCGTAGGCGTCCCAGAACCCGACCATGGCCTCGGCCTGGCACCACCAGTGGCGCTCGGCGTTACACACGCGTTGCCCGTCGACTTCGGACAGGATGCTGCCGTCTCCGGCGACGCCGCGCCGCAACACCGAATCGGCAACGAGCACACTCAGATCCCGGGTCTGCATCTGCAAAAACGGGTCGTGCAGCACTTCGGCTGCACGATACAGAAGCCACCCGGTTTCAATATCGTGCCCGTGGGAGATGCCATCGGACAGGAGCTTCCAGTCGCGCGAAAAAAACAGGCCGAAGCTGCCGCTGCCGGGTTGCCATATCCGGTTGATGAAGAGTTCAATCAGTTCGCGCAGGCGCGCCTCCAGTTCCGGATTGCGCCACACGAGGTATAACTCGGTATACCCCTCCATCAGATGCAGCAGCGTGTTCATCGACTTCGGCGCAAGAGGTTCCTTGTCCGACAGACGCGCGTCTTCCAGCACCTTCCAGTCGCGGGAACAGCCCTCGAGGTAACCGCCAAATTGCGCGTCGTAGGCGGCATCGAGAGCGGCAAAGCATTCCTGCGCCAGCACCAGCGCCACGGGCAACCCCGTGAGGCGGTAATAGGCGGCGCTGGCATAAATCGCAAAACCCTGCGCGTAACTGTGCTTGCGGGTATCCAGCGGCGCGCCTTTCGCGTCAACGCTCCAGAACACGCCGCCGTATTTTTCATCCCAGAGCGAGTCAACCAGCCATTTCCAGGCATGCCCAGCGCTGGCACGCCATACGGGATGCGGCATCAATCGGGCCGCGGTGGCGAAGGTCCACAGCACGCGCGCCCCCAATACTGCACTGCGCGGCAGTTCGTCGCGCAAGGTTCCGTCATTGTCGCGGCCGCCATAGATGCCACCGCAAGGGTCGAGCATGCGCTGGCTCCAGTACGGCAGGATGCACAGCTCCAGTTGGTCGCGCAGACAGTTTGCCCAAGTGGCGGCACGGGTGGAACCAACGGCGGGCAGGCATTCCAGGTCGTCCAGTATCTCAGCCACGAACATGCTCCAGATCGACGATGGCAGCCACGTCGCGCTCGAACACCGGACAGTCAACGGTCAGCATGCCGCTTTGTATCTCGCACAAGCCCGGGGCATCCGCCAGCCACTCTCCGGTTTGGGCATCCATCCAGCGGACCCTTGCGACACCGTTGGCAGCATGCAGGCCTCTGCATTTCACTTTTGCTTTCTTCACCGGTTTCCAGTCCGGCGTCCATTTTCCCTCGGGCGAACCGGCCTCGCTGTAGGCTTCCTGCAGGGCCGAAACGTCGTGCAGCTCCGAACGCACCCAGAGCAGCACGCTGGATTTCGATACCAGCGCAAGCGCGCTGGCGGCGCCGCCAACAAGTTTTGCGGGATGCGGCCTATGGGCGGCGATGCGGCTTTGCTCCTGCACCGCTTCGACGAAGCGGGCAATGCCTTTGTAGGCCGGCCACATTTGCAGGGGATCCACCATCAAGTCCCACCACCAGTACATACCGGTGCCCGCGTACCCGCGGAAAACCGGCGCCCACAATCCGTTATGCAGATGGACAGCATCCCAGTTGAAGGGACGATTGTCGCCGGCATCGTAAGAAGTGGCATACCCGAGTTCGCCCGGCAGCAACGGCTTGACGCGGACCTCCTCGCGAAATTCCCGGTACTGGCTGGCATAGCGCAGACTGAGGTCAGTGCCGGTGTAATCGTGCTGCTGCGCAAAATCCAGCTCTTGCATGGCCCATGCCTTGGCCGGACCGCGGTCCGCCCAGCTGGTCGTACACAGGCGGCGATAGGGATCGTGACGGTCGAGAACTCTGTTCATTTCATGTATCCAGGGCAGCAGATCGTCGTCGTCGATGGGCGTCCAGTTGACCTCGTTCCACCATTCCCAACTATGCAGGGCAGGCGAATGCGACCAGCGCGCAGCGATGTAACGCACCCGGCGCGCAAACAGGTCGCGCGCCCTGTCGTTGGTGACAAACTCATCGGGTTCTTCCAGGGGGCCGCCGTTGGCCTTGTTATAGGGATTATCCTTCCACTCGGAATCGTTCTTGCGGGTGAACGCGCCGTGATTGACCAGGCACAGCATGATGCGGATGCCATATTCCTCGGCCATCTCCAGCACCTTGTCGAGGTTCGCGGCGCGATCCAGGCGGGCGCTGTAGTTGCCCAGCCCCGTATCTTTCCACTCCAGCCCGAAAGACCAGCTTGCCATCCAGATGCGCGCAAAGTTGCCGCCGTTCGCGGACAATTTTTTAAACCAGCGCCGGTAATCGCCGAGCGTCGAGCCCGTCGCCCAAGCCACGTTCAGGCCAATGGGCACATAAGGACTGCCGTCCTCGAATGCAAAGTAGCCCGGATAATCTGGATCGATCCCGACCTTTTGATGCCCCGGCACCTTGCTCACCTCGAAGGAAAAGCCCTTTCCCACCGGCACCGGGGTGTCTCCGCCGAAGGATGCGACCGAAGCCGCGCTCCACTTCCCCGTCACATGCGGCAACAGGCGCACTGCCCAGCCGGTGCCGTTGCTGTCCTCTATCCAGAAAGCCGTTGCACGCAAACTGCGGCCATCCGGACCCAGAAACTCGACCTGCATATCGGTCACTACCGGATCGAAAGGATTGGATTCGAGCACCCTCCAGTCGGAAGGTGCGGAAAGACGCCACTCCAGCCAGCCGCTGCCGCGCACCTTGGGCTCGCCCCAGTTCGCCGAGAGCGCGGCGGCGTTCACTTCCTGCAATTTGTATTTACTCATCGACTGCGTTCCCCAAGCAAAAGGACAAATACTGGCGGCGAAAATGGCGCCGGAAATCTGGATAAAACGGCGGCGGGAAAACGGCGCACGGCCTTCCTCATCGCGATGTGTGTTGTTCGTCATGGTGGTTATCGTCTTCGCAGTTGGTTGATGAATGGGCGGATCAGCCCTTGCTGGCACCGGCCGTCAGGCCGTCGATGAATTGCCGCTGGAACAGCAGGAAGGCAATCACTGCGGGCAGGGAAACCGCCAGCGATGCCGCCATCAGCACGGCAGCCGATTGCGGATCGAAAGTCAGATTGCCCGCCAGCTTGCCCAACGCCAGCGGCAAGGTCATATGTTCGGAATCGTTGATGACCAGGAGCGGCCAGAGAAAGTTGTTCCACTCGCCGATGGCAACGGGAATGCCGATGGCGGCGATGCCGGGACGGATGATGGGCAGCACGATGCTCCACCAGATGCGCAGGGTGCCTGCGCCGTCGATGATGGCCGCATCGATGATATCCCCGGACAAGGACAGCATCATTTGCCGGAAGTAAAAGACGACGAACGCCTTGGCAAGTCCGGGGATCATGAGCGCCTCGTAGTGGTTGATCCACCCCAGGTCGGCAACGGTGATGAAGTTGGGAATGATGGTCACCTCCCAGGGCACCATCATGCTGGCCAACAGCAGGTTGAACAGGAAGCGGCTGCCCGGGAATGGCCGCTTGGTCAGCACGAAAGCCACCAGCGACGCAGCCAGCAGGCTCAGCAATGTAACGAAGACGGTGATACCCAGACTATTGAGGTAGTAATGAACAAAGCCCCACCCCTCGGATTCGCGCTGGAAAATCCCCGCCCAGTGCTCGGGACGATCCTCGCCATCGACGAAACCGGGGTCATAAAAATTTTGCGTGGTCGGATGCTCGACAACGAAGGTGGGCGGTTGCTGCACCAGTTCCGGCACCGTTTTGAATGCGCCTATCGTCATCCAGTAATACGGCACCAGCACGCTGACGACCAGGATGAAAAGCGGCAGCTTTGCCGCCCACCACCAGCGCGAAACTTTTTCCTTGGGCATGAGCGGCATATTCTTAAACCTCCTCGCTGGCGCGGCCGATGCGCATGTTGATCATGGTCAGGACAAACAGGATGGTGGTCAGCACCCAGGCCACGGCGGAGGCATAGCCCAGATTGAGCTGGCGGAAGCCGTGATCGAACAGATAGGTCACCAGCATCAGCGCGGAATCCAGCGGACCGCCCACGGAATCGATGCTGCCGAACAGGATGTAGGGCTCGTAGAAAACCTGGAACGCGGCAATCATCCCGGTGACCAGGACGTAAAGAATGGTGGGCCGCAGCATCGGCAGGGTGATATGGAAAAACCGCTGCGTGGGCGTCGCCCCGTCGAGCGCTGCCGCCTCGTATAGTTCGGCCGGAATATTGCGCATACCCGCGACAAAGATCACCATGTTGTAGCCCATCGCTGCCCATACCGCCATCATGATGAGGATGGGCTGGGACCAGGCCGGGTCGCCAAGGAATCGGACTGGATCGAGCCCGAACCAGCTGCGCACAGTATTGAACAATCCATAGGATTCGGAATTGGCCAGCCACTTCCACACCGAGATCACGCCCACTCCGCCGGCAACGGACGGCAGGAAAAAAGCGATGCGCGCCCATTGATGAGTGCGCCGCTGGCTACCGAAGGCGGCCGCCAGGATCAATCCCAGCACGACCGCCAGCACCGACACCAACGCCATGTAGGAGAGCGTGTTCCAAAGCGCACAATAAAAACGCTCGTCGCCGAACAACTCGACGTAGTTGGACCACCCGACCCATATTGGCGCCTCCGTGGCGTGATAATCGGTAAAGCTCAGGTAAGCCGAGCGAAGCACGGGCCACACCGCGAATACGGCAAACAACGCCATGAAGGGAAGTATCAGCAGAACGTTGCCGCCATGACGCCGCACGTTGCGCGAGAGCTGCTGCGTGAAAGACGTTGTCATGGTAATCACCCGCAAAATCGCCGGTTGAACAACAGGAAGGCAAACACCGGGACAGCGCCATCCAGCCGTTCGCGCCAGCGGGAGTTATTCAGATTGTCCGCAAAAACGTTCATCACTTTGCCAAGGCGCGATTCATCTTCTCTGCCGCAGCAGCCAGCGCCTCCTCCGGATCGGTGCCGCCCAGCACGACCTGCTGTATGGCGCGGGTAACGGCAGGATCGACAGATTCCCAGCCTTTGCAATGAGGAGGGCCTTCGGCATCCTTGAGCTGGGCCAGCAAGGCGCGCTTGCGATCCGCGGGCAGATTCGCCGAATCGATCAGATCTTCGCGCCCGCCGGGCAGCCACAGCAATTTCTGGTTGAAAGACGCGTCAATCATTTGCTTGGCGATTGCGGAGTCGTAGAGGGTGCGCAAGAAGCCGATCGCCAGATCGGGATGGGTAGACAGGCTGGTCACCCCGATCACCGTACCACCGAGGAAGGCGGTGGATTTTCCCGTCGGACCCGCAGGCAACTTCGCCACGCTCCACTTGCCTACGATCTTTTTGCGTGACACATCGAGACTGGTGAACACCCAACTGCCGGTCTGCGCGAGCGGATAAGCGCCGGACTCTAGACCAGTCTCCACATCAGGCCAGGTATCACTGGGTGCTTTCAGTTCGGTATAGAACGAGGCGTAGTAGCGCAAGGCCTTGACCGCTTCAGGACTGGCCAATGTCGCCTTGGTGCATTGGGCATCATAGAAGGAACCGCCTGCCTGCAACAGGTAAGGAAAGAATCCCATCCAGCCCATATTGCCCCATTGCTGCGCCCACCCCTTGTTGCCGGCGGCTCGCTGCCTCGCCACGGCGGCGGTGAACTCATCCCAGGTTGCGGGTGGTTTCGCCACCATATCGGTGCGGTAAAGCTGGAGCTGGACGGAGATATCGTAGGGCAATGCGTACATCGCACCATTGCCGTTGCGTATCGAGCGCATAATGCCCTTGTTGGCCTTCTTGTCCAGGAACGCGACCAGATCCGGCGCTTTCTGCGCCAAGTCGACCAGGCCGCCCTTTGCCCCCAGTTCAATGCCATATGACAAGCCGCCCGTGAGAATGTCCGGCCCAGTCTTGCTGGCAATGGCCGCAGAATACTTGGTCATCGCATCACCCCATGGAATGGCGCGCACCTCGAACTCGACGCCGGGATTCCGGTCCTTAAAAGCATCCACCGCAGGCTGCAGCACCTTGGGCGCCTTGTCGTCCCCGACCAGCCAGACAGTGAGCTTTTCGGCGTGCGCCGGGGCGGCAATCAGGATCATGCCGAATGCCAGCGCAATCAGTGAGTCTCGAATAAGCACTCCCCCCCCGATTTCTCGACATACCGTTTGCATTACCCATTCTCCAAAAAGAAAACACCAAGATTACATAACATATTGACTTAACATTAATTAGATTATTTTTTATTAATCTTGCATTCGTTTAGTAAACAGTTTTATAATATTGCCATGGTGCAGATAAGTCAAGCAATCCTTCATACAAGAAAGATTGCCGGGTATCCGGACGAGGCACCGCTAGGAAGGACTGTTTTGCAGAGCTATGACGGGACAATTGGAGCATTCAACCGTTTTGCCGTTACCGGCTCTTCAGGGGATGATTTATTGAAACCCTGCGATAGACATTTGAGCAGTATCAAAGCGGACAAACGATATTCTTTAATGGGCTCAACCGCCCAAATAATTTAGGAGACCCATTCCGTGGCTGCTCTTCAACTGCTGAACCTGAAGAAATCCTACAACGGCGCAGCCTGTGTCGTTCATGGGATCAACTTGGACATCAAGGACGGCGAATTCATCGTCTTTGTCGGCCCCTCCGGCTGCGGCAAATCGACCACGCTGCGCATGATTGCCGGTCTCGAAGAAATCAGCGGGGGCGAACTGCGCATCGGCGACCGCGTCGTCAACGATATTCCGCCGGCCAAACGCGGAGTCGCCATGGTGTTCCAGAGCTATGCCCTTTACCCGCACATGACAGTCGCGGAAAACATGGGATTCGCACTCAAACTGGCAGGTAAATCGCGCACCGAAGTATCCGCCGCCGTGAACAAGGCCGCGCACACCCTGCAAATCGAATCCCTGCTCGACCGCAAGCCGAAAGCGCTGTCAGGCGGGCAGCGCCAGCGCGTGGCCATTGGCCGCTGCATCGTACGACAACCCGACGTATTCCTCTTCGACGAACCCCTCTCCAACCTGGATGCGTCCCTCCGCGTGCAAATGCGCGTCGAACTGGCCCAGCTGCATCGCGAATTGGGCGTGACCATGATCTACGTCACCCATGACCAGGTTGAAGCCATGACCCTGGGCAATCGCATCGCCGTATTCAATGCTGGCCTCATCGAACAGTGCGGAACGCCGCGAGAACTTTACGAGCACCCGGCCAACTTGTTCGTCGCCGGTTTTATCGGGTCGCCCAGCATGAACCTGATTCCGGTGAATCTGCGCACGGACGAAACAGGCCTGCCTGTCGCAATGCTGCCGGGCGGCGAAACCTGGACGATACCTCAGCGGCGCCTGCCTTCCGGCTTTGCCGGAAAAACCTTGACGCTCGGGCTGCGCCCGGAGCACCTGAACCTGACGCTGCCAAACCACGGGGTGCCGGGTTGCATCGATCTGGTCGAATACCTCGGCGGCGAACAGATCGCGCATGTCAGGCTGAAAGGCTCGGACAGCAGACTTGTAGTCAAACTTGCCTCATCCGCCCCCACAGCCCAGGCGGGCGCCATCGTCGGCGTAAAAATCAACCCGGATAATTTCCATCTTTTCGGCGCCGATGGCCGCGCCATTAACCTATAGCGTGCATAGCCGTGATTACCGAAACAAAATTTGAACTGACTTCCGGCTGGCAAATCCGTGCAGCCAATCCATCTCTCAATGCGCTGGACAATCTCGCCGCCACCGAAGGGTGGATGCCGGCGAGCGTACCCGGCACCGTGTACCAGGATTTGCTCGCGGCAGGCCGCATCCCCGACCCGCATGTCGGCCTCAACGAACAGGAAGTGCAATGGGTGGCAGACCGAGACTGGTGCTACGGCCTCGACTTCAATTTCGACCCCGCCGCGAGCAGCTTGCGCCACCACGACCTGGTTTTCAAAGGTCTCGACACCTTCGCCCGCGTCTGGCTCAACGGCGAGCTTATCCTCAACAGCGAGAATATGTTCGTTCCCGCGCGGGTGCCGGTCGGCAAACTGCTGCGTCCCGGCATCAACCGCCTCGCCATCTATTTTGATTCCGCGTTGCGGCGCGGCCGCGAAAGGGAAGCCCTGTTCGGCAAGCGTCACCTGTGGAACGGCGACACCAGCCGTCTTTATGTGCGCAAGGCGCAGTACCACTACGGATGGGACTGGGGTCCTGTGCTGCTGTCAGCAGGACCGTGGAAACCCATCGAATTGCATAGCTACACCGTCAGAATCGACGAGGTCGACAGCCCGATATGGCTGGACGCCGACTTGGAGCAGGCGCGCATCGAGCTTAAAACGCACTTGACGGGCGATCTGACGGCGGCCGGACTTCAACTGGAACACACTCTGTACGATCCGGACGGAACCCTGATCGGCACAACGGCCTGTCCGGTTGCCGCGCGTACCGAGTTGAGCCTGAGCGTAACATCGCCCAGGATATGGTGGCCGTTCGAGCACGGCAACCAGCCTTTGTACCGCGTAGTCACCCGCGTTACGAACGGCGATTGCATCGTCGCCTCCTCCGAGCGGCGTCTGGGACTGCGCAGCCTGCGCCTGGTGCAGGAACCCGTCGCTGGCGAGGCCGGCAGCTCCTTCTATTTCGAGGTCAACGGCAAGGCGCTGTTCGCCGGCGGCGCCAACTGGATTCCGGACGACACCCTGCTGAACCGCATTTCGCCGGAACGTTACCGGCGTCGGGTGCAGCAAGCGGTGGATGCCAACATGATCATGCTGCGCGTCTGGGCGGGCGGCATCTACGAAGACGATGCATTCTTCGACGCCTGCGACGAACTCGGTGTGCTGGTATGGCAGGACTTCCTGTTCGCCTGCGGCCTCTATCCGGCCCACCCCGACTTTCTCGGCAGCGTGCAAAAAGAAGCCGAAGCGGCGGTAAAACGCCTGCGCCATCGTCCCAGCCTCGCCATCTGGTGTGGCAATAACGAAGACTATTCCATCGCCGAATCCATCGGGCAATATGGCAACGGCAAGGATATGGCGAACTTCGATGCGCGGGCCATCTATGAGGAATTGTTGCCGCGGATTTGCGCCACGCTCGACAGCCAGCGCCCCTACTGGCCGGGCAGCCCCTACAGTCCCTGCGTTACCGGCATTCTTTCCGCTTCCGACCAGACCGTGGGAGATCGCCACAGTTGGGAAGTCTGGCACGGCAACATGCAGCCCTACCAGGACTACCACAAAGTACAGGGGCGATTTGTCAGCGAATTCGGCTTGCAATCGCATCCTTCGCTGCCGCTGCTCGAAAGTGTCGTGCCCGAGCACGAGCGTTTCCCGCAAAGCCTCACCATGGCGGCACACAACAAGGCTGGCTCCGCCGCCTTTCCAGACGGACACCGCCGCCTTGCAGTGTATGTTGCCGACACGTTGCGCTGCGGCGACAGCCTCGCCGAGCAGGTCTATGCCACCCGCTTCGTCCAGGCCGAGGCTATGCGCTATGCCTATCAGGATTTTCGCCATCGCTGGCAGCGGCCGGGCGCACGCGCGGTGGGCGGGGCCCTGGTCTGGCAACTCAACGATTGCTGGCCCGCGACAAGCTGGGCCGTGATCGACTCGGCGGGCGTCGTCAAACCGGCGTGGCACACAATCCGGCGCGCCTTGGCGTCGCTCGCCGTGGCATTGCGCATGGACGGAACGCAAGCCCGGGGCTGGGTCGCAAGCGACCGTTCCAGCGACCAGGAACTGCATCTGGACTTCGCCGCTTATTCCCTGTCCGGAGAGACGTTACACCAGAGCTCACGGGAACTGCTGGCAATCGCCAATTGCAGCACCGATTTCGAATTGAACTTGCCCGATTTCGGGCAGCCGGTGATCCTACAAGCGGCGGCTTACGCCAACGGAATATTGGTGTCTTCCGATACCGCTTGGCCGGAGCCATTTCGTTTCCATCATTTTGCGCCGGGCGGACTATCTGTAACCAGCGATCATTCATCCGGCACCCTGACATTGCGCTGCAAATCTCCGGTCAAAGGCATATGGCTGGCGGCCCCCAAACTGGAATTCAGCGATAACTTCCTCGACTTGATGCCGGGACAAGCTGTTCAGGTGAAAGTCTACGGGGATATTTCCGCCACCATCTCCATCGGTGCGCTCAATCTACGGGAGCAACATTACGCACGGGAAAGACGCCAGCCTTTTTCCATCGCGTAGCGCACTCAGTCCGCAAACGGTGTTGGGATAAGCCAAGCGGGCGGAATGAATGCAAGGCATGGATTCGAGAAAACCTTGAAGGCCTGATGCGCCATTCCGCCGCATCAAAATTGCAGCCCCGATATCCTGAAACCGCGATTCACGCCACAGAGTACAAGAGAAGCCGGGACTTTCGCCGGCATGGGTTCGTCACCACCAGAGAGACAAACGGTTCGCTAATCTCTCATTCGCTCTTCTCTGTATTCCCCGAAGAAACTCCTAGCCATTCGACTAAACGAGCAAACGACGCTCGTTCAGTCGCTGGTTATGTGGCCTCTATGGCCAACTGCTTTTTCCAGACTTATTCATCACGCCGCCTGACGGCCCTCATTGTGCGCCTCGACAACGGCATTGAACTTGGTCAGGCAGTTCACGAATCTTGTATCTTGTTCTTCAAAACGGCCATTCAGGATTTCCAACGCGAGATTGCTGCTTCCAACCCGATGCGCCTCGACAACCTGGGCAGCACACGCATGAAATTTTGCATGCTCATCCACAAGCTTGATAAACACCGGCTGTTCTCCAAAATGCGCCTTACCCTCGCTGTGGAGCCATGTTCCAAGACCGCAATCGTGATCTATGCTTATCTGGCCGGGTTCCAGGTTTTCCTTGGATATGCCATCAAGATAGTCGTGCAGACGTTTTTTCCAGGATTTATGCGCCATCAATGCGTCAAACAAATTGATGGGCAGAGGACTTAAGTCTTGTTGTTTTTGCGCCCGGCCGAATGAATCGATGATTTTTTCAAACATGCTCGCTCCTTCAACAGAATGTAGAAATATGCTGCAAAAATGCCGTTACACCGGTGTTGCGTATGTTGTTGCCGTCTTTCCCCTGCAACCGCGATGCGACGGATTGACGCATCGGGTCTTCAATGTTTTCCGGAATCCATGCCCGGTTAGCCCCGAATGCGGTTTTTTAGCAAAGCAATTTCCTGATAGGCCTCGGACAGCAGTCTTTTCAGTGTGTCGTTCTCGATTTCCATATCTCGCAGACGCGCAGCGAAGCTCGCGGGTATTTCGGCTTCCGCGTTTTGACTAGTGTTGCCGCCGGAATTAATTCCGGCTTCGGTTCTGCGCTTGGCCGCCGTGATGGCAGCCTCAAGTTCGGCGCGAGTACGTGCCGCTTCCTTCTCCCTTTGCAGGGCTTCCGCCTGTGCTTTTGCCAGCTCGGCTGCCCTGGCTTGCACGGATGCAACAGTAGCCTCTCGTTCGGCATGAGCGCATGCCGCTTTCTCGGCCCGAAGTTTTGCCTCGGCGACCGCCTTGGCCTGGGTGGATGCAATAGCTGCCTCGTGTTCGGCGCGCACCCGCACTGCATTCACATCCCGCTGCCGTGCCTCGGCCAGGGCTCTTGCCTCTGCATCCGACCTGGCCTTGGCGGCCGCAATGGCAACCTCCAGCGCGACGCGCGCACGCGCGTCTTCTTCCTCGCGTTGTTCGGCTTTCATCCCGGCATTCGCGCTTCGCCTGGCTGCTGTAGCCTCAAGAGCGGCGCGAGCCTGCGCCATTTCGAGCGCAGCCTGTTGTGCCTCAGCCGCAGCTTTTTCCTTGGCAGCCGCAAAGAATCCCTTAAGTCTGGCGGCTTTCTCCGTCTTCAGTCCAGACGCCGTTTCCGGCTGCGGCGGTGCTTTGGGAGGGCGGGATTGCGCCGACCATGGCGCCGGCTTACGCTCAGCAGCCTTCCGCTCGGGATCGGCTGCATAGGCATTGGCAATGTATCCGCCTTTCAACAGTTCGCCGAGAAGCTCTTCCCATTCCTGGCGCAGGCTCGGCGGCGCGTGCTTGACCAGTTCGGCTGAAGCAGATTGGCCATTTATGAGCGACAACGTGCGCTTGAGGTTGTCCGGAAGGTTTGCCTTTTCGCGCTCACCCTTGGCGGTCCTGGCAAAGACTACATCGCTATACATGATCCTGGCTTCGCTCTGGTTTTTGGTGAACACCTCCGGGACTTGCTGTCCCGGGGGACGCGCCATAAATTGATTTCGAAAAGTTTCATCGCTTTCGCCACATCCATCGATCAGGCCGTCTGGTTGATTTCCGCAATGGCTTTCAGCAGGAACGGCAATCGATCCGGACAACTGTTCTGGATAACCGCGAAGATATTTTTCAGGCAAACACGCAGGCTCTGCGCGTTTTTGCACTTCCCGATCTCGTCGGTAAACATCTTGGATTGCGTTCCAAAACTGTTCGCACAGAAATCGACCAGCAGGAATTTGGCCTCCGAAACGATGATGCCGTCCTGCAACCTGAGATCCGCAGCAGAGGGTGCGGCCGCTTCCGCCTCATACACTGCAACGAATCCCTCCCTGATCAAATCGGAGATGGCCTCGATGACTTCCTCGGGCTCGAACACGGAATGTATGTGGAGGGTGTGTTCGATGGATTGCGGTTTTGTTCCCAAATGGATGAGCACGCTCCGGTACTTGATATTGACCTTGTAAGTCCGGTTCATTGCCTCATCCACCCCTTTGGGGGTGAGCGATATACTGCAACCTGACAAATTCATCTTCATTTTTCTATCCGTCCAATGTCAAGACCGTGGGCTGGTGCAGCGCGTTAAGACTTGAGTCTTGATACCGATTTACCGAGGACATCTGCGATCTTCCACAGCCTCTGGCTTGACCGGAGCATGCTGTGCAAGTCTTCGGCAGAATTCGATTCGCCAAATGTTTTGGCGGCAACAGCAAAATCATGAGCCTGTTCATTCAGGGTTGAAGCGTTTTCCTGAATTGCATTGGTGATATTTCTCAATTTCATCTGCATCAGGCTCAGCGAAGCCATCAGGCTGGAGTTGTCGTTTTCATTGAGGTGAATATTCTCGGCCAGGTCGCCGTTGGCGATCCTCCTCATGGATTCGGTAGCATCCCGCGGCTCGCCTCCCAACTGTCTGATAATGCCGCGAGTCAATGCAAACGCCAGTACGAACACACATACCAGGATAATTCCGCCGAGGGCCACAAGTTCCATCGCCTTGCGGGTAAACGCCTTGTCGATATCGTCGACATAGGCGCCGCTGCCGATCACCCAGTTCCAGTCGGGAACAGCCTGGATCACATTAATTTTCGGCACCAGATTATCCCCGTCGGGACGCTTGGTCATAATGGAAACCAGTGCGGGATTGCTTTTCTGCAAGGCCTCCATATACGCATCGGTCACCGTTTGGCCGCTGGGCAGCACGCCCCCGTTGCTTCCGGTTCCTTCTGCGGCAGGGTCGGGATGAACGAGCATTTCCAGCAAGTTCTTTCCCCCGCGGACAAACACATAGTTTTCGCCGTCACGCATTGAGCGCATCACATCCTTGGCTGCTGCTTGTGCAGCTTCCCGCGTGAGCGCGCCGGATTTTTCCAGCGTCTGAAAATGTTCGACCTGGCTGGCTGCCATCTTCACCAGCATCTGCATCGATTGTTGACGCTCTTGCAGCATCGCGCTACGCAGGGACGTAACGGCAATACCGCCGATCAACACCATCCCGACAATCGCGGCGCTGGCGATCAACAGCAACTTGGTTAGCAGTTTCATTTTCTTACCTCCAAACAAAAAACTGTTATCACTGACCGGCGCCGGGCTGCACGCCTGTTATCCGAAAAAAGGAAATGCCGGCGTGATGCAGGGTTCCGACACTTCCTTCTGGTGCTCAGTGCTTGGTTAGCCGCACGTTATCGATGTAGAAATGCCCAGCGGCGGCTGTGCTGTTGTTGATCTTCAACTGCATCCTTTGCACTGCGGTCTTGTCAATTTTGTTCTGGCTGACGCATACATTCAGATCCATGGTCACGGTGCCCACGTGGTTGGCTTGCACCTTCCCCGAAGCATTGCAATAGAAACTCCAGCCCCCGCTTTGCACAACGACCTCCCCGTCAAATTCACTGGCACCGGCCGTGACATCGAAACGCAGATAGCGATAGGGCGTCCAGTCTGCCAAGCCACCATTGCTATCGAGAGTGAAGCCGACCGTATTGCCAGGCGTTGACGGAGTGGCAATGAAGTTCACGTCGACTGAATGGGTACCTTGAGCAGCATTAGCGGCAACCGTGTCCGCGGTGGCAGTCGCATTTGCTGAGGAAGCCGGACTAGAACTTGACGGGAAATTCTCGATCATTGAGAAACTACCGATCCCACCCGCGAAGCTGCTGATGGTGAACGTGTTGCCATCCGCAGAGGTGGTCGCATCGGCTATATCGGTACCCTCTTTCTCCAGACGGATGTTGTCGACGTTGAAGGTTCCAACCTGATCGCTGTATATCTGGATGCGTTTCACATCGGCGATATCGGCAGCGCTTGCACCGCATTTGCTTAGATCCGCTACGAGGGTCACGGACGACGTAGATGCATTGATCCAGGTCCATGAGCTGGCGCAGTATTTATAAGTTGAACCAGCAAACGCGACGAGCGCACCATTGAAGTTCCCAGTCGTGGTGATGTCGGCCTTCAGGAACCGGTATGGAGACCAGTCCGCCACGCCGCCGTTGCCAGCAACACCCAGCCCGTACTTGCCTCCGGCCGTCACGCTGCTGACGGTAACGGCGGCGGACTGGACGCCCTGAGATGCGTGGGCGGCAACGGTATCCAGCGTAGCCGTACCGGTGGCGGAAGCAGCCGCACTGCCGGTGTCATCCATCCCGGCGAATGAACCCATCCCGGCCTCGAAGTCGTTGATTGTGACAGTGTTGCTGGCAGGTGGGGGCGGTGGTGCGCCATCCTTTCCCAGCCGCACGTTATCGATGTAGAAAGTGCCAGTAGTACTGGAGTAGATCAGAAACTCCTTAACGTCGGCCAAGTTAGCCCCCGAGCAGGTGGTTAGATCCAGTGTAACCGTCCCCGTACTGTTGGCCGCAATACTTGTCGGAGATTTGGCATCGCACCATGTATAGCCGGAGCCGGTTTTTATCGCGGCCTCCCCGTTGTACCCCGCAACGCCAGTTGTGACACTGAACCGCAGATAACGATAGGGCGACCAGTCGGCCAAGCCGCCATTGTTCTTGGAGGTTATTCCGATCCAAGGGTTTGCTCCTGCCGGCATACTCGTGATGGTTAGATTTGCAGAAACGCTGCCCTCCGAACCGTGAGTGGCGGTGTCCAGAGTGAGTGTCGCATTTGAGTGGCTGGCATCCGCACCGCTGTTGTCGACAGCGACGAAGCTGCCCAACCCGGTCTTGAAGCTGGTGATCGTGTACGTGATGCCTGATACGGTACCGTCGGCAATATCGTTATTGGGGGGTAAAGGTGGAGGTGGCGCGTTGCCTCCGCTTCCGGCGCCGCCCCCACACCCTGAAAGCACTACAACCGTCAGAAAAGTTGCGGCCATGCCCAAGCAGGCTGCAACTAGCGAATCTGGTTTGTTGTTCGACTTCATCGACGTACCCTCCTCTTAATCCAGTTAAATTGATCCTTTAAATCCCAGCTCCAATTAAAAACATCAGTAGTTTACTAAACGTTACATAAATCAAGTCGCCAAACCCTGACACATCAGTTACAGATTGCTACTTTTAATTTGTTCTGCGCACACAATCGCATATTTGTTTAGTAAAGTCAATATGCTTAAATAAACATTTCTTATAATAGTGTATAATTTATGAATAATTATGTAAAGTTTCCAATATTATCAATATATTAAATATTGTTTATCGACAGCACCAATGAATTGCGAAAATCTATCTATATTTTGCCGTGATTTCCGTTGATGCATGGGTATGTGACAGACATAGGCTCATCCGCAGAGCCGGAAAGAAGGGGAGATGGGAAGGGGAAATACAATAAGCGGCAGACGAAGCATGGCCGCAAAAATGCGCTGGATTTACAGGTGAGTTGCGACCAAGGCACTCGGCTGATAGCCCGATTTCATCGGCTCGCTTTACGCTTGTCCAGTAAACATATTTCCAACTCATTGACTTGCTCATAGATCTCGCAAGCCCGGTCGCCGGCAAGTTCCGCTGCGCATCTGTGCAAAATGTTGATGTGCTTTTCGGCCTCGAATGCCACAGCCAGGTCGGCAACCTTTTTAAGAAAGTCCAGTTCGCACGTGGCATCGGCGATTTTCTGCGCGATCGTGAATGCCTTGTGCGAGTTGCTTAATGCGTTCGTTTTTCTCGTAGTAATGCTCATTACGCTCCCCAATAAACTAGCAGACGCACTTCCCCATAACAAAAAAACAGTTTAAATATCTGGTTGTCAAATTGCACAATGACGAAGCTTCCAGCTTCAAACTACTCTCGTCCAGATCACTAACCACTCAACTCTGGCAGAGGCGCAAAGCTTCTCAGAATCATCCGGGATCGAACATCAGAAAATCTTGATTTCACTGTAGGAATCATTCCTGTAGGTAAGGCAATTCCTACAAGACAGCAAAAATGTGCTGGACTTACAGACGAGTTGCAGCAGTACATCCGGCTAATGGCCCGATTTCATCGGCTCGCTCTCGATTTGTACCGTAAATTTACTTCCAACTCATTGAGTTGCTCATAGATTTCACAAGCCCGGTCGCCGGCCAACTCCGCCGCGCACCTGTGCAGAATATTGATGTGCTTTTCGGCCGCGGATGCCACCGCCTGGTCAGCAACCTTTTTAAGAAAATCCAGTTCGCACGCGGCATCAGCGATTTTCTGCGCGATCGTGAATGCTTTGTGCAAGCTCCTTTCTGCACTCGTTTTTCTCGTGGTAATGCCCATAGCGCTCTCCCATAAACTTGCAGATGACCTTCCCCATAATCAAGAAGTGGTTAAGTATCTAGAACAAAATGGATTTGCGCATCCGGATATTCACCCTATCCGCCCTGCGTAGAAATACGCAGGCAGGTGCAGCTTCACTCGCGGTATCATAAAAATAACGGTATTTTTCTGCGACAGGCATCACATTGAAAACACTGCCCCTGCCGATTTCTAACCATTTGACCTGGCGACAAGTTTGGCGCTGGGGAATGCCTGTGCTCACTGCCGTCTTGCTGTCGCTGATGGCAGGCCAATGGGCTGAACACCGTGAGTTGCGACAGATGAGCGAAGCCCTGCGTCAAACTGCGCAGATCTATACCCAGGCATTGAAGAGCTTGATCGAGAATCACAACCATCTGCCCTATGCGATTGCCCGCCACCCCGATGTTCAGGCTTTGCTGACCAATCCGGCGAACCAGATTCTGGTTAACCGGGTGAACCGCTACCTTTCCGACCTGCAGGCACGCACCGGCCCGACCTCCCTCTATTTAATCAGCAAGACGGGAATGGTCCTGGCGGCAAGCAACTGGAACACCGACCGCAGCTTCGTCGGCCATTCCTACAGCCAGCGCCCTTACGTTCGGGAAGCATTGCAGGGCCGCCGCAGTTCTGTCTACGGATTCGGCTCAATCTCGGGGATACACGGCTTGGTCACTATCGAACCGGTGCGGCATGGAAAGCAAGTGATCGGCGCAGTCGCCCTCAAGGTTATTCCGGATGCGCTGGAAAGCGCCTGGACCAACAGTGCCACCCCCGTTATCCTGCGAGATGATCGGGGCATTATCTTCCTAGGTTCGGTGCCGGACTGGCTCTTCCGCAGCAGCCGTCAGTTGCCGCCTGCCGAACTCGCCGAGTTATCCCAAACCGGTCAGTACGGCAAACGCAGCAACTTTGACATCCTGCCTTGGCGCATGGAGCACGCCGAAGAGCCATCCGAGTACCGGTTGCAAACGACGCTGCAAAATCGTCCGGTGTCATTCCTGGCGCTGGACAGCCGCGTGCCCGAGCTGGGCTGGACGCTGACCGTCACCAGCGACTTGGCCGAAGCGCAAAATGCACGCTTGGGAGCCATCGTCCTGACCGCCGCAGTATTGTTGTTGGGAGGACTGTACTGGCAATTGCGCAACCCGCGCTTTGCCGAGCTTCGCCAGCACCGTCTGAAACTGGAGCAGCGCGTGCAGCAACGCACTCAGGCCATTGAAGAACACAACGCTTTTCTCAAAGCGATGGAAAACTCGCTGCCGGTCGGCATAGGCGTAAGCGATCCCGATTGGCGCATCGTGTATGTCAACCCGGCATTTTGCGAAATGGTGGGATACTCGGCCGAAGAATTGCTGGGCCTCCAGCCGCCGTATCCCTTCTGGCTCTTTGATCGGGAACATCTCGAAAACTCTCCGGCGCTGCGTGGCAATCCTGGATTGGACGGTTACGAGTCGCGGTTCACCCACCGCGAAGGCCACGAGGTAATCGGCATGATCTACACCGCCCCGCTCGTCGACGCCCAGGGCGGGTATTGGGGCTGGATGAGTTCAGTGATGGATATCACGGCACAAAAACAAGCCGAAGCCCGGCAACAGTTGCAAGAACAGCAACTACAGCGCAGCGCACACCTCGCCAGCCTGGGCGAGATCGCCACCACGATGGCCCACGAGCTCAACCAGCCGCTGATGGCGCTGTCCAATTTTGCTCTGGCCGCAAGGACGATTGCCAGCCGGGAGCAGCAGCCGCTGCTTACTTCGGCGCTCGACGACATCGTGTCCCAGGCTCAGCGCGCCAGCGACATTGTCAAGCGCATCCGCAGCCTCATCAACACCCGCCGCGGCACTTACGAAGCCTGCGACGTACATTCCGTCCTCTCGGACACGCTGACGATGCTGCGCCCGGAACTGCAACGCCATCAGACACACACAAAAATGCAACTGGCCGATACCCTGCCGCAGTTGCGCGGCGACCCTGTCCTGCTGCAGCAAGTGTTGATCAACCTGATGCAAAATGCCATGCAGGCCATGCTGGGCACGCCCCCCGCACAACGCGTGATCGACATCATCACGTTCCGGATCGAAAGCTCGATCCAGATTCAGGTCGGCGACCACGGCCCCGGCATCCCGGACGCCTTGCAGAAAAGATTGTTTGAGCCCTTTTTCAGCACCAAGACAGACGGCCTCGGGCTCGGACTGAACATCTGCCACACCATCATCGAAGCGCACGGAGGCTCCCTGCAAGTCGCCAACCGCGCCGAAGGTGGCGCTATATTTTTCTTCTCACTGCCCTTGACCCCATGACAGAAACCTCGCTCACCCTCTACGTGGTCGATGACGACGAAGCCCTGCGCCGCTCTCTGCTGCTGCTATTGTTTTCGCAGGGACTGGCAGTCCAAGGCTTCGATTCCGGGGAAGCTTTCCTGAAAAACGTGGACCCGCGACGGCCGGGTTGCGCGATCCTGGATCTGCGCATGAACGGCATGAGCGGGCTGGCCGTACTGGAGGAACTGCGGCGGCAACACAGCCCGCTGGTCGTGTTATTCCTGTCCGGCCACGGCGATATTCCCACCGCACTTGAGGCGGTGCGGTTCGGGGCCTTCGATTGGGTCGTCAAGCCGAACACCCGCCAATTGCTCGATAAATTGCCATCTGCGATAGCCGAGGCTAAACAACGCGCTGCAGCACTGCAGCTATGGACGGATCTTACGCCGCGCGAGCGCGAAGTGGCCCGTCAAGTGGCCCAAGGACAATCCAACAGGGAAATCTCCCAGCAACTCAATCCGCCGTGCAGCCCGCGCTCGGTGGAGAGCCACAGGGCCAGACTGTTTGACAAGCTGGAGCTGCCAAACGACAACGAGTTGAGCCGCTGGCTCTCTCGTCACGCCTGGTTGGAGTAGGGCTCCGCTTAAAATGTGACGCTGATAGGATGACGCATGATTACAAGCGTCACGTCACAGCACGGCCACCTTGTTAGCCACGCCTTGTTGATGATTCGATTTGGCGTAAGCCAACCTATTGGCGAACGCTCTATCAAACCCTTTATGAAATTGGCGATCTGGATGCTGCAACTTGCGTTCTCACAATGTGCACAGCTCGCCCTTCTCAAAATCACAGAGTAGCAGGCGCGAGATGGGTGAAGCGCAGCGATATATTCGCCGCCAGAACGCACCTGTATCTGAAGTGATTTTGAAGCTCCCGAAGGCGGGAAAATGATCGAGTATTAGCCAAACGGCTAATATAAATAAAAAAGACTTACGGCTGTTAAGTCGTAAGTCTTTGTTATTACTGGTCGGGGCGGGGAGATTCGAACTCCCGACCCCTTGCACCCCATGCAAGTACGCTACCAGGCTGCGCTACGCCCCGAGGGCGCGGATTATAGCAGAGCACTTCGGAATACTTGAAGCAGTTTTATGCGATTTTTCTATTCACGCGTGCAGCAGCGTGATGATGTCGCGCAGTTCACGCCGGAAAGCAACCATATTGAAACTCGACGCTGGCGCGGTTTCTTCCTGACGGATGGCATGCTGGTCCAGACGGCTGCGTGCGCCGCTGATGGTGAAGCCTTCTTCGTAAAGCAATTGGCGGATGCGGCGGATGAGCAGTACTTCGTGATGCTGGTAGTAACGACGGTTGCCGCCACGCTTGACCGGCTTGAGTTGAGTAAATTCCTGTTCCCAGTAGCGCAGCACATGCGCCTTCACCCCGCACAATTCGCTGACTTCACCGATGGTGAAGTAGCGTTTTGCCGGGATGGGCGGCAGATCGGAATTAGCTACGTGATGTTCCATGATAGGTCTTTTCTACCATGCTCTTGAGTTTCTGGCTGGGGTGGAAAGTCACCACACGGCGCGCGGTGATCGGGATTTCCTCGCCTGTCTTAGGATTGCGGCCGGGACGTTGCGGCTTGTCACGTAACTGGAAGTTGCCGAAGCCGGAAAGTTTGACGCTTTCCCCTTGTTCCAATTGCATGCGTATCTCTTCAAAGAACGCTTCTACCATATCTTTTGCTTCGCGCTTGTTCAGGCCTACTTTTTCAAACAGAAAATCGGCCAGTTCAGCCTTGGTCAGTGTTGTCATATTCTCCTCTTACACTCGCAACTGCGCGCCTTGACGTTGCAAAGCTGCAACCAGACGAGCTACATTTTCTTCAATCTCATTTTCAGTCAGAGTCTTTTGAGTATCTTGCAATAACACACGGAATGCAAGGCTTTTTTTGCTTTGCTCCATGCCTTTGCCGCGATATACGTCGAATAAAGCCAACTCGACCACATTTGGTGCGTTTTCTGCCCGCATTGCATCCAGAAGCGACTGTACTGTAACGTTTTCATCAACCAATACAGCCACATCGCGTCTAACTGGCGGGAAACGCGAGATGTCCGCCAGCTTGGGAACGCTATCCTGGGTCAACGCTGCCAGTTCAACCTCAAACCACACTACTGTCTGTGGCAAGTCGTATTGTTGTTGACGCTGCGGATGCAGTTCGCCAATCCAGCCGATGGCGCGACCATCCAGCAGGATACGCGCCGAACGTCCGGGATGCGAAGCTGGATGTTGCGCAGTCTGAAAACTCAATTTGCGCGACGCAAACAAGGCTTCGACGTCGCCTTTTACATCATAGAAGTCCACATCGCGAGCGGGAGAGCCCCACTGTTCAGACTCGGCTCCACCATAAGCCAATCCGGCCAGGCGTTCATTTTGAGTATAGCTGCCTGCATCGGCGGCAAAACAGCCTCCAATCTCAAACAGGCGTACGCGCGGTTGTTTACGCGCCAGATTAGTACGCAAAGCCGCGAGCAATCCGCCCAACAGGCTGCTGCGCATCACGCTCATCTGGCTGGCGATGGGATTCTTCAAAGCAATGGGTGCAGTGTTGGCACACAAATCACGCTCCCACTCGGCATCCACGAAGGCGTAGTTGATGGTTTCCTGATAATCGCGCAGCACCATGTGCTGGCGCAGCTTGGCCAATGGGCGTTCTGCCTCGACAAGAGGCAAGATACTCATGCGCGCCTGGATAGGCGCCGGCTGGATGTTTTCATAGCCATGCACGCGCGCGACCTCTTCGATCAGGTCTTCTTCAATGGCGATATCGAAACGGTAGCTGGGCGGCGTTACCGAGAACTCTTCGCCCTTTTGCTGGAACACCATGCCGAGCCGCGACAATATCTGCGCGATCTCATCGGCCTTAAGTGCGACGCCCAGCACACGAAGCACGCGCGAGGTGCGGAGTTTCACCGCCGGACGTGCAGGCAACTCTGCCTGGGCTTCAGTGACTGCTCCGGCCTGACCACCGCAAATGTCGAGGATCAGTTGCGTGGCGCGATCCAGCGCTGCCGCCGTGCCGGAAAAATCAACTCCGCGTTCGTAACGGTAAGCCGCATCCGAGCTGAAACCAAGCAGGCGCGACTTTCCGACAATCACGCTGGGTGAAAAGAACGCGCTTTCCAGGAAAATATCAGTCGTGGTATCGCTTACCGCGCTATCCGCGCCACCCATCACACCAGCCAGTGCGACCGGGCCCCTGCTATCTGCGATCACCAGCATGTCGTCTTTCAAGTCCACGACTTGCTCGTTCAGCAGCTTCAGGCTTTCTCCACCATGTGCAAAACGCACTTCGATATCGCCATTCAATTTGTTCAAATCGAACGCGTGCAGCGGCTGCCCAAGCTCAAGCAAAATATAGTTGGTTACATCGACCAGTGCGCTGATGCTGCGCAGGCCGCAACGCTGCAGGCGCTGCACCATCCAGGCCGGTGTCGCTGCCTTGGCGTTCACGCCGGAAATCACGCGACCACTGTAACGCGGGCAGGCTGCAGGAGCAGTCAATTTGACCTTGCGGCTCTGGCTGCTTGCCTGTTTGATGGACGCTTGCGCAACGGCTTGCAACGGTGTGCCCGTCAATGCCGCCACTTCGCGTGCAATGCCGTTCAGCGACAGGCAGTCGCTGCGGTTTGGCGTGAGCTTGAGTGTGATCAGGTAATCGTCGAGATCGAGATGCTCGCGAATGCTCTGGCCGACGACCGCATCGGCGGCCAGGACCATCAGCCCGGCGCTTTCTTCGGCAAGGCCGAGTTCCTTTTCCGAACACATCATGCCGAAAGAGGCGATACCGCGCACTTTGGCCTGTTTGATCTCGATGCCGGGCAGCTTGGCGCCTACCAGCGCACAAGGCGCTTTCATGCCGACGGTCACATTCCCCGCACCGCACACGATGTTCAGCGGCTCGGCTTGGCCGACATCCACCGTCAGCACGTTCAGGCGATCCGCATCGGGATGTTTGTCTTTGGTCAGCACTTGCCCAACGACAACCTTCTCGAAGGCGGGAGCGACCGAAGTCATCTCCTCCACTTCCAGCCCGGCCATGGTCAACAGATGCGACAACTCCTCGCTGGTCAGCGAAGGATTCACGAAGGTACGCAACCAGGATTCAGAAAATTGCATATCAGTTAAATTGTTTCAGGAATTGCAGGTCGTTCTCGAAGAACAGCCTGAGGTCGTT
>CAYOJU010000011.1:43424-46448 GCA_964404355.1 uncultured Sideroxydans sp. | reverse complement strand
CAGCCTGGATATCACCCATATGGAGAAGCTCAAGGATGATTGACCTGCAACTCCTCGCGCTGTTGCTTACCCCGCTGCTGGGCGGCGGGCTGCTGGCCGTGTTCGGTTCGCGCAAATGGGCGGCGGAACTCAACTCGTTGATGAGTTTCTTCACATTTGCCGCATCGGTGGTTCTGACCATGCGCGTGATCGATGCCGGACCGCAAGTTGCCTTCAACGAACAATTCTTCATAGACCAGTTCAATGTGTTTCTGGTTGCGCTGACCGCTTTTGTCGCCTTTACCACTTCGCTGTTTTCTCGGCCCTACATGCGCATCGAGCAGCATCACGGCAAGCTCTCCGTCGGCATGCTGCACTTGTACTACAGCATGTACCAGTTGTTCACCTTCGCCATGCTGGTGGCGCTTACCACCAACAACATGGGCATCGTATGGGTCGCGATGGAAGCGGCGACGCTGACCACGGTGCTGCTGGTCAGTCTGTATCGCACCCCGGCCAGTCTGGAAGCGGCATGGAAATATTTCATTCTGTGCGGCGTCGGTATCGCGCTGGCGTTGTTCGGCACTATCCTGTTGTACTTCGCTGCAGAGCGAGTGCTGGGCGAAGGCGGCACGGCGCTGTTGTGGACGCACCTCAACCAGGTCAAGGGCGATCTGGAACCGACCGTGCTCAAGCTGGCGTTCATATTCCTGCTGGTGGGTTACGGCACCAAGGTCGGCCTGGTACCGCTGCACAGCTGGCTGCCCGATGCGCATGCGGAAGGTCCGACGCCGGTGTCCGCCGTGCTGTCCGGTTTGTTGCTGAATGTCGCATTGTGTGCAGTGGTGCGCAGCAAAGTGCTGGTGGACGGTTCGCTGGGAACGCACTTTGCCGGCTATCTGATGATGGGTTTTGGCCTGCTTTCGGTAGTGGTGGCTTCGTTCTCGCTATTCCGCCAAAAAGACATCAAGCGCATGTTCGCCTATTCCTCCATCGAACACATGGGGCTGATCACCTTTGCCTTCGGCATGGGCGGCCCGGTGGCGACCTTCGCCGGCATGCTGCACATGACCGTGCACTCGCTGACCAAGTCCGCGATCTTCTTCGCAGTCGGCCATGCGGTGCAGAAGTCCGGCACGCAGGTGATGGAGAACATCCGCGGTATGTTGCAAGTCAGTCCGACCGTGGGTTGGGGGCTGGCGCTCGGCACTTTCGCCATTCTGGGCATGCCGCCGTTCGGCGTGTTTGCCAGCGAGTTCCTCATCATTACTACCGCCATGCACGAATATCCGTGGGCGACGCCAATCCTGCTGATCTCGCTGGGCGTGGCGTTTGCCGCCATCTTCGGCAAAATTCAGCCTGTCGTGTTTGGCGAAACCTCAGCGAAACGATTGCCGCATTCGCCTGCGCTCATTCCGGTGTTCGCCCACCTGCTGCTGGTGCTGATGCTCGGCCTGTATATGCCGCCTTATCTGGCTGACTGGTATCGCCAGGCGGCAGCCTTGCTGGGGTAACCAATATGCCGATCAAACATCCCAACCTGAAATTGACCCGACTGACCGACACGCTTCCCGCGTGGTCGGGCGATGTCTCGCCCGATGATCTGCACGGAATCTGTCAGCAGGTCCACGACGGCGGCGGCAGGTTGGTGGCGTTGTGGGGCAGCGACGCAAGGCAGCAGCACAAGGTTTTCAAGCTGCATTTGGTGCTGATCAATGAAGCCGGTCTGGTCTGTCTCAACGTGCCGCTGCCCGCAGATCACCCGAACTATCCTGATATCAGCGGCATCTTCCCGGCGGCCAGCCGCATGCAGCGAGCGGCCTACGATATGCTCGGCATCTATGCTCATGAAGGCCAGGATCACCGCAAATGGTTGCGCCACGGTGCCTGGCACAGCGGCAGCTTCCCCTTGCGCAAGGATTTCGATGCGGCAGCAAGTCGTACTGAAGAGCCGGACGCCTATCCTTTTGTCCAGGTGGAAGGGCAGGGGGTGCATGAGATTCCGGTCGGCCCGGTACATGCGGGCATCATCGAGCCGGGTCACTTCCGTTTCTCCATCATCGGCGAACGTGTGCTGCGTCTGGAAGAACGGCTCGGCTACGTGCACAAAGGTATCGAGAAACGTTTCGAGAGCATGAGCTTGCGGCAAGGCGCCAAACTGGCCGGGCGTGTGAGCGGCGACAGCACTGTGGCCTATGCCTGGGCCTACGCCATGGCGGCAGAAAGCATTGCCAACGTAACACCGACCAGCCGCGCCCTGTGGATGCGAGCCCTGTTGCTGGAACGCGAACGTGTCGCCAATCATCTGGGCGATCTCGGCTATCTGGGCAATGACGTCGCACTGTCGTTCGGTTTCGCCCAATTCTGGATACTCAAGGAACAGGTGCTGCGCAACAACGCCGCGCTGTTCGGTCATCGCTACCTGATGGATAAGATCGTGCCTGGCGGGGTCACCGTGAACCTCAAGGTCGAGGGCAAGCACATCATCGAGCAGGAATGCGACATGTTGGAGAAACAGGTGAGCATCCTGCGCGGCATCTACGACGAACATGCCGGGCTGCAGGATCGTTTCATCAGTACCGGTGTGGTCACGCCAAAACTGGCTGCGCAACTCGGCTTGTGCGGATTGGCCGGACGTGCCAGCGCACAGGCCTGGGATGCGCGCGTGCAGTTTGCCTGTGCCCCTTACGACAAACTGGATGTACAGATGGCAACCTATCGCAACGGCGATGTTGCCGCACGCGCCATCGTGCGCTTCGATGAACTGTTCGAATCGTTGCGCCTGCAGCGCGACATATTGACCAATCTGATCCATGAAATGGAGCCACCGGCGCTGCTGGAAAAACTGCCTGCAAACGGCTTTGGCATCGGCATGGTGGAAGGCTGGCGCGGCGAAGTGCTGGTGGCCATCCATACCGACGCGCAGGGCAACCTTACCCGTGTGCATCCGCACGATCCCTCCTGGCAAAACTGGCCGGTGCTGGAGCACGCCGTCGTCAACGACATCGTGCCGGATTTTCCGCTGATCAACAAATCGTTCAATCT
>CAYOJU010000011.1:0-43324 GCA_964404355.1 uncultured Sideroxydans sp. | reverse complement strand
CCGTCGTCAACGACATCGTGCCGGATTTTCCGCTGATCAACAAATCGTTCAATCTGAGTTACTCGGGGCAGGATCTCTGATGGAAGTCACTATAAATTCATTTTCCGGGCGAATCGCTGCGTCGCGTGCTCACTCACTCCTCGCCTATCAGATCGATATGTCTCGTCGTTCGTTGCGCGGCTCCTTGCGCTTCATCCCGCAAAAGTGAATTTCTAGAGGCTTCCAAATGTACCAGATCATTAAACAGATCATCAAAACGGGTATCAAGACCGAAACACCGCCACAAGTTGACGAGGCGATGCGCGTCGATACGCAGCGTCTGCAACAGGCGATACTGGATACCTTCGGCGGTGCACTGGCCATCCGCCAGGTGGATGCGGGGTCGTGCAATGGATGCGAACTCGAAATTCATGCCGTCAACAACGCCTATTACAACATCGAAGGCCTGGGCATAAAATTCGTCGCCAGCCCGCGCCATGCCGACCTGCTGCTGGTCACCGGCCCGGTATCGCGCAACATGGAAATTGCGCTCAAGCGCACTTACGATGCCACGCCCGAACCCAAGCTGGTGGTCGCTATCGGCGATTGCGCCTGCGACGGAGGCATCTTCGGCGAGAACTATGCCACCTGCGGCAAAGTCGCCAACGTCATCCCGGTCGATGTGGTGGTGAGCGGATGCCCTCCCACACCTGTCGCCATACTGCAGGGCATTCTCACGGCAATATCAGCCGCTCATGTCGCGAAAAAATAAGCAGGCGAAAGGTTTGACCGGCACGTTGTGCCAGAAATTGGGACAACTGCTCGCCTTGTTGGCCAACCCGCAGTCCGAACCGGGGAAACCCTATTTGCTGGAGAACGACGGAATGCTCTCTCTGCAATTTGATGCGCTGTGTTTGCAAAGCGAGATGAACATCGAAGATCCGGATCAATTGGTCTTCAGCTATACCCGGGCCATGATGAGTTTCTTGTTGTTTGATCCTTCCCCCAGGCGCATCGCGATGATCGGTCTGGGTGGCGGTTCGCTGGCCAAGTATTGCTTCCGTTATTTGCCGCAGGCAGAAATAGCCGTGGTCGAGATCAATCCCGATGTCATCGCTTTGCGCAATGAATTCGCGATACCCGCCGACGATGCGCGCTTCAAGGTATTGCTTGGGGACGGCGCGGTGTTCGTGAAAGAGAACAGCGAGCTGTTTGATGTATTGATGGTGGACGGATTCGATACCTCAGGATTGCCCGATGCATTATGCAGCCAGCAGTTTTACGATGACTGTTTTGCATCATTGACAGATAACGGCATCATGGTGGCCAATTTGTGGAGCAGCAATGGCCTTCACGGCGCGTTGGCTTCGCGCATAGAAACCAGCTTTGCAGGGCGCATCGTTGTAGTCAATGCGGACGATAGCCCCAACAAAATTGTCCTGGCATTCAAGAATAGCGAGCTTTCCCTGTCTCCGGCCAGGATCAAACAGCATGTCAATGAGCTCACGCAGTCTCACCCGCTAAATTTTCAGGCAAAATCAAAGAAACTCATTGCATCGCTTGCCGCCGGGGCGATTCACCCCGCATGAATAGCTGAAACAAATTTTATTAACTGAAAGGAGAGTAGCCATGAGCTTTGTCCAGGAGTTTAAGGAATTTGCGGTAAGGGGTAATGTGATCGATATGGCCGTTGGTGTGATCGTGGGTACGGCCTTCGGGAAAATCGTGTCATCCTTCGTCAGCGACGTCGTCATGCCGCCGATCGGCGTGCTGCTTGGCGGCGTCAACTTCTCCGATCTTGCCATCACCATCAAGGAAGCAGCCGGAACTTCGCCCGCAGTTGTAATGGCCTACGGAAAATTCACCCAGACCGTGATCGACTTCGTGATCATTTCTTTTGTGATCTTCACGGTGGTCAGGATGATCAACTCCCTCAAGAAAAAAGCGGAAGCTGCACCGGCAGCGCCTTCAAATCAGGAAGTGCTGCTGGCTGAAATACGTGATTTGCTCAAGAAATAGACTTATACACTTGGTGTGTAAGCGCGTGGATTCTATGACAGGGAGTGATCTTCTGGCCATTGGCAATTCCATTTGCATTCATGGCAAAGACAATTTGAGTTAGAAAACTGCGTATCGTGAATGACCGATATCGCAGCCAATCAGGAGGCAGTCAGCATGAGAATGATTATTATTGGGTTACTAAGCATATTTCTCGGCTCTTACGCAGGCTATGCATCTTCAGAAAGTGCAATCGGTGAAAATATTGCATCGCGTGGAGTGACTAACGTTAAGGCATCCTTTGGTAAAACTAATATCAGCGTCAAGATTACTACTCATGAAATCGACATTGGCAAACCAAGCGACGGACGTCCAGATTTAATCTCTTCAAACTGCACTTACTCACGGTATCCTTGCAGCAATGTAGATGACTTGGAAATTTCAGTTAATGGCAAAGACTTGTTTGTTGCAAGGTCGGTTTATGCCGACTTGGCTGATTTGAATAAGGCTGTTTTGAGAGTAAATAATAAGAGGCAATATATTTTGAAATTGGTTGGTGGTGATGCTTCAGAAAGCTACACGTTGGAAGTTACATTCGACGGTGGCTTAGTGAGACAAAGAACACTTACGAGTAACGAAGCTCGGCATGTAATGCAAAAAACATCCTACTTTTAATCTGAATCGATGTGGTTTCTGAAGTATGAATATCCGTTATCGGGAAGCCAGTCATAGCTGGAACTAAATACCCGTGCAGAAGTATTGCAGCAGCTGTTGCGGCAGCCAATTGAGCCGCCCTGGGAATCGCCGGTAACGAAGCCAACTTGACCACCTTCGGCCATATAGTCGGAACCAAACGAGTCCCCGTAGCCAACCGGCAGAGCCGAATCTCTGCCGATCAGCGCATCGTCGATCTCGCAGTGGCAATGCTCGGGTTCACATCCCGACGCAAAATCTTTCCGTTCTTGGTGCGCGGAAAATCTTTCGCGAGGTAGATGGTCTTGGGTGCCTTGTAGGCCGCCAGATGTTCGCGTCCGAAGGCCAGCAATTCATCGGCTGTTGTCGTGCTGCCGGGCTGCATGATTACGTAGGCCACCACCAGCACTTTGTCCTTTTCGATCTCCTCGCCGACGGAGGCGCAATCGGCAACGGCGGGGTTCGATTTCAGTACACGTTCGATTTCGTACGGCGACACGCGATAGCCGAAGCTCTTGATGATGTCGTCGCGGCGCCCGAGGAACCAGATGTAGCCGTCCTCGTCGTAACGCGCGTAGTCGCCGGTGAAGAAAAAGCCGTCATGCCGCAGCTTGGTGGTTTCCTCCGGCAGGTTCCAGTAATTGAGAAACAATCCGGGATCGTCGTCCGGCACGCAGATCATGCCCTCTTCGCCGGTTGCCACCGGTTGCAGCGTTTCCGGATTCAGCAGTTGTATCTTGTGGCCGGGTTGTGCAAAACCCGCAGAACCGGGACGTATGGGGCGCGACTTGGTCTGGCACAGGTAGTAGGAGAACTCGGACATGCCAACCGCCTCGTAGATATCCACACCAAAACGCTCGCGCCATTGCGTCAGCACTTCATCCGACAGATGCTCGCCGGCACTCATGCAGTGGCGCAGGCTGGGTACATCCGCTTTGTTGAAATCGCTTTTCTGCACGATCTGCCGATAAATGGTGGGTACGCCCACAAAAATCGTGGCTGAATGTTTCTTGATCAGGCGCGGCCAGGTGTTGGAGTCGTTCTTACCTTCGTGCACGATCACAGTTTTGCCCAGATACAGCGGGTCCATCAACCCGGAACCCAGCACATAGGTCCAGTTGAATTTGCCGGAGTGCATGATGCGATCGCCTTCCTTGGCGAAATCGAACCAGTAAGTGGAAGCCGGTGTGCGGCCGATCAGGGCACGGTGCGCGTGCAATACGCCCTTGGGGTAGCCGGTGGTGCCGGAGGTGTACACCAGGTAGGCAGGGTCGGTCGATTTGGTCGGATGCGGCGGCGCGTATTTTTGAATACTGGACAAAGCCGTTTCCAGATCCTGAACATCCAGTCCCTCGACTTTCTGCACTTCACCCGGCCCGGAGAGCAGCACATGGCGCAGGTTGACCGCATCGTGCAGCTGGTCCTTGAGCGTGGCCCAGGCGGCCTTGTCGGTGACCAGCACTGCCGCACCGGAATCCTGCGCGAGATAGACCACTTCTTCACCGGTCAGCAAGGTGGAGGTCGGTACGGAAATGGCGCCGCACTTCATCGCGCCCAGAAAGGCAGTGGGATAATCCAATGAGTTGGGCAGCCGGATCAGAATACGCTCGCCGGGACCCACGCCGAAGTTTCTCAGGATCTGGGCAAAGCGACTGGTGCGTTCAGACAATTGCGCGAACGTGATCTGCGATGTGCCCAGCTTGTCGTCTTCCACGATCATCGCGATGTTGCTCGCGGCAGGCGTGTTCAGATGCGCGTCGGTACAGGCAACGCCGATGTTGAAATTCTCCGGGACTTGCCATACCCAGGGGGCGAAAGGTTTAAAGTTTGACATGCTTGCTCCTACAGGATTACGCCGTACGGCCAGTTTTCACGGATGACCTGGGCAGGCATCAATTGCAGCACCGTCATGGCAAATTCGGTGTCTGCAGGTGTGAGCGCACGCAAGGCATGCGCCCGTAACAAGGTTTGCAAGGCTTTGCCGAACATGGGAGGGTCCAGCATTTCGCCTTCGAACTTGATGGCGCCACCCAGCAGCGCATCTGCCTCAATGGCCGCTTTCAATATGCGGATCTTTTGCGAGACTTCGGTGGGCGACGGGGTGTATGCCACCTTGCACAAGTGGATGTGCGCGGGATGAATGACCTGCTTGCCGGTCAAGCCATTGGCCGCTTCCTGACAGGCATGTTTATAAACAATGTGCGACTCGTTCTCGCCGTGCAGGTCGAGCCAGCGCCGCACGTCATGCGGCTCGACAAAGTTCTCCGGCATGCTGCTGGAACCGATCAATGTTTCCACGCCGCCGATGACGCCTTTACCGGCGATGCGCGCCTCGAACATGATCTGGTTGAGGAAGTATTTCAGTTCCTCGGTCCAGTGTTCCGGCGTGATCTGGATACCCATCGCTTTGGAAAAGTCATGAATGCCGAACACGACGTGCTTCACCGTGCCGTACTGCATGAGGTCCGGCGCGATCTTCAGCGATTTCGGGTGCTCGATGATGGGCTGTATGGTGATCGGATGATTCAGACCCGCCAGAAATGCGGACAGGTCCCTGACTTCGGGCGCGCCGTAGGCTTCTCCTGCCTTGGCCAGCATCACGACGTCGATGTGGTCGGCCATGTCCTTCACCAGTTTCATGTCCAGTTCGTACTCTTCAGTGCGGAACGGATTGATCCGGATCGCAATCGCGACTTCATGTCTGCGCTGGAACTTGGGCAATTCCTGGCGGAGCAGGGTGCGGCTCATTTCCTTCTGGCGGCAACCGTCTTCCAGGTCGAAGATCAGGGTGTGGGCATGCGTCTGGTGCGCATGTTTTTTCATGCGCAGCGCCGCCGCTTCGAGGTCTTCGTAGATACCCAGTGAAGGTGCATATTTGACCGGCGGGTAATACAACTGAATTCCTGGCCAGTAGCCGCCCAGCACGCTGGAATCGACTTGATCCTTGTCAGGGCTATGATCGCTTTTTCTTTTTCCTATGTTTGCCATATATCCCCCTGTTTCTCAATAATTGATCCGACACTCCTGTCTTGCTGCTGTTAATCCAGATGGTTCAGGTAATGATGGTCATCCGTCAGGCACAGTCCCAGACGCCATTCCATGGGCTTGTCGCCATAGGTATAAGACACGCGCTCAATGCTCAGCAGCGGGGTGCCTGTTTTGAGGTGCAGCGCGGAAGCGGTCTCCGCATCCGCTCCCATGGCCGTCAGTCGCTCTTCCGAGCGCACCATATGGATACCCAGCAGTGTTTCGTACATCCGGTACATGGAGCCGTTGTAAGACTCGATGCGTTCGGCTGTCACGCCCTTGAATGAGGCAACGGGCAGAATGATGCGGTCCAGAATCTGCGGCTTGTTTGAAAACAACAGCAGCCGTCTGATCTCGATCACCGCACTGCCGGTTTTGATGTCCAGCAGCTTTGCAATGGCGGCTGAAGCTTTGGTGCGCTCGCAGCTCAGCAACTTGTTGTCCAGCAGCTTTTTGCTGCCATCGGCCGCAACCATGCGCAGAAAACGGAACTTGGTCTTATCCTCATTGTGGGTTGCCACATAAGTACCCTTGCCCTGGCGCCGCATCACGATGTTCTCTGCGGCCAGCTCATCAATGGCTTTCCTGACCGTGCCCTGACTCACGCCAAAGCGGGCCGCCAATTCCATTTCGCTGGGGATGGCCGTGCCCGGTGCCCACTCGCCCGAGATCAGGCTTTTCGTAAGCAATCCCTTGATCTGCTGGTACAGCGGTTGAAAGACTGGAGATCCCATTTGCGCGTCCTTGTTGGTAAAAATGGTATGGCGGATAGTGTGAGGGGAATTTATCACGCCGTTTTTGCTTAATCAAGTGTTATATATCTTATATAAGACATAAGAATTTTGTTGACACGGTATTTTGCCGTCTATAGAATCAACTGACGGTTTTGATCGACTAACCAATAGAATGTGTTGCTACTACAGGGGGAATCATGAACAAGTATTTCCGGCCTCGCCGTTCCATGCTCTATGTCCCGGGCTGCAATACGCGCTATCTGGAAAAGGCGCGCAGCCTGCCTGCTGACTCGGTCATTCTGGATCTGGGCGACCCCATCCTGTTCGCAGCCAAGGAAGAGTCCCGTCGCAATGTGGTGAACGCCGTCAAACAGGGCGGTTGGGGTGCGCGCGAACTGGTGATACGCGTTAACGATCTCGACTCGCCCTGGGGGCCTGACGATATTAAAGCCGTCGCAGGCATAGGCGCCGATGCGATTCTCTTCACCAATATTCAAGGCAGGGATGATGTGCTGAGTGCGCTGGATGCCCTGGATAGTGCGGGCGGCAAAGACACACCGGTGATGGTGATGATCGAAAGCCCGCTGGCAGTGCTGCACGCTGAAGAGATTGCTAGTGCATCGGACCGCATCGCCTGCATGATCATGGCCACTTCCGATCTCGTCTCGCAGATGCACGCCCACACGACCAAAGACCGCTTCCCGTTGCTGACCAGCCTTTCCATGGTGATCCTGGCGGCCCGTGCTTATAACCGCGGTGTGGTGGATGGCATCAATAGCCATATCAAAAATATGGAAGCCTTCGAGTATGCCTGCCGCTTGGGCCGCGACTTGGGCTTCGACGGCAAGTCGCTGGTGCATCCTTTACAACTGGCTTACGCCAACGACGCGTTCACGCCCAAGCCGGCAGAGGTCAACACGGCCAAGGAGATCATCAGCGCATTGTCCGCCGCCAATGCAGCAGGACGCGGCACGGTGGTTGTGAACGACCGGCTGGTTGAACACCACCACGTCAAGGCGGCCCAGCACTTGTTGGACCTAAGCGACATGATTACCAAACTTGAAAGTTCCTATGGACACCTCTAATAATCCAAATTTGCGAGCATCCGCTTCGCGGATTGCCTGCTTACCCCACTTCGTCGCAATACGGCGTTGCTCACAAAAAATTACTCCTCACCTATTACATATAGGCCGCGTCGCAATTTGTTGCTCGCGCCTTGTCTTGCTAAGAACTTTGAATTATTAGAGGTGCCCAAATGCCTAAAGAATCCAGCAAACATGAACCCGGGCGCGGCAATTTCTTTGAAGATTTTGCTCTGGGGCAGGTAATTCACCACGCCACGCCCAGGACTGTCACGACAGGCGATTGCGCGTTCTATATTGCACTCACCGGGAGCCGGCATATCCTGCACTGTGCGCAACCGGTGGCGCATGCGCTGGGGTATCGCGATCAAACGGTGGATGACTTGCTGGCTTTTCACATTGCCTTCGGCAAGACGGTGCCGGATATCTCGGTCAATGCCGTGGCCAATCTGGGTTACGCCGATGTGCGCTTTCTTTCGCCCGTCTATCCCGGCGACACACTGAGTACTTCGTCTACCGTCATCGGACTCAAGCAGAATTCCAGCGGCAGCAACGGCGTGGTGTATGTGCATTCGGTATCGCACAACCAGAACCGCGAGCCGGTACTCGAATGGAAACGCTGGGTCATGGTGCACAAGCACGATCTTTCCCGCCCGGCCCCGGCCACCGTCATCCCCGAGTTGCCTGCCGTCGTTCCGGCCAATCGTTTGCAGGTGCCGAAATTCCTGGATGGACGCCGATTTGAGACCGCGTTGACCGGCAGCCAAAAGCTATGGGACGACTACACGCCGGGCGAACGCATCAACCATCCGGCCGGTATGACAGTGGACGACAGCGACCACACGTTGGCCACCAAGCTCTACCAGAATAATGCGCGCCTGCATTTTGACGAGCAGATGATGAAGGACTCGCCGTTCGGTCGTCGCCTGATGTACGGAGGCCACGTCATCTCGGTTTGTCGTGCGTTGTCGTATGATGGATTGGAGAATGCGCTGAGCATCGCTGCCATCAACGCCGGTTCCCACAGCAACCCCAGTTTCGGTGGCGACACCTTCTATACCTGGACGGAAGTGCTTGAACGTTGGGAATTGCCGGACCGGAAAGACATCGGTGCGCTGCGCTTGCGTATGGTCGGTTTGAAGAACCAGCCCGCCAGCACATTGCAAACGACGCACATCGACAAGAACGGAAAACAGGTTTACCACCCCAACGTAGTGCTCGATCTCGATTACACAATTTTAATGCCGCGCAGATAAGGAAAAATCATGTCCACAAAAGTACACCCCAACCAGGCCCTGTTCGGCGGAGAAAAACCGTTTCCCGTCATTCCCAGCTGCGAGCATTTCGCCGGCAGCGAAAAACTTATCCTCAAGGCGCTCGCACTGCAGGACACTGTCGGACCGATCTTCGATATCACCTGCGATTGCGAAGACGGCGCGGCGGCGGGGCAGGAACGCGTACATGCCGAAATGATCGTCCGGGTCGTGAACTCCGAAGCCAACAAACATCACATGGCTGGTGCGCGCATTCACGATTACACGCATGCAGCGTGGAAGCTGGATGTGGATATTCTGGTGGGAGGTGCCGGCAGAGTTCTGGCCTACATCACCATCCCCAAATGCACACGCGCCGCGCAAGCGGCCGAGATGATCGCCTACATCCAGAAAGTCGCCGCATCCAGCGGCATCACCCGCGAGATTCCCATTCATGCGCTGATCGAAACGCACGGCGCATTGCATGAAGCCTACGAGATCGCCGCCCTGCCCTGGATACAGGTGCTGGATTTCGGCCTCATGGATTTCGTCAGCGGTCACCACGGTGCCATTCCCGCCACCGCCATGCGCAGCCCCGGCCAATTTGAACACCGCCTGCTGGCTCGCGCCAAGGCCGAAGTGGTCGCAGCCGCTCTGGCGCACGGCGTGGTCCCCGCCCACAACGTGACGCTGGATTTGAAGAATGTCGAAACCACTTTTTCCGACGCCAGCCGCGCGCGCAACGAATTCGGCTTCATGCGCATGTGGAGCATCTACCCGACGCAGATCCAGGCCATCGTGGATGCAATGAAACCGAATTACAGCGAAGTGACGGTTGCCAGCAACATCCTGCTGGCTGCACAGGAAGCCGGATGGGGACCTATACAATACGACGGCGAGTTGCATGATCGCGCCACGTATCGCTATTTCTGGGAAATACTGCAAAAAGCCAAACTCACCCGGGTTGAAATTCCGGCACAGGCGGATACGGCGTTCTTCAGTTAAGGAAGCGCCGAATAAGTCCTCTCTCAAATCTCCCCTCGCCCCCCTTTTTTTAAAGGGGGGAATATCCGCAACTCCATATATCTATCCGCTGCATGACCGTTTCATAAGTCAAACTTCTGAAGTCCCCCGGCATAGCCGGGGATTTACCTCACATGAATTAATGGCTGAGAAGCAGTCATTGGCGTAGTAGCAGACAAACAGGCAGAATGCGGCCAGTAAGTGTCATGCATGAACGTCCAGCAAGTATTGGTCAAAGCGGGCGCTTATGTCAGCACTGTAGTCAGTCCAAAACCGCCTTTCTTATTGCATCAAACGTATTCAAATGGATGCTTTGACAGTAAAACGCTATCTTCCTTGGGTGGTGGCAACTGCACTATTCATGGAACAGCTCGATTCGACCATCGTCAACACGGCGGTTCCATCCATTGCGGCGAGCCTGCATGTGGCACCGTTGAGCCTTAAAGCCGTCGTCAGTAGTTACATCCTGAGTCTGGCTGTATGCATTCCCATCAGTGGCTGGATGGCGGATCGCTTCGGCACCAGACGCGTGTTTGGCACCGCAGTGGCAGTCTTCACAATTTCTTCCGTTCTCTGCGGCCTATCCCTGAATGTGCCCATGCTGGTTGCCACCCGTATTTTGCAGGGCATGGGGGCAGCGATGATGATGCCGGTCGGACGCCTTTGCATCATTCGCACATTTCCAAAAGCCGAGTTGTTGAAGGCAATGAACTTCGTGATCATTCCCGCACTTATCGGGCCGCTGCTTGGCCCGACTATTGGTGGCCTGATCGTGCATTGGTTGCCTTGGCGGGTGATCTTCTTTATCAACATTCCAGTTGGCCTGGTGGCACTTCTGCTGATTCATCGTCACATGCCGGACTATCACGGCGATGATCCCCGGCCGCTTGATGTAATCGGTTTGGTGCTATTCGGGTCTGGCACGGCGCTGCTCTCGTGGCTACTGGAAATATTTGGTGAACACAATATCGATATGACCTCGGCGGCGATCTTGTTGCTGGTGTCACTGAGTTTGCTGGGTACTTACGGCTGGCACGCACAGCAAACTGCCTACCCGTTACTTAGGCTTAAGCTGTTTCGCATACGTACCTTTCGAGTCTCCGTAGTCGGTGGATTCATCACGCGTCTGGGTGTGGGCGGTCTCCCGTTCCTGTTGCCATTGCTTTACCAGCTTGGGTTTGGATTTCCCGCGTGGCAGTCAGGACTTCTCATGATGCCGGCAGTCGTGGCGGCCATGGGCATGAAGGTGATTTCAAGTCCGATACTGCGACGTTTTGGATACAGGAAGGTTTTGATCGTCAACACGTTGTTGATGGGCATCACAATCAGCACGTTTACCAGTCTCGTATCCACGACGCCGATCATACTTATCGTATGCCTTGGGCTGGCCCAGGGATTCTTCAATTCTTTGCAATTCTCCAGCATGAATTCCATGGCCTATGCAGATATCAAAGCGGCGGACTCAAGCATGGCCAGCACAATCGCCAGTTCAATGCAGCAGATGTCCATGAGCTTCGGCCTGGCCTGCGGATCGTTGGTGACAGCCTGGTATCTTGGCGATCTGCTGCAATCCAATCAGATAGCAGTCACGGGCGCGTTGCACTACGCATTTCTGACACTGGGCGGATTGACCATGCTTTCATCGCTGTCCTTCTGGACACTACTAAGTAACGATGGTGAGAGCGTGAGCATGAGTGGCAAGATCGTAGATGGACAATAGGACTGTTGAGGCGTGATCCAGGCAGAATAATTCACCTCAAAAAGAAGAACACTAGGGAGCTTTGTCCGTATGGTTTGGATTGCGAACTGCGGGGCGAAAACGGCAGTTGTCGGGTGGACAAGAGAAGATGGTGTTAGCGAAGTCAATCGGGCAGAATGCGGCCAGTAAGGGAAGTTCGCCAGCTGCCCATACAATTTGCGCGTACAGAAGAGTTTTTGCTGTCGTTTTGTTGTTTTTAATCAGGAGGTAATTGAATGTCGGATTTGCCAAAATCGAACTACACAGTCTTTGTCTTTAACTCTATTGATAGAGAATTTGTTGAGCATGAGTATCACGATGTCATCGAAGATGCAATGAATGCACAATGTGAATTGGCGAGCATTGGACTGCTTTCGTACGTTCAGCCTAGCGATAACTCGCCCAGCTAAAGATGCCCAGTCCGCTCATGGGGCGATGGAGTCATTGGCGTAAATTAATACAAACAGGCAGATTTCGGCCAAGACCAGTCGTTAATCGCTGTCGTCTGAATCAAGTTCTTAGCTTCGAGTTTTTCTGGTTTGAATGAGGTGACAATGAATTTCCCAAAATGCCCAGAGTGCACTAGCTTGTTGCCTAAGATATTTCTGTTGTTCAGGCCGGAATTTGCCTGCCCAACCTGCCGAAGTGCCCTTTATTCCAATATGCGGCTAGTGTCCTTTGTTGAGTCGTTGATTGGGTTGCCGGTATTAATCGCAATAGCATGGGCCATGGAAGTTAATGGCTACAATGAAGCTGCTTACGAAAAGGCTCTTGTCATCTTGGTGGTGCCAATTGCCATATTGCATTATTTTGTGCTGCGTACCTTTCTTCGAATTGATAAAACAGATTAATCTGCAATGGCTGCTAAGTAGCGGAGAGCCGTCGTTTGTAACAGTAAGATCGAACGGGCAGAATGCTGCCAATAAGAGACGCTCGACTGTTGAAAAGGTTACGAAGAGAGTTTTTATGATGAGAGGAATGCTATTAGCCATTCTGACATTTGTAATAGTGTCAGAATCAAAAGCCGGGCCATTTGAATCGAAAGGCTGGAGATTGCCAACTGATAGTGAGTTGAGTCAGAAATGGCGCTCCGCTGACAAGAATAGATTTGCTCGCATTAGTATTGATCTAAATGGAGACTTGGTTAGAGATTTTGCAGGGTTATACATCTCCAAGGATGGAAAAAAACGTGTGGCCCTTATCGTGTTCATATCTCAAAAGAATGGGACGTTTAAAAAGTATTTCTTAGATGAAAAAGAATACCCATATATCGATGTACTGGGAGTCGCAATTGTTAAGCCAGGTAAATATCTAACTCCGTGCGGGCGTTTTTCTGAATGTGAAGAAGGGGATGTCAAGAATTTAGTAGTCAAGTATGGTGCAGTAGACTTCTTCAAAACTGATAGTGATGCCAAGACATATTTTTATTGGGACGAAAGAACATCTGCTATGCAATACGTTTCAATGGGTGACTGAGCGGGGTAATTAAACGGGTCAGCAGTCTTGAACGCGTCCGTTATTGAATAACTCGAATGTCTCCTAGGGGTAATAGCGGCCAATCGAATGATATTCATTTGTCAAATTGGACTAAACACCCGAGAAGTAATGCAGCAGTCGCTGCGGCAGCCAGTTGAGCCGCCCTGGGAATCGGCCGGTAACGAAGCCGACATGACCGCCTTCCTGTGGCAACTCCAGTGTGACGGCACGCGATACGTCATGAGAATGCGGCAATACCGCAGGCGGCATGAACGGGTCGTTGCGCGCATTCAGGAGCAACGTTGGCACGGCAATTGAACCCAGCAGCGGTTTGGCGGAAGCGCGAAGCCAGTAATCTTCGACGTCACGAAAACCATGCAGCGGCGCGGTCACGGCATCGTCGAACGCGTAAAGTGAACTGGCCGCCCACATTCTTTTCTCATCGATACAGTCGGGAAAGCGCGTCAGTTTAAGCGCCACATTGCGCTTCAGGGTATGCAGGAATCTAGTTGTGTAAACGCGGTTGAACCCGTGGCCGAGGTGATGGCCGCAGGCCGTCAGGTCGAGTGGCGCACACACGGCAGCAGCGGCCGTAACAACCGCAGCCGCTGCGCTGCCTTGCTCTCCCAGCCATTTCAGTAACGCATTACCACCCAGCGACACACCCGCGGTATGGATCTGGCGCTGCGGAAAGCGTCCGCGCAGGCGGCGCAAGATCCAGTCGATTTCTTCGGTATCGCCGGAATGGTAAGCACGCGGTAAGCGATTGGATTCTCCTGAACAACCGCGAAAATGCACCACCACGCCGCACCACTCTTTTTGCTTTACGCTGTGCATCAGGGAGATGGCGTAATGACTGGCGGAGCTTCCCTCCAGACCGTGGAAGAGCACCACCAGCGGTGCAGTTGAGGGGCCGTCAACCCAGTCGAGATCGATGAAATCGCCGTCGGGTGTTTCCCAGCGTTCGCGTCGATAAGCCGGAGCGCTGCCTTTGATCAGCAGCGGATAAATGGTTTGGGCATGGCTGCCGGGCAGCCAGGACGGTGCGTGGTAAGCATTCATTGACGGAGCCATGACGGCACGTTGCAGTGCGGGGACAACAGCGCGCGCCTTATATTGTTTTTCGTTGCTCCAGTTGGTGCGTGCAATCTACCGCCGCGAGTTTGTAGCACTCTGCCAGCGTCGGATAGTTGAACACGTTGCTGACCAGGTCGCGCACCGTGCCGTTGAAGTTCATTACCAATTGCCCGATGTGCACGAGTTCGCTGGCCTGCTCGCCGACGATGTGCACGCCGAGCAGTTTTTCGTTGCGCGTGTCCACGATCAATTTCAGCATGCCTTGTGCGTCGCCGATGATCTGGCCGCGTGCGCTGTGTTTGAAATAGGCGCGACCGATGATGTAGGGGATGTTTTCCTTCTGCACTTCCTTCTCGGTCTTGCCCACGTAAGAAATTTCCGGGATGGTATATACGGCCATCGGCAGGTTCGCCGCCATTTCCTGTTCCCCGCCGCCAAAGGCATACAGCACCGCTGCGCGTCCCTGCTCCATGCCAGTGGAGGCGAGCGCAGGACGGCCAATCAGGTCGCCCACCGCGAAGATATGCGGCACGCTGGTCTGGAAATGCTGATTGACATCGATCCAGCCGTCCTGGATGGCGATGCCCGCGTTGGCGACATGCAGGCCTGCGCTGTTGGGTTCCCGGCCTTGCGCAAAGAGCACGACATCGGTGCGAATTTCCTTGCCGCTTTCCAGCACGGTAACGGTTCCGTTTTCTTCGCTGCGAATTTCCTTGACGCGTTCCTTCATGTGCAAGGTGACGCCCATGCCGAGGAAGCTGTCGGCCAGTACTTCCACCACGTCCTCGCTCAGATAGTCGAGCAGTCGATCGTGGCTATCCACCACACAGACCTGCACGCCGAGCGCGGCAAAAATGGAAACGAATTCGCAGGCGATCACGCCGCCACCCACCACCAGCAGGCTGTTGGGCATCTGACGCATATTCAGGATGGAGGTGGAATCCAGCACCGTCTTTTTGTCGAAAGGAATGTTGGTCGGGCGGCGCGGCCGCGAGCCGCTGGCGAGAATGATGACCTCAGCCGAGATGTTGCGCGTCTTGCCGTCCGCGTTGACGACCTGCAAGGTGTGCGCATCCACAAACGAAGCCTCGCCCGGGATCAGCGCTACGCCGTGGCGCAAACTGCGTTGCAGGATGACCGACTCCTGCTGCGCGATCACGCCTTCCTTGCGCCGTACCGCGTCCGCCAGCAAGCCGTGACGGATGCGGCTGTCCGGGGAGAATTCATGGCGCATGCCGCCGGAGCGCGAGAGCTGGTAAGCCACTTCGCGCAACGCCTTGCTGGGGATGGTGCCGGTTTGCAGTCCGGCGCCGCCAATCTTGGGTTTGCGTTCGATGATGGCCGCGCGCTTGCCCATGCGTGCTGCCTGCCATGCTGCGTGTTGTCCGGCGGGGCCGGAACCTATGATGAGTACGTCGTAGTCCATGTGGGGTTTTCCTGTTGTGATCGCAAATTGCAGGTAACAATGCAGCATCAATTCCCTCTCCCGCAGGCGGGAGAGGGTAGGGTGAGGGGTGCGGTCGCAACGCAAATGGCGGTTGCTTGCCTCCCCTCATCCCCAGCCCTTCTCCCGCTTGCGGGAGAAGGGAGAAAACAGCAAACTATTTGATGCGCATTCCTGGCTGCGCACCCGCATCCGGTGACAGCACAAACAGTCCCGGTACCTCGCCGGAAGCGGCCAGCACCATGCCTTCCGACATGCCGAATTTCATCTTGCGCGGCGCCAAGTTGGCGACCATCACGGTCATGCGTCCCCTCAATCTTTCCGGATCGTAGGCCGACTTGATGCCGGCGAACACGGTGCGCGGTTGTGCCTCGCCGATGTCCAGCGTGAGCTTCAACAGCTTGTCCGCGCCTTCCACATGCTCGGCATTGATGATGCGCGCCACGCGCAGGTCGATCTTGTTGAAGTCGTCGATGCTGATGGTTTCAGCGATGGGAGCGATTTCCCCGCTCAGGGTGCGCAAAGGCATGGTCTGGTCTCCTAGAGGTGGAATGGCACGACTTGCTGCCGCAGCGTGAACGGCGGGTGTAGCAGCAACGTGTTGCTGGTGTTCTGCATGGCGCTGCTCGGAGTTCGGCGCAGGCGTTGTTGGCTGCAGGCTTTCCTGGTTGGCGGCCACCATGGCTTCGATGAGTTTTGGATCGAGGCGGGTCGCAAGATGTTGGTAGGCGGTGACTCGAGTTGGCAGTGCGCCGAGATCGGCCCAGGTGAAATCGCGGTCCATGCCAAACAGTTCGCGTGCGACGCGGGAGGTCAATGCAGGCAACACCGGACTCAGCAGAATGGAGAGCACATAGAAACCATGCAGCGCGCGGGAGCTGATGTTGTGCAGCGCTTCACGTTGCGTCTCATCCTTTGCCAGAGTCCAGGGCGCGGCGGCAGCAATTTCACCGTTGATCCGGTCTGCAATAGCCATGATGTCGCGCAGGGCACGTGCAAAATCACGCGCCTCGAAAGATTCGGCGATGGTTTGACCGCTGCCGATCGCGCCATCAAGCAGTGGCTTGGCGTCGGCAAACGCCAGCTTGCCGTCAAAGAACTTGGTGAGGAATCCGCTGCAGCGGCTCGCGATATTGATGTACTTTCCGATCAGATCGCTGTTCACCTTCGCTACAAAGTCCTCAAGATTGAGGTCAATGTCTTCCATCGTTCCGTTCAGTTTGGCAGCGTAGTAATAGCGCAGGTATTCGGTGTTCTTGATGTGGTCGACATAGCTGCGCGCGGTGATGAAGGTGCCGCGCGATTTGCTCATCTTCTCGCCGTTGACGGTGAGGAAGCCGTGCGCGAACAGTTTGGTCGGGGTGCGGAAGCCGGCATGGTGCAGTTCGGCAGGCCAGAACAGCGCGTGGAAATACAAAATGTCCTTGCCGATGAAGTGGTACAGCTCGGTCTTGGGATTGTCGCCTTCATTGCCTTCGCGCTGCCAGTATTCGTCGAAGTTCAAGGGCGCTCCCTCACCCCCGGCCCCTCTCCCAGAGGGCGAGGGGGGTGTGTGCTCCCTCTCCCCTTGGGAGAGGGTTGGGGTGAGGGCGCTTTTGTTGCACAACTGCCTGAAGCTGCCCATGTAGCCGACGGGGGCATCCAGCCACACGTAGAAATACTTGCCCGGCGCGCCGGGGATTTCGAAGCCGAAGTAGGGCGCATCGCGCGAGATATCCCAGTCGGTCAGTTTGTTTTCGCCCTCGGCGCCCAGCCATTCCTGCATCTTGTTGGCGGCTTCGGGCTGCAGCGTGCCGCTGCGCGTCCATTCGCGCAGGAACTTCTGGCAGGTCGGGGAGGAAAGCTTGAAGAAGTAATGATCCGAGCTGCGCAGCTCCGGTTTGGCGCCGGATACCGCCGAATAGGGGCTGATGAGGTCAGTGGGCGCATACGCCGCACCGCAGACTTCGCAGTTGTCGCCGTACTGGTCCTTGGCGTGGCACTTGGGGCATTCGCCCTTGATGAAGCGGTCCGGCAGGAACATCTGCTTCAGCGGGTCGTAATACTGCTCAATGGAGCGTACCTCGATCAGGTTTTTGGCCTTGAGCGCGTTGTAAATGGTTTCCGAGCATTCCTTGTTTTCGTCGGAGTTGGTCGAGCCGAAGTTGTCGAAAGCCACGTGGAAAGCGGCGAAATCGTCGTAATGCTCCTGCCACACCTTGTCGATCAGCTGTTCCGGGGTGATGCCTTCCTTTTCGGCACGCAGCATGATGGGCGTGCCATGGGTGTCGTCGGCACAGACGTAGTGGCAGGTGTTGCCGCTCATCTTCTGGAAGCGTACCCAGATATCGGTCTGGATGTATTCGACGAGGTGTCCCAGGTGGATGCTGCCATTGGCATAGGGCAGGGCGGAAGTCACTAAAATTTTGCGGGTCATACGGATTCCTTGAGCAAGGGCGAGATTGTATCAAAACCCACGCGCCATCGCGGAATTTGGGTAAAATCGCGCCCGCACAAACCCCTCAAGGAAGTAAGATGAGCATCAAGGCAGACAAGTGGATACGCCGCATGGCAGAGCAGCACGGCATGATCGAGCCGTTCGAGCCGGGGCAGGTCAAGGAAGTGGACGGCAAGAAGATCGTCTCCTATGGCACCTCAAGCTACGGCTACGACATCCGCTGCGCGCGCGAATTCAAGCTGTTCACCAACATCAACAGCACCATCGTCGATCCCAAGAACTTCGACCCCAATTCCTTTGTGAACGTGGAAGCCGACTATTGCGTCATCCCGCCCAATTCGTTTGCACTGGCGCGTACCGTTGAATACTTCCGCATCCCGCGCAACGTGCTGACCATCTGCCTGGGCAAATCGACCTATGCGCGCTGCGGGATTATTGTAAATGTGACCCCTTTTGAGCCCGAGTGGGAAGGCTATGTGACGCTGGAGTTCTCCAATACCACGCCGCTGCCCGCGAAGATCTACGCCAACGAAGGTGTGGCGCAGGTGCTGTTCTTCGAGAGCGATGAAGTGTGCGAAACCTCGTATAAAGACCGCGGCGGCAAGTATCAGGGCCAGGTCGGTGTTACCTTGCCGAAGACCTGATCTTTATGCCACACCGTAAGCAAATCATCTGGCGTTCCACCGAAGGTAAAATCATCGCCTGCGTGGAGAAAAATAAAGTCTTGCAGGAGAACCTCGTCGAGATACGCCAAGTCTGTCAGGATGCGCTGGAAGATGCCATTCTGATGGGCTGCGATGAGCAGCAGTTCCTTTCCGTGTTGGCCGAGCTGGTCGCCCAGCTCAAAAACCCCTATCCGCCCCGCGAATAGCACCTTTCGTATTTTCCCCGTCGCCGCATAAACCTGCGACAATCCGCGCCACTTATATATGCATTACCCAGTAGGGAGCCATACATGAAATTCAACTTCCCAATTATCATCATCGACGAAGACTTTCGTTCGGAAAATGCCAGCGGTCACGGCATTCGAGATCTCGCCGAGGCCCTCGAAAAGGAAGGTATCGAAGTCGTCGGCATGACCAGTTATGGCGACCTGACTTCTTTCGCGCAACAACAAAGCCGCGCGTCGGCTTTTGTGCTGTCCATCGACGATGAGGAATTCGGCGCGGGCAGCATGGAAGAGACGGAAGTGGCGCTGCGCACCCTGCGCGCCTTCGTGCAGGAGATCCGTTTCAAGAACGCCGACATCCCCATCTACCTGTACGGCGAGACCCGCACTTCGCGCCATATCCCCAACGACATTCTGCGCGAGCTGCACGGCTTTATTCATATGCACGAAGACACGCCGGAATTCGTGGCGCGCCACATCATCCGCGAGGCGAAGTCCTACCTCGATACCCTGGCGCCGCCGTTCTTCCGCGCGCTGGTCGATTACGCTCAGGACGGTTCCTACTCCTGGCACTGTCCGGGGCACTCCGGCGGCGTCGCGTTCCTGAAGTCACCGGTGGGACGCATGTTCCACCAGTTCTTCGGCGAGAACATGCTGCGCGCCGACGTGTGCAATGCGGTGGACGAGTTGGGCCAATTGCTTGACCACACCGGGCCGGTGGCGGCTTCCGAACGCAATGCGGCGCGCATCTTCAATGCCGACCATTTGTTCTTTGTCACCAACGGTACTTCGACTTCCAACAAGATCGTGTGGCACTCGATGGTGGCGCCAGACGATATCGTGGTGGTGGATCGCAATTGTCACAAATCCATCTTGCACGCGATCATGATGACTGGTGCGGTGCCGGTGTTTCTGACACCAACACGTAATAACTTCGGCATCATCGGCCCGATCCCGAAATCGGAATTCGAGATGGCGAACATCCAGAAGAAGATCGATGCCAACCCGTTCATCAAGGACAAGACCAAGAAGCCGCGCATCCTGACGATCACCCAGAGCACTTACGACGGTGTGATGTATAACGTGGAAATGTTGAAAGATATGCTTGATGGCAAGATCGATGCGTTGCACTTCGATGAGGCCTGGCTGCCGCACGCGGCCTTCCACGATTTCTACAAGAGCATGCACGCCATCGGACGCGGTCGTCCTCGCGCCAAAGAGTCCATGATTTTTTCCACCCAGTCCACGCACAAATTGCTGGCCGGATTGTCGCAAGCCTCGCAGATTCTGGTGCGCGACAGCGAGACGCGCAAACTCGACCGCGACTGTTTCAACGAGGCTTATCTGATGCACACCTCGACCTCGCCGCAGTACGCCATCATCGCCTCGTGCGATGTGGCAGCCGCGATGATGGAACCGCCGGGCGGCACTTCATTGGTGGAAGAATCCATATCCGAAGCACTCGACTTCCGCCGCGCCATGCGCAAGGTGGATGAGGAGTGGGGCGCGGACTGGTGGTTCAAGGTTTGGGGGCCGGACTACCTGTCCGAAGAAGGCATGGCCGAGCGCGAGGATTGGGTGCTGCGCACCGACGACCGTTGGCATGGCTTCGGCAAGCTCGCCGAAGGTTTCAACATGCTGGACCCGATCAAGGCCACCGTGGTTACGCCGGGGCTGGATGTCGACGGCGATTTCGCCGACAGCGGCATTCCCGCCAGCATCGTCACCAAATACCTGGCCGAGCACGGCGTGGTGGTGGAGAAATGCGGCCTGTACTCTTTCTTCATCATGTTCACCATCGGTATTACCAAGGGCCGCTGGAACAGCATGGTGACCGAGCTGCAGCAGTTCAAGGACGATTACGACAAGAACATGCCGCTGTGGCGCATCCTTCCGGAATTCATCGCCAAGAATCCGCGCTATGAAAAGATCGGGCTGCGCGATTTGTGCGACGAGATCCACGGTATCTATAAAGCAAACGACGTGGCGCGCCTGACCACCGAGATGTACCTGTCCAGCATGGAACCTGCGATGAAGCCGTCCGATGCCTTCGCCAGGATGGCTCACGGCGAGATCGATCGTGTGTCTATTGACGATCTGGAAGGCCGCGTCACTGCGGTGCTGCTCACGCCTTATCCGCCGGGCATTCCGCTGCTGATCCCGGGCGAGCGTTTCAACAAGACGATTGTTGACTACCTCAAATTCGCGCGCGACTTCAACAAGCGCTTCCCCGGCTTCGAGACCGATATTCACGGCCTCGTTTCGGAGAAGAGCAACGGTGATCGCGTCTACTATGTGGACTGTGTGAAGTAATAATTTATTCCATTCGCGGAGGCTGGCATGAGCGTGTCTCTTGTACTGTTGATGGTGCTTGCGTTCGGTTTGTTTGCGTTGACCGGCAGCGTGTGGTGGCTGATAGGCGCATTGATCCTGCTGGGATTTTGGCGCTTCCTGTTTGGCAGCTACATGCTGCGCGAAAAGGAGATGCCTCCGCCCGCAATGCTGTACCCGCTTGGTATGCAGCCTGCGCACGATGCCCGCCCCGCGTTTCGCAACCTGCTGGGCGCAGTGGTGAAACAGCGCCACGACCGCTATCCCGATGAGCGCCAGCTCGACGGTATCCTGCACGATCTCGGCGAAGCGCCCCCTGCAACAACGCCTGTCGCTTTGTCCGATGCACCTTCCAACCTTGCGGTCATTATCGTTTCCGGTGTGCTGTGGGAATGCGTGTCCGATGTGGCGCTGCCGTTCGGTCGCGGCAAGTCGGTGGATGTTGCAACCGAATATGACTATCTGCTTCCGCGCTATGCCACTATCGATGTGGTGCATGTGCGCGGTATCGCCAGTTCGGAGCACAACTCCAAAATCGTCGAGGAAGCCATCCGCAAACACAAGGATGCTGCCAACGTAATCGTGGTCGCCTATTCCAAGGGGGTGCCCGACACACTGGAAGCCCTGCGCCGCATGGGCAGCGAGACGCCGCGCAACCTGCGCGCGCTGGTCAGCGTGGCCGGCGTGGTCAGCGGTAGCCCGCTGGCAGACTGGCTCAATCGCTACAGGCATTTCCTGGCGCTATTGCCCACGCCAAGCGAATGTTCCCACGTCAACGAGAATTTCCTGAAAAGCATTTCCCGCGACCGCTGCCTGCATTGGCTCTCAAAGTATTGGAGCAGCATGCCGCAGGGCGTACGCTATTACTCGCTGGTCACCTTCACCAAACCGAAACAGATGCACTGGTTCCTGCGCCTGCTCTACGCCAAACTGGCCGAAGTGGAGCCGCGCAACGACAGTCATATGCTGATACACGACCAGGTGCTGCCCGGTGCTGATCTGCTCGGTTACGTGAAGAGCGACCACTGGGCGGTGGCATTGCCTTTTAATCGCTCCTCCGGATCGTTCTGGCAATGGCTGCTACGCAACCACAACGCCTTTCCGCGCGAAGTATTGTTTGAAGCGATACTGCGTTTCGTCGAGGATGATTTGAAGCAGTGATTTTGTAGAAGTGCAGGCTTGAACTGACAAACAGTGCCTGTACTCACCTTTCGAGTTTGGACAAGAGACAGTTGCAAGTGGCTGCTTTGCGGCGGTGAATATCCAAGAGAAGACTTCTGCAGTCGGCCAATAGCGGACAGGTGCAAATGTTTTCCAAAGCTTATAGGTATTCATGAAACGAACGACAATCATTGCGTACCTCTGCATGCCAGCCCTCCTAACAGGGGGCTGTTTTGTTGTGGCTCTCAATCGTGCGCCCTTCGGAATGGATATGTTTGCGACCTATGTGCTCGGGGGTTACTTGTTCTATGCGGCACCGCACCTGTTGTGGGCAATAGTTGCTGCACTGGCAAGATCGACGAATATTGTGTGGCATGCGGGCTTTATTGCATCTTCGATTGCACTCGCAGCAATCTCTGTTTTGTGGTTTTTTCCCGGAGACCCATCAGGTCTTCCACTGCAGTGGATGCTCTATTGGCCACTTGCAATAGTTCTTCAAGTAGTCGGAGTAGGTATTGCAGTTCTTTATAGACGCACCAAAGCACCTAACACTTCATTCAAGCAGAACGCCTAAAGGCGCCCCTCAGGAAACGAAGGTCGTGAACGTCCGCTTCGGAGCAAGTTTGCGACAGTGGTGTTACCGAACGCAAACAGGCAGAATGCGGCCAATAGGAGCCGTTCGCAGGTGTCTTCAAATTTTGATTTCAAAAGGGGTAAGCAATAATGGTGCATGTAATATGAAAACAAACCACTTAGTTATTAAACGCATAGCATACTTAGCATTTTTGACATTCTCTTTGTTTTCGAACGTGTGCGACGCCGAATGGATGTCTGATATCGACAAAAAATATGACAAGAATAATCCGCAACTGTATGCCAAAGTCGCACAAGCAAAAGATCTAATCAGTTCTGCGCATGGAAACACTGACCTTTCATATCAAGCCCTTGGGTTACTTATCTCTGTAATAAAAGCTGATCAAAAGTTTGCGCCGGCATACGTTCAATTGGCCAGAGTTACGTCCAACCTTGGGTATCAGGTTAATAATAAATTTGACGGTACCGCGTTGCAGTCGCAAGAGGAGTACGTAAAACAAGCGCTGGCACTCGAGCCAAACTACGATTACGCGATTGCGATGATGGGCTATACAAAAATGTTTCAGGGCAACCTTGATGAAGCTGAGAAGTACTATACGCAAGCAGTAGGGCTGAAGTCTGGTTATCCATATCTAAAGGCGCAAATGGCTCAACTCGCGACCAAACGTGGAAATTACGCAAAAGCAATTGAGCTAGCCACCCAAGGTTATGAACAAAATCTATCTGAGCCAAAAATTGCGGCTGGCACCATCAATGAATTGATTTTTGCCTATGAAAGATTGCCAGGGGATCACATCAAAGAACTGGAAAAGTGGCAAGCCAAGCGTACGGAACTCGACCCAAGTGTCGCGTGGAGTTGGGGAGATCATGCGCGATTCAGACTCTACTACCTTGGCGACTATGACAATGCGATCAAGTATGGAACAAAAGCTTTGTCTCTTATGAACTACGGAGTTGGGCAGTATCTTGTAGCTGCTGCCTACTATAAAAAGTGGAACGAATTAAAAGATGTGCCAGCGCGAAAAGCTGAGGCTGAGAAAGCCTTTAAGATAGCGTCGACAATTCATCCAGACACCGCTGATATGAGTGATGAGTTCATGGGTGTACCAGTGCTTAGGTCGACTGGCGCGGCGCTTACTGCCAGAAGACATTCTGGTAACCAATAAGCATAAATAATGGCCTAGTGCCAGAAACGTATACCAAACACACCGCTTTGTTAGTTTTGGCATCTCTTAATCAAATAGGAATATTTATGCGTCAATTAGCGATACTTGTAAGTGCATTATTACTTTTTGGGGCGAGTGCACCGGTTTTTTCGGACGTCATTGAATATCCGTTTGAGGCTGTGGCTCAGGAATATTACCAAATGTTATTGGATCGAAAATTTGAGGATTTAGATAAATCTGCTGCTGATTCGCGTCAAAAAGACTTAACCATAAGTGACGGGCAACCTAGGCTTGCGGCTATATATGGAGGCGTGGCTGGCTGTCTTTCAGCTGGGTGTGATAGTAGCCTGCGTGAACCAGAATGGCAGCAACGTTTTCAGTTGCTTACCGAATGGAGACAGAAGTATCCCAATTCTGTGACAGCGGAGGTGGCACAAGCAAAGGTATATATTCAGCATGCTTACGCAATACGGGGCCAGGGTTATGCAAATACAGTAAAGGATGAAGCGTGGCCAATCTTCTACAAGAACATTGAGACCGCCCATGTATATCTGCAGGGGGCAAGCACTGCTGCAAAACAGGATCCAGAATGGTATGCCACAATGCTTGACGTTGGCGTCGCTCAAGCTTGGTCTCAAGAGAAATTCAATATGATCTATTTGGAGGGGAGAAAGAAATCCCCCATATATCTTCCAATATACTTCACAGCTTCCGCATATTTTTCACCTAGATGGCATGGATCAGTATCTGATCTTCATCATTTCATTGACGATGTCGTTGCGGTTACTCAAGCAAAACTAGGAAAGACAATGTATGCGCGACTGAATTGGTCACTTAGAACGGGGACAATGTTTATAGATGGACAAGCCGATTGGAAGCAGATGAAAGCTGGATTTGAGCGAATTACAATAGACTTTCCAGATTCCTGGAACCGCAATAACTATGCGGCTTTTGCCTGCCTAGCTCAAGACGGAGCAACGGTACTTAAAGTGGCGGAGTTAATTGGTGATCGCCCGATTGAAAGTGCTTGGTGGGGCTCGGTTGCGAACTATCAGGGATGTGTTGCCAATGCTCGCCGTTCAATGCGGAAGTGATTAAACAATTAATGCAACAGTCGCAATTGCCAATTAACGCGGAACGATTGGAATGTTTTGGTTCGAAATAGAAGTTTTCGTTCCCTATCGGAATAGTAAAGGTTGACCGTCGGCCAACGAGAAGTCGCTATGTCTCTTATGGGTTAGGAACGGACTGTTTGTGGATTGCTAATCCCATGTCTGCTTTACCACCGCAACTGCCGTTCTCATTTGTGTACCCCACAGACTTGCTCCCAATAAAAATACCCTGCCAGTTTCCTGACAGGGTATTTGTTAACTTCGGTGAACAGTTCCTGGCGCGCGCAGTTAGACCACTGCAAACGTTACTGCCCGCGTAATGCCGAGAAAACTCTCTTCGCTAGATCGCCGACAGCTTGCAGCGGATGGGCGCGAATTTCTTTTTCCTGTTCCGCCATCATCAGAAACAAACCATCCAGTGCTTTGCGCGTGATGTAATCCTCGAGATTGGCATCGCGTTCTTCAATCAGGCCAAGCTTCGCACCTTTTCCAGCAAAGCGGTCATACGACTGCGTGAGTCTGACTTTTTGCATGGCTTGCACGACGATGGGTTTGAATTTGCCGCCCAGTGCTGTTTCGGTGTTGCGGCGGAAATACTGCGTGGCGGCATCGTCGTTGCCGAGCAAGATGTTTTTCGCGTCGGTCACTGTCATGTTCTTCACAGCACCGACCAGCAGCGTCTTGGCTTCCGGCACGGCCGCTTCGGCGGCGCGGTTCATGGAGGTGATCAGTTCGTCCGAATACTTGCCCAGACCGAGCTTGCGCAGGGTGTGGTCGGCCTTTTGCAGGTTCTCCGGCAGCGGGATACGCACTTTATCATTGCCCAGAAAACCGTTCTCTTTGGCGAGGTTGCGGACGGCAGTTTCCGCGCCTTGCGTGAGCGCCTGCTTCAGACTGTCGGTTTGTTCTTGTGCGCTGAATTGCGCCAGCCCCGTGGATTTGGAGGCGGGCGCATTCGAGGTTGTATCAGACTGTTTCAGCTCGTCGAGCCTGGACTTGAGTTTGTCCAGGTCGAGAGCGCTGGCCGACATGCTGATTACCAGCATGCCGGTCAACAGGACGCGCCGCATCATTTCTTTTTCGGCGCGATCAGGTCGGTGATCGTGCCTTCCGCCATTTCTGCTGCGAAGCATAATGTCTCCGACAGAGTCGGGTGCGGGTGGATGGTGAGGCCGATGTCTTCCATGTCCGCGCCCATTTCCAGTGCCAGCACGCCTTCGGCAATCAGCTCACCTGCGTTAACACCGACGATGCCCATGCCGAGGATGCGGCGCGATTTCGGATCGAGCAGCACTTTGGTAGAGCCTTCCTCGCGTGCGATGGAGAGTGCGCGGCCGGAAGCAGCCCACGGGAACGAGGCTTTCTCGTACTCGATGTTCTGTGCCTTGGCCTGCGTTTCGGTCAGGCCCATCCATGCCACTTCGGGATCGGTGTAGGCGACGGAAGGTATCGTCATCGGTTCGAAGAATGCCTTGTGTCCGGCGATGTTCTCTGCGGCCACTTTGCCTTCATGCACTGCCTTGTGCGCCAGCATTGGGTCGCCGACGACGTCGCCGATGGCGTAGATGTGCGGCACGTTGGTGCGCTGTTGCTTGTCCACCGGGATGAAGCCGCGTTCGTTGACGATGAGACCGGCCGCTTCGGCATTGATCTCGCGTCCGTTCGGGCGGCGGCCCACGGCCATCAGTACCTTGTCGTACACCTGCGCTTCGGCGGGAGCCTGTTCGCCTTCAAAGGTGACTTTCAATCCGGCCTTGGTCGCTTCGATCTTGGTGACCTTGGTCTTCAGCATGATCGCTTCGTAGCGTTTGGCGATGCGGTTGTGCAGCGGCTTGACCATGTCCTTGTCCGCGCCTGGCATCAGTTGATCCATCAACTCAACCACACTGATCTTGCTGCCCAACGCGTCGTACACCGTCGCCATTTCAAGACCGATGATGCCGCCGCCGATGACCAGCATGCGCTTGGGCACATCGTTCAGCGCCAGCGCGCCGGTGGAGTCGATGATGCGCGGATCGTCGTAGGGGAAGCCGGGGATGCGAGCCACGCTGGAACCTGCGGCCACAATGATATTGTCGAAGGTGACGGTCTTCACGCCCTCTGCGGTCTGCACTGACAGGCTGCTGGGCGAGGCGAACTTGGCCGTACCGGTCAATACTTGCACCTTGCGCTGTTTGGCCAGTGCGGCGAGGCCACCGGTGAGTTTGGTGATGACACTCTTCTTCCAGTTGCGGATGGCGTCGATGTCGATCTTCGGCTTGGCGAAAGTCACGCCATGATGCGACACTTCTTCGGCTTCGTTGATGACCTTGGCAACATGCAGCAGCGCCTTGGACGGGATGCATCCTACATTGAGGCACACGCCGCCAAGCGCATTCTCTTTTTCGATCAACAGCACCTGCTGGCCGAGGTCGGCAGCACGGAACGCTGCGGTGTAGCCGCCGGGGCCGGCGCCGAGCACAACGACTTCGGCATGAATATCACCCTTGGCGACAGTGGCTGGTGCGGCCTGGGCTGTCGACGCGGGTGCAGTAGCGGCTGCAGCTGAAGCAGGCAGTGCTGCGCTGGTTTCCAGCATCAGGATCACCGAGCCCGCGCTGACCTTGTCGCCGAGCTTGACCTTGATCTGTTTCACGACGCCGGGAACGGGAGACGGCACATCCACCGTGGCTTTGTCTGTTTCCAGAGAAATGAGCGATTGCTCCTTCTCGACTTTATCGCCCACTTTGACGGCGATCTCGATGACTGCAACATCCTTGAAGTCGCCGATGTCCGGCACTTTGATTTCGACGGTTTTGCTCATTACATTGCTCTCCAGTGAATTTAATGATGCTTGTTACGAAACTTTTCGGACTTTCAGGTTCTGACCTGTCCGTTACCCAGTACGATATATTTCTGCGAGGTTAATCCTTCCAGCCCAACCGGTCCGCGCGCGTGGATCTTGTCGGTGGAAATGCCGATCTCCGCACCCAAGCCGTATTCGAAACCGTCGGCAAGCCGTGTTGAGGCGTTCACCATCACGCTGCTTGAATCCACTTCGCGCAGGAAGCGCATCGCTTTGGTGTAATTCTCCGTGATGATGCTGTCGGTGTGCTGCGAACTATAGGTGTTGATGTGGTCGATAGCTTCGTCCAGATTGGCAACAACGCGCACACTCAGGATCGGCGCGAGATATTCGGTGTGCCAGTCTTCCTCGGTTGCCGCCTTCATCTGCGCGACCAGTTTGCGCGCGGCATCATCGCCGCGCAGCTCTACCCCTTTTTTCAGGTAGATATTGCACAGTTCGGGCAACACTTTCGCCGCGACGCTGGCGCTCACCAGCAGGGTCTCCATCGCGTTGCACACACCGTAACGATGGGTCTTGGCGTTGTCGGCGATGCGGATTGCCTTTTTCAGGTCGGCCTCGTCATCGATATACACATGGCAAATGCCGTCCAGATGCTTGATCACCGGCACCTTGGCATCTTCGGAGATGCGCGCGATCAGGCTCTTGCCGCCGCGCGGCACGATCACGTCCACATACTCTTTCATGGTGATGAGTTCGCCTACAGCGGCACGGTCGGTGGTGTTCACGACCTGCACTGCCGTCTCGGGCAGGCCCGCCTCGCGCAAACCCTGATGCACGCAAGCGGCGATGGCCTGGTTGGAGTAGATCGCTTCAGAGCCGCCGCGCAGGATGGCTGCGTTGCCGGACTTCAGGCACAGCCCGGCAGCATCCGCAGTTACGTTCGGGCGCGATTCGTAGATGATGCCGATGACGCCGAGCGGCACGCGCATCTTGCCGACCTGGATGCCAGACGGGCGGTATTTCATGTCGCTGATTTCGCCGATGGGGTCGGGCAGGGCGGCAATCTGGCGCAGGCCTTCAGCCATGGACTTGATCGTCTTTTCGGTCAAGGTGAGCCTGTCCACCGAGGCGGGATCCAGCCCGCTGGTTTTGGCGGTGGCGACATCCCTGGCGTTCTCGGCGATGAGCTTGGCGCTGTTGAGCAGAATCGCGGTGGCGATGTTCTCCAGCGCATGATTTTTGGCATTGGTATTGGCTTGCGCCATCTTGCGCGATGCGGCGCGAGCTTGTAGCCCGACCTGCTGCATGTATTGTTTGATGTCTTCCATCATCAGTCTCTTATTCTGGCAAGGGTGCATTTTAGCATTCCGCTTGAGCTAGAATGTGCCCTCAATTCACAGAGACGCCCGTATGTCCGATATCCTCAATAAAATCCTTGCGGTAAAGAACCAGGAAGTCGCGGCCGCATTATCGGCCAAACCGCTGCCGGTTATTCGCGCCGAGGCCGAACAGGCGGTGCCGGTGCGCGATTTTGTCGGGGCGATTCGCGGCAAGATTGCCGCAGGGCATTCCGCCGTGATTGCCGAAATAAAAAAAGCCAGCCCGAGCAAAGGGGTAATTCGCGCCGATTTTCGCCCGGCGGAAATTGCCGGTAGCTATGCGCTACACGGCGCGACCTGTTTGTCGGTGCTGACCGACGAGCAGTTTTTCCAGGGCAACGCGGTCTATTTGCAACAGGCACGGGCGGCCTGCAGTCTGCCGGTGTTGCGCAAGGATTTCATGGTGCATGAGTACCAGGTCTACCAGGCGCGGGCGATGGGGGCGGATGCCATCCTGCTGATCGCGGCAGCACTGACCTTCAATCAGATGAAAGCACTCGAGACGCTGTCGCACAAGCTGGGCATGGCGGTGCTGGTGGAAGTGCATGACAGAAAGGAGCTGGAGATCGCCTTGCAGCTCGCGACTCCGCTGATCGGCATCAACAATCGCAATCTGCGCACCTTCGAGGTCAACCTGCAGACTACGATCGATTTGTTGTCGCACATTGCTTCATCCGAAGCGGGCCATGATCGTATCGTGGTCACGGAGAGCGGCATTTTTACCGCGCAGGATGTTCAGTTGATGCGCGATCATCAGGTGCATGCCTTCCTCGTCGGTGAGGTGTTCATGCGAGCGGACGATCCGGGTCTGGAATTGCAAAGAGTGTTCGTCGATGCTGTTCAATAACTAACTGCAGGTCGGACTTTTTCGGGAGAAACCATTGAGCGCGATCCATCCTTCAGAGCTGGCATTCATTACCAAACACGCCCCGTTCGACCGCATGGAGCTGGCCCATGTGATGTGGATGATGGAGCGCATGGAGTTGGGTTATTACGCCGAAGGCGAAGTGATCGTGTCGCCGGATCAGGGAGCAGTGGATTGCTTCCTGGTTATCAAGCAGGGGGTGGTCCATGGCGAGCAGAATGTTGCTCAGGCTTCCGATGCCGATACCTGGCTGGAATTGATGGAGGGGGAATGCTTCCCGCTGGGGGCATTGCTCGCCAATCGCCGTGTGGCAAGCGTCTATCGCGCCGGCAGCGACATTTTCTGTTACGAACTGACCGCTGCCGATTTCCGCGAACTGATCGGCATGAGTGCCGCCTTCCGGGATTTTTGCACGAGGCGCATCGCCAACCTGCTGGAACATTCAAAGCAGGTTATCCAGGCACAGTACAGCAACTCGAGCGTCGAACAGCAATCGCTGGCCAGCCCGCTTTCGGTGATCATCCGGCGCATGCCGATCACCTGTTCGCCCGGGACTCCGGTGCGGGAAGTGCTCAAGCTCATGCATGATCAACATGTCGGATCCATGGTGGCCGTGGATGAGCATGGCTGGCCGCAGGGGATTCTGACCCTGCCCGACGTACTCGAACGAATTGCGTTGCCGCAAATTGACCTTGACCAGCCGGTGATCGGTGTGATGTCGACACATCTGGAAACGCTGCCTCCGCATGCTCTGGCGCATGAGGCCGCCCTGACGATGGCCAAGCATGGATTCCGGCATGTGCTGGTGGTCGAGAACAGGCGGCTGGTCGGGCTGGTGTCGGAAAAGGATTTGTTTGCGCTGCAACGAGTCGGTTTGCGCCAGATCGGCATGGGCATACGCCACGCTGAAAGCATTGAGGTGCTGCAGCAGAGTGCTGCCGACATCCGCCGCATGGCGCACAACATGATGGCGCAGGGCGTTGCGCCGGAGCAACTGACCCAGTTCATCTCCACGTTCAACGACCTGCTTACCGCACGCATCGTCGAACTGGAGTTCAAGGCCAGCGGGCTGCAGGGCTCGTCGTTGCATGAAGGACTGTGCTGGATGGCGCTGGGGTCGGAGGGCCGTTTTGAACAGACCCTGAATACCGATCAGGATAACGCGATCATCTTTGAAGTGCCGCAGGGGATGAACGCGAATCAGGTGCGCGAGAAAATATTGCCGGTGGCGAAGCGCATCAATGAGGCTTTGGCCTTGTGCGGGTATCCCTTGTGCAGTGGCGAAGTCATGGCGGGCAACCCGAAGTGGTGTCTGTCACTGGAAGAGTGGAAATTTACCTTTTCAGGCTGGATCAGCGGTGGATCGCCGGAAGCGTTGCTGCATGCGTCCATCTTTTTCGATTTCCGGGCATTGCACGGGGCGCAGCGTCTGGCTGAAGATTTGCGCGAGTGGCTGGCCCGGGTCGCCAGCGAGAACACCCGATTTTTGCATTTGATGGCGGAGAATGCGCTGTTCAACCGTCCGCCGCTGGGTTTGATGCGCGGTTTCATACTGGGCAAGGAAAACACGCTGGATCTCAAGCTGAACGGCATCACTCCATTTGTGGACGCGGCACGCATATTTGGTCTGGCTGCCGGGGTGACGCATACGAATACCATCCAGCGCCTGCGCCTGAGCGCGGCCAGGATGAATCTGGATGCATCGGAGATCGATGCCTGGGTTAATGCGTTTCTGTTCATACAGGTGTTGCGTTTGCGTCACCATGATGAGGAGAGCACGCAGGGCATCGGCGACGGCGCGCTGGACAACCGCATCGACCCGGAACGTCTGAACGAATTGGACAGGCGCATCCTGAAAGAGGCATTCCGCCAGGCACGCAAATTACAGTCGCGTTTGGCGATGGAGTACCACCTGTGATCAAGTGGCTGGGTCGCTGGTTCGCTCCCAAGGTGCACCTGCGGCCGCATCAAGCGGCCCGTTTGGGCAACTGGCGGGCAATCCCGGACGTGCGGCACTCGGCGGGTGTCGAGCATTCGCGTTTTGTGGTGGTGGATGTGGAAACCAGCGGGCTGAATCTGCGGGAGGACAAGCTCATTTCCATCGGGGCAGTGGCGGTAGTGAACGGCAAGATTGCGCTGGGTGACAGTTTCTACATTGTCCTGCAGCAGCAGGAGGCCAGCGAAAAAAACAATATCCTTCTGCACGGCATAGGTACTGCCGAGCAACTCAAAGGAACTCCTCCCGCCGACGCATTGCTCGACTTTCTCGAATTCCTTGGCAAGGATCCGCTGATTGCCTTTCATGTGACTTTCGACGAAACGATGATCAAGCGCGCGTTGCGGGAATATCTTGGCTTTTCCTTCAAACACCCCTGGATTGACCTGGCCTATGTCATGCCAAGTCTGAATCCGCCGCTGGCAAAAAAATATTACGCGCTGGACGACTGGACCGGACATTTCGGCATACGCATCGATGCACGCCACAATGCACTGGCTGACGCACTGGCAACCGCGCAACTTTTTCAGATTGCCATTGCCCAAGCCAATAAGAAAGAAGTTGTTAATTTTTCAGGTTTCCATGATCTGGAAAGGGCTCAACGCTGGGTCAATAGCGTAAGTTGAATGTAAGGTTCCTGACGTAACCTCATCGTTGTAGTACGAGTCAGTCGGTATCTGCACGCCGGCTTGTCGATATGATTTGAGGGAGTTTGAATATGTCTAATCCAAATATAAATTGGGCGGCGATTGATACCAATCCGAAGTTCCAAGCGTTACATCGCAAAAAAACCTTTTTTCTGTGGGGGTTGATGATCTTCTCCACAATTTTCTATTTCCTGCTTCCAATCGGCGCAGCTTATTACCAGGATCTGTACAAGATCAAGGTCTGGGGCGTCGTCAATTTCGGCATCTTGTTTGCCCTGTCCGAGTTCGTCGTGGCATGGGTGATCGCCTTTGTGTATTCGAAAAAGGCCAATGCCGAGTTCGATGCGATGGCGCAAGAGATCATCAACGACTTAAGGACGGGAGCATAAGATGAAATCAATGTTTAATAAAATTGCTCTGGCTACCGCAGCGCTGTGCACCAGCGGAGCGGCTTTTGCCGCCGGCGCGGTTGCCGATGAGTGGAAGTGGCTGACCTTTACCGTGTTCGGCGTGATCATCGCGATCACCATGGCGATCACCTACTGGGCGGCTCGTACCACGCACACCACTTCCGAGTTCTATGCGGCAGGCCGTTCGGTCAGCGGCATCCAGAACGGATGGGCGATTGCAGGCGACTATTTGTCTGCTGCGTCATTCCTCGGTATCGCGGGTCTGATCTCACTGTATGGTTATGATGGCTTCATGTATTCCGTGGGCTGGCTGGTGGCTTACATCACTGTGCTGCTGGTGATCGCGGAACCTTGCCGCAACATCGGCAAGTACACCATGGGTGACATTCTGGCTTTCCGTAACGATCCGAAGAAGACGAAGTTCGTTGCCGCTCTGTCCACGATCACTGTTTCCACTTTCTACCTGACCGCACAGATGGTCGGTGGCGGTGTTCTGATCAAGACACTGATCGGTATCGATTACGAAACCTCGATCATCGGCGTGGGTATCCTGATGCTGGCCTACGTGGTATTCGGCGGCATGAAGGCGACGACCTGGGTGCAAATCACCAAGGCCGTATTGCTAGTGATGGCTTCCCTGATTCTCGTGTTCCTGGTGTGGTCTCCGTACGGTTTCAGCTTGCCGGCTTACCTGCAAGCCGTGGTGGGCGATGACAAGGTTGTTGCACAAGTTGCCAAGTTGCTCGGCGATGCATCGGCCAATATGTCCAAAGAAGAACTGGGCCAACGCTTCCTTGAGCCGGGCCTGTTCCTGAAGAGCCCGATCGACCAGATCTCTCTGGGTATGGCACTGGTGTTCGGTACAGCCGGTATGCCACACATCCTGATGCGCTTCTTCACAGTGCCGACAGCACAAGCAGCTCGTACGTCGGTTATCTGGGCGATGGCCATCATCGGTGGTTTCTATGTGCTGACCCTGTTCCTCGGAACCGGTGCTGCGATGCTGGTTGGTCCGGCCAAGATTGCTTCTGTTGATGCAGGCGGCAATATGGCAGGTCCGCTGCTGGCGCAATATCTGGGCGGCGGTGCGGATTCCCTGATGGGTAACTTCATGCTGGCGTTCGTGGCGGCGGTTGCTTTTGCGACCATCGTTGCAGTGGTGGCCGGTCTGGTGTTGGCTGCAGCTTCCGCAATGGCGCACGACATCTACGTCGGTGTTATCCGCGGCGACCATGCAACGCCCAAAGAGCAAGTGGTTGCGGCTCGTGTTGCTTCCGTGATCGTCGGTATCATCGCGATCACCGTCGGTATCCTGGCCAAGGGTCAGAACGTGGCGCACCTGGTTGCGCTGGCTTTCGCGGTTGCCGCATCCAGCAACCTGCCAGCCGTGTTCCTGACGCTGTACTGGAAGAAGTGCAACACCACCGGCATCATTATGGGCATGATAGTAGGCGCTGTGACCGCGATCGGACTGGTAATGCTTTCTCCTAACCTGACCTATCCGAAGGCAGTTATCGCCGGCGCGAACAAGGTGCTGAATGGCGAACCGGCCGTACCTGCCAAGGACGCACAGCCCGCGGTTGCTCGCTCCAGCTTTGTGTGTGAACTGTTCGCGCTGGATGGTTGCGTATTGGCAAAAGCGGCACAACCCGCTTCTGCGGAAAAACCCGCCAAACCGGGTGCTGCCGAGAAGCTGGCTGGTCTGAACGCCAAGCTGCAACCGCTGGAAGCGTCGCTTCCCACTTTGACTGATCCTGTTGCATTGAAAACCGCACAGGATGATGTTGCCAAGGTGAAGAAGGACATCGCCGCTGTCGAGAAGGCCAAAGCGAAAGCAGAGACCGACCTGAAGACGTTCGAAGGTCAGACTACCAGCATCATGGGTCTGGAGAAACCATTCTTCCTGTTGAAGAACCCCGGCCTGATTTCCATCCCGCTGGGCTTCCTGATGGTGATCCTGGGCTCTCTGTTCACACGCGATAAACGTTCAGAGGAGATGTGGGACGAACTCTACGTGCGCCAGAACACCGGCATCAATGCAGAAGCTGCTACAGCACACTAAGCAGTAGAAGTTCGGTACTACCTAAACCCCGCCTCTGGCGGGGTTTTTTTATGCTGCAGAAAGTCAGGAAATGTAGGTGGTTTGAATTGCACTTTGCTGGTTAAATCAAATTGCTGAAAAAGCATCCGCCAGTAGGCGGCTACAACGCTATGTCTAACTGTATTGGGAGATACAAATGACCTGTTACACCCGAGCTTCCGTATTACCCAGTTTTGTATCTGCGCTTGCGCTGATCTTTTCCGCTAATGTCCATGCGGATGTCGATGCGGCTGCAGCGAAATCATTGGCCCGCAAAAGCGATTGTTTCAAATGTCATGCTGTAGATAAGGATAAGGACGGGCCGGCCTATCATAAGGTTGCTGAAAAGTATCGCGGCAAGGCCGAAGCAGAGGCGAAACTGATTCACCATGTTACTGCGGGAGAGAAGGTCAAGTTTCCCGATGGTCATGAAGATGAACACAAGATCGTCAAGACCGAAAACATGGACGAGATCAGGAATCTCGTGGATTGGATCCTGTCCCTCTAGAATGTAGCAAGCAGGATTCGTTGTTTTTGCCGGAGAGATTGCTGGCAATAAAAACCCCGCCGATCAAGGCGGGGTTTTTATTGTATTCAGGCAAAGCGGTCAGAATTTACGGTTCAACGGAACCAGACACGTTGCGCTGCATGGCGATCAATGCGGCCTCGGTGCGCGAACGCACGTGCAGTTTTTGCAGGATGCTCGTCATGTAATGTTTGACGGTCTTCTCCGCAAGGTACAGGCGTTCACCGATTTCCCGGTTGGTGAGTCCCTGGCTGAGGAGTTGCAAGATGGTTGTTTCGCGCGCCGTCAGTTCCGCAAAAGAATCGATGGGGTGCGGGTTGGAGAACTCGGTCAGCATGTCCGCGGCCAGCGCCGGGGTGACATAGGCTTCGCCTCCGGCCACACGGTGCGTGATGGAGCGCAACTCGCCTGCGGACACGCCTTTCAAGACATAGCCGTGCGCCCCGGCCTTGAGCGCGGCCATCAGGTTTTCCCTGTTTTCGGAGACGGTGAGCATCATGATGCGTACTACCGGCGAGGTGGCGGCAATTTTGCCAGCTGCCTCAATTCCTCCCATGCCTGCCATTGAGACATCCAGCAGCACAATGTCGGGGTTCAGGCGATGTGCCAGCTCCACCGCCTCCTCGCCGCTGCCGGCCTGGGCAATGACTTCGAAATCAGGGTCCACGCTAAGCGAGTGGGCAACGCCTTCGCGGAACAGCGGGTGGTCGTCGACAAGCAGAATACGGATCTTATTTGGCATGGATCATCTCATCGGTTGAAAGGGGAAGGCGGGCGCGGATAACGGTACCGCGTCCGGGTGCGGAATCTATTTCAAAAATACCGCCAAGCAAGCGTACTCGTTCGCGCATGAAGGCCAATCCGAGCCGCCCACCGATGGCGGCTTTCTGGGGATCAAAACCAGCGCCCTGATCGGTGATGGTAACCAGTATCTGTCCTTCGGTTCTTTGTGCGTGTACCCGGGGTCCTCCCTCCGGTGCGTGCCGCCAGCAATTGGTCAGGGATTCCTGCAGCAGGCGATATACCGTAATTTTGACTGAAAGCGGCGCCTTGTCCAGTGAGTCATCAATCTCGGTGATGACCGTCTGCTTGGACAGGCGTTCGAAGTCATTCACGGCGCGCCGCACGGTGTCGGCGAGAGACAGGTCGGTCAAGCCTGGTACCGCCAGTCCGGAAGAGATCTTGCGCACATCCCGCAGCGAGGACTGCAGGGCGCTGTGTATGTTGTGGAGTTCTTGCGCGGTATTGTCGGGTGACGATGCACAACCCCGGCATGTTGCGGCAAATTCATCAAAACGCATCAGTGCAAAGGCAATTGTTTGTGCCGGCCCGTCGTGCAGGTCGGCAGCGATCCTGATCAGGAATTCCTCATTGAGTGTGGTTGTGCTCACGCCCGCTTCGCGCAGTTGTTCACGTACGCGATCGTTTTCATCGAGCAAGGCCAGAAGTTGCTGAAGCTGGTGACGCAGGTCGCGCTGCTGCTCCTGAATGGTATTGCTGGCGCGGCGCACCAGGCCAAACAGCAATAGATAGATTGCAACAGTGGATGCGGCGACTAGCACCCAACTGCGTTGCTGGGCGGAACGGATATCGCGTCTCAGGTTCTCCACCGAAAGGTAGAACTCGGCAACTGCAAAAACCTTGCCGGTCGTAGTTGAACGGATCGGCACGTAGATTTCGAGCATTTGCGCCCAGCGGGTATTTTCAGGCTGGTTGTCGAATTCCTGGAGATCGCTGATCCGGGTTTGCATTGTGCCGGCAAAGGCGGCTGCGAGCCGTCCCACGACCGGAAAGCGAAGGCCGATTTGTTCGTGGTCATTGCTGTAATCGATACGTCCGCTGGCATCCCAGAGTTTGAAGCGAAGCACTTCGCGATGCAACGGGCCTTCGACAAACAACCTGTCGAGTTCGGCGTGCGTATCCTCGTCGACTATTCCTCCGCTTGGCCAGTCATGCAGTTGTGCTGCTGACATGCTCTCCAGATAAATTGCCGAAATCGCCGCAGTGCGATTCAAGGCATTGGTTTCGATCAGGTGCGCTATCCAGGATCCGATGCCAAGCATGCCGAACAGCAGAACCACGACGATCGCCAGCAAAAACTGGCGCGAGAAACTCAAACGGCTGAAGGCCTGCTTCAGTTTTTTCAGCATTGGCCCTCCCGTAAATATGGTTGCAAATGATGTACGACAGTTTGCGGAACAAATATTGATGTCACGTAACGGTTACTCCGGATGAGACCTTGGTCTGAAAAAATGGAACTTAAGTCCGATTCGTTTTGCGCTCATAGGCCGTATTGATTTCCCGCTTGATTGTAGACAATGCCGACCCATAGAGCGATGTTTTTTTGTTGATACAACTGACATAAGGAGAAATTGTAATGAAAACGATCAAATTGCTCGTGTTGTGTGGAATGCTGGGTGGCGCCTTCTCGATCAACGCATCCGCCGCTGTGGATGTCGATGCCGCGAAAGCGCTGGCGCGTGAGAACAACTGCTTCAAGTGCCACGGCGTCGACAAGGAAAAAGACGGCCCTGCATGGAAGAAAGTCGCTGAAAAGTATAAAGGCAAGCCCGATGCCGAAGAAAAATTGATTCATCACATCACCTCTGGGGAAAAAGCAAAGTTTCCCGATGGTCATGAAGAAGAGCACAAAAATATCCAGGGCAAAGCATCACCTGAAGCTATCAAGAACCTGGTGGACTTCATTCTCTCGCTCTAACTGGCAACAAGAAAACTTCGCTCTAGCTTATGACAATAAAACTGAATTTATTTCCCCTGACTGTGGAGATGCAAATGAGCCATCAATTACATACCAAAATCCTGGCCGGTGTTTTTGCTGGCGCCAGTGTCCTGTTCTTTTCCGCTTTTGCGTTTGCTGAAGATGAGGCGGCAGTGAAGGTGGATGCTGTCGCCGCGAAAAAGCTGGCGCGCGCGGATCACTGCCTGCGTTGCCATGCCATCGGCAGGAAGAAGGAAGGGCCTTCCTACCAGGCCATCGCCTACAAGTACAAGGATCAGGCCGGTGCGCAGGATAAGCTGGTTCAGCACATCACCTCAGGTGAAGACATGGTCAAACTTTCCGACGGGCATAAAGAGCAGCACAAGTTCGACAAGAAAACGAGCCCTGAACAAATCAACAACCTGGTGCGCTGGATTCTTGCTCAGTAGAACAGGAATTTACCGAGCAGGCTGTCAGAGTGATTGAAGAACAAAGACTGAAGAGGGAAGAGCCATGAAATTTTTGACAAAAACGATAGTGCTGTGCGCGTTTATTGCCGGCATGGGAACGGTGCCAAGCTTGTGGGCTGAGGAACCAGTTGCGCAAAGTCAGCCCGCGCCCGCAGTGGAAAATCAGCCAGCGACGCAGGGGCAACCGACAGCGCAAAGTCAGTTGCCGGATCTCAGCATGGAGGGCAAGGTGCCCACATCAGCGCAGGAGTCCCGGAAAAAGGATGCGATCTGTACGCGCTGCCACGATGAAAGCGAGACCACCCCGATTCTTTCTCTCTACCAGACCAAGCACGGCGTCAGGGGCGACTCCCGTACGCCGAATTGCCAGACCTGCCACGGCGAAAGCTCCAAGCACTTGCACGGCGACCCCAACGTTAAAGGCCGTGCCGCACCGGATATCATTTTCAAGAAAGGCACTTTTGAAGTGTCGGACAGCAAGGTACGTGCTGGCCAGTGCCTGAGCTGTCACAAGGGTTCACAACGTACCAACTGGGATGCAAGTCAGCACGATAACAACCAGATGGCCTGCAACGACTGCCACAAGGTACATGCGCCGGTGGACAAGGTACGTGACAGGAAGATGCAAACCGAAGTTTGCTTTACCTGCCACAAGGATCAGCGTGCTGATACCCACAAGATTTCAACCCACCCGATTGATGCGGGCAAGGTCATCTGTTCGGATTGCCACAATCCGCACGGTTCTGCCGGTCCCAAGATGCTGAAGAAGGCTACGGTGACCGAGACTTGCTACACCTGCCATGCGGAGAAACGCGGCCCCTTCCTGTGGGAACACCAGCCTGCGACGGAGGATTGCACCAACTGCCATACACCGCACGGCTCCAATATTTCGCCGCTGCTGAAGTCGCGTGCTCCGTTCCTGTGCCAGGAATGCCATGACGGCCCGCACAACAGCAAGACTCCGGCAGGGGTCAACGCGGCCGGATACCAGGGAGGCTTGGCTTATAACAACGCCGTTCCTGTTACTCCGACGGCCAATTTGTATCCAAGCACACAAGCGGCTGCACGTGGATGTATGAACTGCCACGCGATGGTTCACGGATCGAATAGTCCGGCCGGCGCGTTCTTGCATCGCTAATTTCAGGAAAGAGGAAATTACTATGAAAACCAATCAGGAACTTTTTGCAGTCAGCAAGTTAACCCTGGCGGTGCAAGGAGCGTTAATGGTGATGCTCGCCATGCCACTGGCCGCTTATGCAGAGGACGAAGATGTCGCTACGTTGACACACCCCACCAGTACGGTCGAACTGGGGGCGACGAGCGTATCCAAGGCTTCGGCCAAATTCGGCGAATACAACGGTCTGGACAAGAACAATACCGATCTGATCAGCAATTTCAGCATCCGTGGCGGCGATGCCTACAATTCCTTTGAAGGCGGCAGCGGAACACATCGCGTGGAGTTTAAAGGGACAGACCTCGGCACCACCTCGCGCGAACTCAGCGGTAACGTGAGCGATCAGGGGAAATGGAGCATTGGTATAGGTACCGACGAGTTGCGTCACAACATCACCGACTCTTACCAAACGCCATTTAATGGCGCGATGGGCGGCAACAACTTCAGTTTGCCGGCATCATTTGGTGTTATCAGTACAGCTGCCAAACCGACCATACCTCCCGGTTCACCTTACTCCGGGGGCGCCGGAACAACATTCCTGACTGCGCCAGGTTCAAACATTCTGACCGCCGCCCAACTGGCCAGTTTCAAGACTCAGGACGTTTATTCTGACCGCAAGAACTCGTCCTTCAATGCCAAGTACCTGATTGATTCGAACTGGGACGTGAAATTTGATTTCAATCATCTCGTTCAGTCCGGTGCCAAGCTCATGGGTGTGGCGGGCGATCAGATCAACGGCGTTTCGACCACTACTCTTAACCCCGCTGGCCAGACGCCCCTTGTAATAATGAACCCGACCAACTATATGACTGACACCTTTAATCTGGCCATGAACTGGGCCGGAGAAAAGGGCTTTATGTCAGCAAGTTATTATGGGTCATTGTTCCATGACGACTATAACAGCGTGTCGTTCGACAATCCGTTCCAGAAAACCAATTCAACAGCAGGCACCGCAGGCACCAGTCCCAATCTGCAAGATACGATGAGTACCATGCCCAGCAATGCTTTCCATCAGATGAACCTGACCGGTGGTTATGCATTAGCACCATCCACGAAGCTGGTGGGCGGGCTGTCCCGCGGACGCAATACGCAGAATGACACTTACTCAAATTCGGGGTTGATGGCAACAGGCGGGCTTCCGCAAAACTCACTCAACGGCGTGGTTGTGACGACCCACGCTGACTTCAAACTGATTAACCAGACGACCAGGGACTTGGTACTGAGCGGCGGTTTGAAATACAACAAGCGTGATAATCAAACCGCTTCGAATAGTTATTCGTTTTATACGATCAATGAATCGCCTCTGACTACAACTCCGGCGACGGCGGGAACATCGGTGAACGCACCGATGAGCAACAAGAAAACTCAAATTGAGTTTGCCGGAGATTATCGTATCGACAAGAATCAAAAATTACTTTTGTCCTACGAGCACGAGCAAATCAAGCGCTGGTGCAACAATGCTGCGGCGAACAATATGCAAGGTACCCTGAATACCGCATATAACGGGCCGTGGACTTATTCCGCGGCGACTTGTGCCCAGGTGCCGGACAGCAAGGAGAACAAGCTTGCGGCCAACTACAAAGTCAGGGTTAATGAGGATGTGAATGTCAATGCAGGCTATGGTTACTCACGGCGTACATCGGAGATCAGCCCGTCGTTCTACAACCCCATGCAGGCACTGGGTGGCGGGGCAGGCGGTGAAGGTTTTGAAGTTGCCGGATTTGTGGCCTTCTTCCAGGCTTCACGCAAAGAACAGCTATTGAAGGCAGGCGTCAATTGGCAAGCCAGCGAGAAATTGTCTGTCACGCTGAATGGTCGCTATACCGACGACAAGTACGACTCGGCTTATGGTGTGCAGAAAGGGAACTCGTGGGGTTTGAATCTGGACTCTACCTATAGTTACGATGATACCGGTTCAGTTTCCGCATACCTGACCTCGCAAAATTCAAGCCGGGATATGACCAATGAGCAATATATTGCAGCCCAGCTCGCAGCAGCTGGAACTACCTCGGCACTTAGCAAGCCGGCCGGCCTTAATACGTGGACGAATAAACTCAAAGAAAACGATCTGACACTCGGTCTTGGCACCAAGAAGGGCGGGCTCATGGGCGGCAAACTTGAGCTTGCTGGGGATCTGACTTATTCGGTCGGCAAGACGGGCTATGGTACCCAGTTCAACTATGCTGCTGCTGACGGTAATACCCCGGCCAACACTTGCAGTGCCAAATATTATCTAACCTGCGGCGATTTGCCGGATATCAAGAACACCCTGGTGCAATTGAAGCTGGTTGGCAATTACAAAGTCGACAAGTCCAGCAGAGTCATGCTGGGGTATGTCTACCAGCACCTGAATTCGGTTGATTACTTCTACAACACCTACCAATACGGATCTACACCATCCAGTATGTTGCCGACCAACCAGCAGGCGCCGAATTACACGGTCAGTGTAGTAGCTGCGAGTTACATAGTTAACTTCTAATCATGTGGTATGAATAAAATCGAGCAAGCGGTGCACGGAAATTTTGTGCACCGTCTTTTTTTACTTGCCCGAAGCAACATTGCTCAATAGACTGAATATTTTCAACCGGAGAGAATTATGGATAACAAAAACGGAATTCTGAAAAATACCTGGAATGTTCTGAAACAGCCAAGCGCAAAGTACTCACTGCTGACACTGCTTGTGGTGGGCTTTTTCTCCGGCATCATCTTCTGGGGTGGATTCAACACCGGCATGGAAGCGACGAACAGGCTGGAATTTTGCATCGGCTGCCACGAAATGCGCGACAACGTGTACCAGGAATACAAGAAAACCATCCACTTTGCGAACCGTACCGGCGTACGTGCCATCTGCTCAGACTGCCATGTACCCAAAGACTGGGGGCACAAGATGCTGCGCAAGATGCAGGCGAGCAAAGAGGTATGGGGGGCACTCACAGGATTTGTCGGCACCCCGGAAAAATTCGAATCTCACCGCATGGAGCTGGCGACCCACGAATGGGCGCGCATGAAGGCATCGGATTCGCGCGAATGCCGCAACTGCCACAATTTTGAAGCCA
>CAYOJU010000010.1:16510-46586 GCA_964404355.1 uncultured Sideroxydans sp. | reverse complement strand
GCGATAACTACGACGAATCAAGTATTCAACAACTAGAAGGTCTGGAAGCAGTACGAAAGCGCCCAGGGATGTACATTGGCGATACTTCAGATGGTACTGGTCTGCACCATATGGTTTTTGAAGTGGTGGATAACGCCATTGATGAATCCCTGGCTGGTCACTGTGATGACATCAAAGTCATCATTCATGGCGATAACTCGATTTCCGTGACTGATAATGGTCGTGGAATTCCGATCGGTATTAAGTTTGACGACAAGCACGAACCCAAACGCTCGGCAGCCGAGATTGTATTGACCGTTCTTCACGCAGGCGGCAAGTTCAACCAGAATAGCTATAAGGTGTCAGGTGGTCTGCATGGAGTGGGGGTGAGTTGTGTTAATGGTCTGTCTGAGTGGCTCAAGCTGACAACCTACCGCGATGGAAAGAAGTTTGGTATAGAGTTTATCCGGGGTGCAGTAAAAGACCGCCTGATCGAACAGCAAAACGGCGTTGAAGTATCCCCAATGCGCGAACTGGGCGAAAGCCAGAAGCGCGGCACTGAAGTGCATTTCCTGGCAGACAGAGAAATCTTCGGATTGGTAGAGTTTCACTACGAAATCATTGCCAAGCGCCTACGTGAACTGTCATTCCTGAATAATGGCGTCAAGATCGAGCTGATCGATCAACGTACAGGAAAAAGCGAAAACTTCGCCTACTCGGGTGGTGTGCGCGGCTTTGTCGAGTACATGAACAAAAGCAAGACTGTGTTGCACCCAAAGTGTTTCCAGGCCAGCGGCGAAAAAGACAACATCACCGTCGACGTCGCCATGCAGTGGAACGACAGTTATTCCGAAGTTGTACAGTGCTTCACCAATAATATTCCGCAGCGCGATGGTGGTACGCACATGACTGGCTTGCGCATGGCAATGACCCGTGTCATCAATAAATACATTGAAGATAACGAACTGGCCAAAAAAGCCAAAGTTGACACTACCGGCGACGATATGCGAGAAGGCCTGACTTGTGTGCTTTCGGTAAAGGTACCGGATCCAAAGTTTTCTTCCCAAACAAAAGATAAGCTCGTTTCCAGCGAAGTGCAGCCTGCAGTACAGGAAGTGGTAGCGCAGAAACTGACCGATTTCCTGCTGGAAAACCCGATCGATGCCAAGATCATCTGCAACAAGATCATCGACGCAGCACGTGCCCGTGACGCTGCCCGCAAGGCGCGTGAACTGACCCGCCGCAAAGGCATCCTGGATGGCATCGGTTTGCCGGGTAAATTAGCCGACTGCCAGGAGAAAGACCCCGCTCTTTCCGAACTGTATCTGGTCGAGGGGGACTCCGCCGGCGGCTCCGCCAAACAAGGCCGCGACCGTAAATTCCAAGCCATCCTGCCGCTCAAGGGCAAGATCCTGAACGTGGAGCGTGCGCGCTTCGAAAAACTCATCTCCTCGCAGGAAATCGTCACACTGATTACTGTATTGGGCACTGGCATCGGCAAAGAGGAATACAACGCAGACAAGTTGCGTTATCACCGCATCATCATCATGACCGACGCGGACGTGGACGGTGCCCACATCCGCACCCTACTGCTTACTTTCTTCTATCGCCAAATGCCGGAACTGGTTGAACGCGGCCATATCTACATTGCCCAACCGCCGCTGTACAAGATCAAGCAAGGCCGCGACGAACGCTACCTCAAGGACGAGCATGAAATGAAGAACTACATGCTTGGCTCCGCGCTGACCAATGCCGCGTTCTATCCTGCGCTCGATGCAACGCCTATTCAGGGCGAAGCCTTGGGAGAAATCGCCAAGCAATATTTCCTGGCCGAAGCCGTTATTGACCGCCTCTCGCACTTCATTGCGCCCGAAGCTAGCCACGCCCTGCTCATACTGCCCGCCCTGTCTCTGGAAGACGAAGCGCAGGCAAAGAAGAGTGCCAAGCTACTCGAGGACGTCTGCGGTGGTGTCATCCGAGCCGAAGTTGAAACCGACATCAACGGCGAACTGCGCTTGCGCCTGGAAAAATTATTCCACGGCAACTATTCACTGAGCTATCTAGACAAGGAATTCCTGCACAGCGGCGATTACGTGCAAATTCGCCAGACCGCCGATGCGCTGAATGGTTTGATCTCTCCCACCTCATACGCCATGCGCGGCGAACAGAAGCGCGGCGTGAACAGTTTCAAGCAAGCCATCGAATGGCTGTTGGAGGAAGCCAAGAAGGGCGTCAGCATCCAGCGCTACAAAGGCCTGGGTGAGATGAATCCGAGCCAACTATGGGAAACCACCATGGACGTGAAGAACCGCATTTTGCTCAGGGTGCGCATAGAGGATGCTGTGGGCGCGGATGAAATATTCACTACATTGATGGGCGACGTTGTAGAGCCGCGTCGGGCATTCATAGAAAAGAATGCATTGGGTGTGAAAAATCTTGATGTATAAACAATTAGATATATAACACATACACCAAAGAAATTAGTTTCGAGTTTAAATCGAAACATATAGCAAGCCATCACCGAGCTTAAAAATGATTTATAGCTGGATTTTTGCTTTTGACTTTGCTCGTGTTCAAGTTCAATTATTGCTCAACTGATTGCTAACATCACTCGGTTGACACGTTTTTCCAAAACACGGACACTAAGTCCTGTGCCGATTTGAGTTCAGCTTGCGGGGCACGTTAAACATACCAGCTAAAGCGAGGAGACCCGCTCTAGCCATAGCTGCGCGGGTTTTTCTTTTGGAGTTTACTTGAGCAATTCCGTAGGTATCGTTTCTGCGCAACGCGCAACCTTCAACACCCCGCTCACTTTCAAGAGCGGAGCGGTGTTGCCTCGCTATGAGCTGATGTATGAGACATACGGTACTCTGAATGCGGCCAAGTCCAATGCCATTCTGATCTGTCACGCCTTGTCCGGCCATCAACACGTGGCCGGGTACTACGCCGGTGATAAAAAAAACATCGGCTGGTGGGACAACATGGTGGGTCCGGGCAAGCCTATCGACACCAATAAATTCTTCGTGATCGGGCTGAACAACCTGGGCGGCTGTAACGGTTCGACCGGCCCTTCCAGCGCCAATCCGCTAACCGGCAAACCCTATGGCGCGAGCTTCCCGGTAATCACCGTGGAAGACTGGGTGCAGGCGCAAGCGCGCCTGGCCGACCAGCTCGGCATCCGGCAATTTGCAGCGATAGTTGGCGGTAGCCTGGGGGGCATGCAGGCAATGCAGTGGGCGCTGTCCTATCCGGATCGCGTAAGAAATGTATTGGCCATCGCCTGTGCACCGCACCTTACTGCGCAAAATATTGCCTTCAACGACGTTGCGCGCAGTGCCATCCTGACCGACCCGGATTTTCATAACGGCGATTTCTACCAGCACGGGGTGGTGCCCACACGCGGTTTGCGTCTGGCACGCATGCTCGGGCACATCACTTACCTTTCGGACGATGCGATGGCGGACAAGTTCGGGCGCGAGTTGCGCACGGGCAAGCTGAATTTCAATTACGACATCGAGTTCCAGATCGAGTCCTATTTGCGCTACCAGGGCGACAAGTTTGCCGCATATTTTGATGCCAACACTTATCTGCTGATGACCAAGGCGCTGGATTATTTCGATCCGGCACGCGATCTCGACGGCAACCTGAATCGTGCCTTTGCTGCGGCAAAGGCAAAGTTCCTCGTGGTGTCGTTCACTACCGATTGGCGCTTCTCACCGGAGCGTTCGCGCGAGATCGTACATGCACTGCTGCACAACAAATTGGATGTGAGCTACGCCGAGATTGCTTCGCAGCATGGTCATGATTCATTCCTGATGGATGATGAGCAATACTTTGCGGTGATGCGCAATTATTTGGACGGCATAGCAAGGGAGGTAGCAGCATGAGCAGGAAGCAGGGGCCCCGCGCTGCGGGGATGCGACCGTCCGCGAGTGCATGCGGACACCGACTACACCAAACGAAAGAGTGCCCTGCTACTCTCTCGGAGGTGTCACTATGAATACTTCAATCATTGAAGCACGGCCAGACTTTGCCGCCATCGCGGCCTGGATACCACAGGGCTCCTCCGTGCTGGATCTAGGTTGCGGCGACGGCAGTCTGTTGCGCTATCTGCGCGAGACACGCGAAGTGCGCGGCTACGGTGTGGAGATCAGCGATGCGAAAGTTGCCGCCTGCATTGCCAACAATGTGAACGTGCTGCAGAGCGACCTGGAATCCGGCATAGCGGATTTTGAGGACCAGTCTTTCGACTTCGTAATTTTGTCGCAGACGCTGCAGGCGACCCGTCACACCGAAGCGCTGATGAAAGAGATCGTGCGAGTAGGACGCGAAGGTATCGTCAGCTTCCCCAATTTCGGCTACTGGAAAAACCGCCTGCAAGTCATGTTCGGCAACATGCCGGTATCGGATGAAATGCCCTATCAGTGGTACGACACGCCGAACGTACACTTGTGCACACTGGATGACTTCGAGATCATCTGTGCACACCTCGGTATCCGTATCCTTGGGCGACATGTGATGGCAAACGGCAACGATGTGCTGGTGATGCCGAACCTGCGCGGCAGCACAGCGGTGTATCGTTTCCGCCGCGACGCTTAACCCATGACCGTCTGGGAGCAGCTTTTCACCAAGCGCATGCTGATATGCGTGTTTACCGGTTTCACATCCGGACTGCCGCTGTTCCTGCTGTTCAATCTGGTTCCCGCCTGGCTGCGCAGTGAGCACGTCGATCTCAAAACTATCGGCCTGTTCGCACTGATCCAGTTCCCCTATACCTGGAAATTCCTCTGGTCACCGTTGCTGGATCGTTATGTGCTTCCGGTACTGGGGCGACGGCGCGGCTGGATGCTGCTCTCGCAGGTCGGCCTGCTGCTGGTGATCGCCTTGCTCGGCGGTTTCTCGCCGCAAACCGAGATGACTTCCATCGTCTTGTTCTGCACCCTGCTCGCTTTTCTTTCCGCCACGCAGGATATCGCGGTCGATGCCTATCGGCGCGAACTGCTGAGCGACGCAGAGCTGGGATTGGGCAATGCGGTCCACGTGAACGCCTATCGCATCGCCGGACTGGTGCCCGGTTCTTTGTCTCTCATCCTGGCCGACCTTTTGCCGTGGAGCATGGTGTTCATCATCACCGCGCTGTTCATGCTGCCCGGCATGGCGATGACCTTGATGGTAAGCGAGCCGCACCGCGCCTCGCCACCCAGGACTTTGCGTGAAGCGGTGGTCGAGCCCTTCCACGAATTCATCACGCGCCAGGGATGGAAAAGCGCGCTGTTAATTTTGGCGTTCCTGCTGTTCTACAAGCTGGGCGACAGCATGTGCACCGCGCTGGCGACGCCGTTTTACCTCGACATGGGTTTTTCCAAATCCGACATCGGCCTTATCGCCAAGAATGCAGGGCTGTGGCCGTCCATCATCGGCGGCATGGTCGGTGGTTTGTGGATGTTCAAAATCGGTATCAACCGGGCGCTGTGGCTGTTCGGCGTGGTGCAAATCGTTTCCATCTTCGGCTTCGCCTGGCTGGCTTCGGTCGGCCATCACGCCGAGATCACCGTGATTGAGCGCGCGCAGTTGGCAATAGTGATCGGGATGGAAGCATTGGGCGTCGGGCTGGGCACGGTGGCTTTCGTCGCCTTCATGGCGCGCACAACCCATCCGGCCTATACCGCCACCCAGTTTGCCCTGTTCACCAGCCTGATGGCGATGCCGCGCACCTTTGCCAATGCGGCGACGGGGTGGTTGGTGGAGACAATGGGGTGGATGAATTTCTTTTTTCTGTGCGCGTTGCTGGCGATACCGGGGATGTTGCTGTTGTTTAAGGTTGCACCGTGGAATGAAAATCAACGGAATGATTCCGCCTGATTGAGTCTCTGGTGTAGCACGCGCAGGGCGCTTTGCTCGTTGGTTACCTCGCTGAGGTTCTTGCACTCTTTGGGTGTTGCGCCCTACTTTGATTCGTAATCCACCATCATCGGCGCATGGTCGCTGAAACGTTGTTCCTTGTAGATTCCCGTCGCTACTGCCTTTGCGGCAATCTCGGGTGTAGCAAGCTGGTAATCCAGACGCCAACCCACATCCTTGGCCCATGCTTGGCCGCGGTTCGACCACCAAGTATAGGCTTCCAGATCGGGATGCAGTTTGCGAAATACATCGATGAAGCCGACTTCGTCGAGTAGCTGGGTGACCCAGGCGCGCTCTTCAGGCAGGAAGCCGGAATTTTTTTTATTGCCGCGCCAGTTCCGCAAATCCTTTGCAGTGTGGGCGATGTTCCAATCGCCGCAGACGATGACGTCGCGTCCGCTTTGTTTGAGCGCTACCAAATGCGGTAAGAATGCTTCCATGAACTTGAATTTCACTGCCTGCCGTTCCTCGCCGCTGGTACCTGAGGGCAGATACAGCGACACCACACTGAGGTTGCCGAACTGCGCTTCGATATATCGGCCTTCGGCATCAAACTCGGGAATGTTCAGGCCCACAATCACCTTGTCCGGCTTGTTTTTGCAATAGATGCCGACGCCGCTGTAGCCCTTCTTTTCGGCGTAGTGAAAATAGCCGTGGTAGCCGAGCGGGGCAAGCATGTCCGGCGTCATATCAGCTGCTTGGGCCTTGAGTTCCTGCACGCACAGGATGTCGATATTCTGTTTACTGAACCATTCCAGCAGGCCTTTGTTCCAGGCTGAGCGTACGCCGTTGAGGTTGAGGGTAATTATTCTCATGTTTTGTCTCGCTAATGGGTGCGGGCATTATAATGGCGGTATTGTTCAATTCGTTCCCCAAGTCACACATGCTATCTTTCCGCCAGGATTTCATCCGCTTCGCCGTTGCTCAGAAGGTGTTGCGCTTCGGCGAGTTCCAGACCAAGGCCGGTCGTCTTTCGCCCTATTTCTTTAACTCGGGACTGTTTCAGGACGGTGCAGCATTGCGCGAGTTATGCCACTTTTATGCGCAGGCCATTCTCGCTTCAAACGTGAAGTTCGACATGCTGTTCGGTCCTGCCTACAAGGGCATCCCGCTGGTAGCGGGCACTTCCATCGCACTGGCCGAACAGGGACACAATTTTCCGTATTGCTTCAACCGCAAGGAAGCCAAGGATCATGGCGAGGGCGGCAATACGGTAGGTGCCAAACTTCAGGACAGGGTGCTCATCATTGACGATGTAATCTCGGCGGGAACATCAGTGCGCGAATCCATTGAACTCATCCGCGCTGCCGGTGCTACACCTTGCGGTGTGGTAATAGCGCTGGATCGCATGGAACGCGGCCAAGGTGAGCTATCTGCTGTACAGGAAGTGAATCGCGATTATGGCCTGCCGGTTATTTCCATTGCTGCGCTGAATGATTTGCTAGGTTATTTGCAGGGTCAGGCTGAATTGGTGCAGAATCTGCACGCGGTCGAATCCTATCGTGACCGTTACGGAGTGAAATGATGATTGATTCCAGATTGCTGGTGGGTGTAGCAGCTTTGTGTACGGCGATTTCCTTGAATACCGAAGCAGCGGACAAGAAGATGTTCAAGTGGACAGACAAAAATGGCGAGACGCATTATGGCGAAACGATTCCCCCTGAATATGCCGACCGCGACACCAAAATACTCAAGAACGGTCGCGTTACAGATCGTAGCGAAACGTTCGACGACAGCAAAATAAAGGCAGTAAAAAAAGAAACAGTGGAAGATAAGGCAGCGATTGAAGCCCACCGTAAGGACGAAGCCCTGCTGAACAGCTTTACCACCGAAAAAGAAATCGACCTTGCTCGCGACCGTGCTTTGTTGCAGATTGAAGCCCGCATCAACAGCTTCACTACCTTGATCCAGTCGGCAACATCCTCTCTGGGTGATCTGCGTCAGGAAAGCGACGTCCGCACCAAGCAAGGCAGGGCTATCCCGCAATCCTTGACGGACGATATTGCTGCCGCTGAGGCTCGTGTAGCCAAGTTGCAAAAGGATCTGGACAATAGCCAGAAAGAATCGGCAGCAGTGAAATCCCGCTACGAAGCCGAGAAGCAGCGCTTCCGCGAATTGAAAGGGCAGACACAAGTACCCGCCCAGAAGCCTGCTGCCAAGTAACTACAGCGGAACGAAATCACGGGCAGTTGCATCGTAACCCAGCATTTGCCCGTGTTCGATATCGAAGTACCATCCATGCAAATTCAATCCGCCGCGTTCAACCCGTTCGCGTATCCATGGAAACGTCATCAGATTGTGGAGTGAAACCAGGATAGCGCGTTGCTCGCATGCGCGTTCTTGCTCATGCAGCGGTGCGTTGGGCATTTCTGTCATCACTTCCGCGCGAGCACTTTCCACCAAACACATCCAGTCGTCGATGTAGGAGCCCGGCGTGCCAACGCCACCTGTCTTGACCAGCGCATTGATACCGCCGCAACGTGCGTGTCCCAGCACGATGATGTGCTTCACGCCAAGCGTGCTGACGCCGTATTCAATGGCGGCCGTCGTGCCGTGATGCCCGCTGTGCTCTTCCAGTGGAGGAACCAGGTTTGCCACATTGCGAATAACGAAAAGATCACCCGGGTCGCACTCGAAAACCAGTGCCGGATCGACGCGCGAATCGCAGCAAGCGACAACCAGCGTTTTGGGAGTTTGGCCCTCCTTGACGAGTTGCTGGTAAAGACTGTCGTTGTGCTCGAAATGCTGCTCGCGAAAGCGCCGGAATCCCTTGATAAGATTTGGTGGTGTCGCAGTCATGCGCCAGTCAGGAGCCGCTGGGCTTCGCGGTACTTGTCTGCAGTTTTCTGCAAAACATCGGCGGGAACCTGTGGTGCGGGCGGCTTTTTATTCCAGCCGGAAGATTCGAGCCAGTCGCGTACGAACTGCTTGTCGAAACTGGGCGGATTGGTGCCGACCTTGTATTGATCCGCTGGCCAGAAGCGCGATGAATCCGGCGTCAGCGCCTCGTCGATCAGATACAGCTTGCCCGCCGCATCAGTACCGAATTCAAATTTGGTGTCGGCGATGATGATGCCGCGTGTGAGCGCGTATTCAGCAGCCTGGGTGTAAAGCGCCAGCGTGGCATTCTTTACTTGTTCGGCCATATCGGCACCCAGCAATTTTTTGGATTCCTCAAACGAGATATTTTCGTCGTGAGCTCCTGCCGGTGCCTTGGTGGAAGGTGTGAATATCGCCTGCGGCAGTTTCTGCGCTTCCTGCATGCCCTCGGGCAACTGGATGCCGCACACGGCACCGGTCTTCTTGTAGTCCTTCCAGCCGGAACCCGCCAGATAACCGCGCACGATGGCTTCGATCGGCAGCGGCTTCAGTTTTTTGGTGACGAAGGCACGGCCTCGCACTTGTGCCTTTTCCGCTTCAGTCTTCACCACCGATTCCGGATCAATCCCCGAAAGATGATTGGGAATTATGTTGCCCAGTTTCTTGAACCAGAAATTCGACACGGCGGTCAACACCTCGCCCTTGCCGGGGATGGGCGTGGGCAGGATCACATCGAAGGCGGACAGGCGATCGGTTTGCACGATCAGCAAATGATCGGTATCGACTTCGTAAAGATCGCGAACTTTTCCGCGGTGCAGGAATTTAAGGCTGGTCAGATTGGATTCGTGTAGGGCGCTCATATTCTCAACTCAAGGAAGGCAAAGTGGTTGCTGCAATTTGTTCGGCTTGCTTCTTGCGGTAATCGGCGAGTTTCTGCGCCAGGGCTTTATCGTTCAGTGCCAGCATGGACACGGCAAACAAGCCCGCGTTCGCCGCACCCGCTTCACCGATGGCAAAAGTCGCCACGGGAATGCCTTTCGGCATTTGCACTATGGACAACAGCGAATCCATACCCTTCAGATACTTCGATGGAATGGGCACGCCCAGCACCGGCAGCGTGGTCTTGCCGGCGATCACGCCGGCCAGATGCGCCGCGCCGCCCGCACCGGCGATAAAACATTGCACGCCCTGCGCGCTCATATCCTTGATGTAGTCAAACAGCAGATCGGGCGAGCGATGCGCAGAGATGACGCGCGAATCGAACCCGATGCCGAAATCCTGCAAGGCACGCGCGGCCTGCTGCATGATCTCCCAATCATTTGAACTACCCATAACAATGGCTACGAGCGGCTTGGACATTGCTTACACTCCTTTGTGATAACCCACGACACGTTCGACTTCCTTTTTAGAACCGAGAATTACCGGCACGCGCTGGTGCAAACCGGTAGGCTTCAGTTCCATAATGCGTTCGCGACCGGTGGAACTTGCGCCGCCCGCCTGCTCGACGATGAACGACATCGGGTTGGCTTCGTACATCAGGCGCAATTTGCCGGCCTTGGTCGGATCCTTGGTATCGAACGGATACATGAAAATGCCGCCGCGGGTCAGGATGCGGTGCACTTCGGCCACCATGGAGGCAACCCAGCGCATGTTGAAATTCTTTTCGCGGCCGCCGTCCTTGCCTTTCATGCACTCGTCGACATAACGCTGTACCGGCTTTTCCCAATAGCGCTGGTTTGACATGTTGATGGCGAACTCGGCCGTGTCTTCCGGAATGGTCATGTTGGGGTGCGTCAGGAAGAAATCGCCGACGTCGCGGTCCAGCGTGAAACCGTTCACGCCCTGGCCGGTGGTGATCACCATCATGGTATTCGGACCGTACAGTGCGTAGCCTGCGCAAACCTGTTTGGTGCCGGGTTGCATGAAATCGGCCGCAGTCGGGTTGGTCACACCTTCCGGACAACGCAGAATGGAGAAAATGGTGCCGACAGAAATATTGATGTCGATGTTGGAAGAGCCGTCCAGCGGATCGAAAGTGATCAGGTACTTGCCCTTGGGGTATTTTGCCGGGATCGGGTAGATATCGTCCATTTCTTCCGACGCCATCGCCGCCAGGTGGCCGCCCCATTCATTGGCCTTGATGAACACTTCGTTGGTGATGATGTCCAGTTTTTTCTGGGTTTCGCCCTGAATGTTTTCGCTGCCCGCGCTGCCCAGCACGCCGATCAACGCGCCCTTGTTCACGTCATGCGCGATCTGCTTGCATGCGGAAATCACGTCGCTCAACAGGCCGGTAAAATCGCCGCTGGCATTGGGGATATGGCGTTGTTCTTCAATGATGAACTGGATCAGACTCTTACTCATTACTGCTCTCCTCGGTGATGTGAATTTTACAGGTAATACGCTTTGCTCTCTACGGCTATTTGGTCAATGAAATGAATAACTCGGGTAATTTCTGGGGCAACTGCTCGACGTTGTCGATGATGGTGTACTGGCGCCCGAAAATGTCCGCCACATACTCGTCGGCCTTGGGATCGAGGTTGATGCAGTAACTGTAAATGCCCTGCCGATCCAGCTCTTTCACCGCCTGCCGCGCATCGGCGATCAGCAGATTGCCGTCCTTGGTATCGATGTCCGCGGGCTGCCCGTCGGTGAGGATCAGCATCAACTTCTTGTCGGCCGTCTGTTTTTCCAGATAGTGCGCCGCATGGCGCATCGCGGCGCCCATGCGGGTGGAATAGCTTGCTTCCATTGCGGCAATGCGGCCCTTCACTTCATCGTTCCAGCGTTCGCTGTAACCCTTGATGTGCAGGTAGCGTACTTCGTGTCGCGTGTTGGAATGGAAACCGGCAATCGCAAACGGGTCGCCCAGTTGCTCCACCGCCCAACCCAGCAATGAAACGGCTTCCTGACTCAGCTCCAAAATGGTCTGCTCGCTGCCTGCGGCTTTTTCATTAAGTGATTCGGATAGGTCGAGCAACACCATCACCGCGATACTGCGCCCGTCGTTGCGGTGGCTCATGTTGATGCGCGGGTCGGGTTGCGCGCCGCTTTTGAAATCGATGAGCGAACGAATCGCGACATCCAGGTCGAGTTCGCTGCCTTCTTCCTGATAGCGGATGCGCACCTTATCCTGCGGCTTGAGCAGGTCGAGTATCTTTTTCAGGCGCTTGGCCAGACCTGCATGTTTTTCCAGCAGGCGGTCAATGTCTGCGGGATTGCCTTGCGGATGCAGGCTTTCATACACGCTCACCCAGTCCGGACGGTAGGTCTGGTTGTTGTAATCCCATTCGGGATAGTGCCGTGGCGGCAAGGCGTTAATCTCTTCGCCCGGTTCGACCTTGCGCGGCTCGTCGAAGGCTTCTTCCTCGTCGCCTTCTTCGATGAACTTCCACATCTGGCGGTTATCGTCGCGGTAGTCGATGACCGTATCGGCAAAGTGTGACTTGGCCAGGTTGTCGCTCTGCAGGCGCGTTCTGGTGATGAAGGAAACGGCAAGATCGGCGATGTCCTGTGTGCCGATTTTGTTTTCAGCCATCAGTTGATGAAAGCGTTGCGCGAACTCGACGATGTCGGCGCTTTTGTAAGGGTGCTGCGCATCGAGGATAGCGCGCGACAGCATCGCCAGGCGCAGGCGCACGGTCGAAATTGTTTGCGGATCGCAGGCATCTTCCGCCGGGATGGGATGCAAGGCTTTGAAGATGCGGCGCAGGCCCGGATATTCGCGCATCGCCAGATATTCCACGCGGCTGTCTTCCAGGAACTCCGCAGCCATGCGCTGAAACGGGCTCAGGTTGTCAGCAATGATGGCCGTGGTCCAGCGGCGGTGGGCGGCGATGTGCGCGAGGGTGGCACGATAGCGGTCCAGCCCCGTTATGCCTTGTGCGTCGTTGTACACATCGGGCAGTCGAATGCCCAGTTTGTCGTAATACGGAATCGGTTTGCGCAACTCATCAAAGGCGCTGCTGTAGGGAATCAGCATGTCGTCGTCATGCCACAATCCGCGCAGATACAGATTCAGTTTGCGTTCGTTATCCACCAGCAGAGTACCGTGACGTTCGCGCTGCAATATCGCGCGGCTGTCTGCAGATTGCAGGCTGAAGTAGTCAACCTGCCGGTCCGGATGGTCTTCGTAATAGAGCACGCCGTAGTCCACCCAGTTCTTCAGGCCCGCCAAGGACAAATGGCCCAGCAATACCGAAGCCTGCTTGAACATTTCCGGCAAGCCGGGGCTGGGGAAGGTCTGGTGTATGCCGTGTATGGAACCGGTGGTCTGTTCCATCAGCTCGAGCGCGATGGCGAGGTAGTCGCGCAACAGTTCGCGCGTCTGCAAACGACGTGCCGTGACGGGTAACGATTGCAGGAACGGCGCGATCGCAATGCTGTTGGGCGATTTCGACATCTTGCGTATGAATTCCATGATGTCGGGCAAGGCGTCCTCGCAGACTACTTCTGCCACATGCGGCCACTCTTCCAGGAAGATCAGGATAGGCTCGGCGCCGCGTCCCATCTTGCCGAGGAAACGCGCGTGTTCGATGTAGGCCGCGACGCCTGCCTCGGACAACACAGACTGCGCTGCGCGCATGCAATCCGGAAACACTTCGGCCACGCGCGGAAAGCCGCAGGCAAGCTCGGTCCAATGAGCTTGCAGGTCTTCCGGAATGGCGAGTGTTGTCGGGGTCATTGCACTATTGAACCAGCCAAGCGGAGAGACCCAAACCCCTCCCAGCCTCCCCTTATCAGGGGAGGAGCAGACACCGCTCTCCCCCTGACAAGGGGGAGCTGGAGGGGGTTTGAGCGTAATGACATTCTTGGTTCAAACATAGTTCGGCCTGATCATTAGGCAAATACTGCGTCGATGGCGTGATCGAGTGTGTCGCGGATATCCGCATCGTCGGTGATCGGCCGTACCAGCGCCATGCGGCAAGCAGCTCTGGGCGCAACACCACCCTTGATCAATGTTGCCGCGTACACCAGCAGACGCGTGGAAATGCCTTCATCCAGACCGTGCCCCTTGAGGTTGCGCGCGGCCTGACCGATCTTCACCAGTTGCGTTGCCAGCCCATTCTCGATGCCCGCTTCCTTGCCCAGAATCTCAGCTTCGAGCGAAGCTTCCGGATAGTCGAACTCGAACGCGGTAAAGCGCTGCTTGGTCGATTGCTTCAGGTCCTTCATCAGGCTCTGGTAGCCGGGGTTGTAGGAGATCACCAATTGAAAATCTGGATGTGCCTCTATCAGCTCGCCTTTCTTGTCCAGCGGCAGGGTACGGCGGTGGTCGGTGAGCGGGTGGATCACCACGGTGGTGTCCTGGCGCGCTTCGACAATTTCATCGAGGTAGCAAATCGCACCGATGCGTGCCGCGGTGGTCAATGGGCCGTCGAGCCAGCGCGTGCCGTTGGCATCGAGCAAATAGCGGCCGACCAGATCGCTGGCGGTCATGTCTTCGTTACAGGCCACGGTGATCAGCGGTTTGTCCAGTTTCCACGCCATGTATTCGATGAAGCGCGATTTGCCGCAACCGGTCGGGCCTTTCACCATCACTGGCAGGCGCGCTTTATACGCAGCTTCGTACAAGGCGACTTCGTCGCCCAGTGCCTGGTAGAACGGTTCTTTGTGAACTTTGTACTGTTCTTTGTCGCTCATCACAACCTCCGAAGTGGGCTACTCCTTCCCCCTTGCAGGGGGAAGGCTGGGATGGGGGTAGTCATTGGATTACTCCCGCTTCTACCCCCACCCTGGCCCTCCCCCTGCAAGGGGGAGGGTATTGGATTGCCGAAAAAAACGCCCCCAACAAGTGGGGGCGCCTATTACTGCGTCTGCCTGTATCGACAGTTTCTCCTCCACTCTCCCCCTACTTATTTATGCACACCCAACTTTTCGCGCCAGCCCGGATACAACTTGTCTGCATCTTTCGGGAAGGACTCGAACGCACGGGCGAATTCCTTGTTTTGCTTTGCCCACTGGATCGGGTCGGAACCGGCTTTCCAGCATTCGTATGCCTGACGCAACGACTTCGCACCTGCTGCCGGAGAATCGATGTGGCCGTAGGATCCGCCGCCTGCAGTGTTGATCACGTTGCCGTGGCCGAGGTTCTGGAAGAAGCCGGGCAAACGCAGCGCGTTCATGCCGCCGGAGATGATCGGGGTGGTCGCTTTTACGCCGTACCATTTCTGAAAGTAGACCGGACCCTGGCACTCGTCGCGCTCGATCATGTAGGCGATGTTCTTGTCGTCGCCTTCACCTTCCATCTTGCCGTAGCCCATGGTGCCGACGTGGATGCCGGAAGCACCCTGCAGACGCGACATCTTGGCCAGCACGAACGCGGTGTAGCCACGCTTGGCAGAAGGCGAAGTCACCATGCCGTGACCGGCGCGGTGGTAGTGCAAAAACTGGTTCGGATACTGGCGACGCGCAGTGGTCACCATGCCGGGGCCGCCCACGAAACCGTCCACGAGGAACGCCAGCTTGTTTGCATCGGGGCCGAAGGTTTCCAGCGCGAAGTCGGCACGTGCCAGCATTTCATAGTGGTCGTCGGCGGTGATGTTCATCGAGAACAATTTGGCATCGCCAGTCTCGTCCATGGCACGCTTCATCGCGTCGTACACCAGCGGGATCGTTTTCTTCACCGGCGCGAAAGTCTGGTTGCCTTGCGGTTCATCGTTCTTGATGAAGTCGCCGCCTAGCCAGAATTGGTAAGCCGCCTTGGCAAAAGGCTCGGGACGCAGGCCCAGCTTGGGCTTGATGATGGTGCCGGAAATGTAGCCTCCGTCCTTGACCGGGCGGCCGAGAATGCGCCACAAGTCTTCAATGTTGGTCGCCGGGCAGTCGAACTGGCGGATCACTTCTTCCGGAACGTAGAAGTCGATCATCTTGGCGTGCTCGATATCGCCCATGCCCTGATTGTTACCGATGGCGAGGGTCAGGAAAGACACCAGCATCATGCGGCCGTCGGTGACGTTGCGGTCGAACAATTCCAGCGGATATGCGATGCGCATATCTTCGCTGGCTTCGTCGATGTAATACACCAGCGCGTCAACGCCCTTGGTGAAATCGTCGGTGGTGGAAACTTCCACGTTGGTGCCGGTAGAAGACTCTGCCGCAAAGTGCGCAGCGGCTTCAAGATAGCCCAGGCTGCCCTTCGGCTTCATCGTGTAGGCAACCAGAATATGCTTGCCACCCTTGATCAGGTCTGCTTCCTTGAGCTCAAGGTTTGAGTAACGGTTGGACTGATCCATGTGCTTCTCCTTGTTTGTTGAATTCGGTCTGAATGACTACGGAGCGAACTATACGCCCGCCAACTATAAACAACAGTCAAATATATTTATGCGAACCATAAGTGTGTCTTATGGTATAAATCCAAACCAATTGAGCCACGGATGAACACTGATGAAACACGGATTAACCATTGCTTTCTCGCGTGCATTTTCCTAAACCCAAATTTAGGGAAACACCGAATAAGTCCCCTCTCCCTCTGGGAGAGGGTTAGGGTGAGGGAGCTCGTTGAATTCTCACCCTCACCCCAGCCCTCTCCCGGGGGGAGAGGGTGAAAAGCAGACTTAATCGGCGCTTCCTAAGTTGTTTCATCCGTGCATATCCGTGTCCATCCGTGGCTAATTTGTTTTTCGGATAATTTTAAATGCTACCCATTTCAATTCGCCAACTGCAAGTCTTCGAAAGCGTAGCCCGCCATCTTAACCATTCGCGCGCGGCCGCGGAACTGTTCTTGTCGCAGCCTGCCGTGTCGATGCAGATCAAGCAGGCGGAGATTGCGGTTGGCTTGCCGTTATTCGAGCAGGCTGGAAAAAAACTGCATCTCACCGCAGCCGGAACCGAACTGTTGCACTATGCACGCTCGATGTTGCAACTGATGCAGGAAATGGAATCGGTATTCGACGAGATGAAAGGACTGGAGCGTGGCCACCTCAATATCTCGGTGGTCAGCACCGCCAACTATTTCATGCCGCAACTGCTGGCCAAATTCATCCAGGCGCATCCCAAAATACAAGTCAGCCTGTCCGTGGCCAACAGTGGTGCCGTCATCAAGCAGCTTGCCGAGAACATCGCCGACCTCGCCATCATGGGCCAGCCGCCGCAGGGTACCGACATGCGTGCCGAAGCATTCATGGAAAATCCGCTGGTGGTGATCGCGGCGCCATCGCATCCTTTGGCGCGCGCAAAAAAAATTCAGCCGAAACAACTGGCCCGCGAGACATTCCTGCTGCGCGAACAAGGCTCCGGCACACGCGGCGTAGTGGAACGCTTTTTCGCCAGCCACAAACTGGCGCTGCCCGCGCACATGGAAATGGACACCAACGAAGCCATCAAGCAATCGGTGCAGGCGGGCATCGGCATCGGCATCATCTCCAGCCACGGCATCGAACTGGAACTGGAAACCAAACGACTCATCGTACTCGACGTCGATCACTTCCCCATCGTGCGCCACTGGTACATCGTGCACCGCAAGGGCAAGCGGCTTTCGACAGCCGCGCTGGAATTCGAGCGTTTCCTGCTGCAGGAATCGCAAAGCATGATGTCGCACAAAAACTGAACTTTCACTTGCTTTGTTCTTGCAAAGCAATCTTCCGACTGTGTGGCAATGAATTGGCCGGGATGAACGGTCCGATGCCGCTTATCACCGCTTTTGCCCCTTTTGTCGGCTGGAACTGGAAACATTAGAATGCGCGTCCTACTATCCTCACACCTGACTGGAGAACGCAATGAGAACGAAAAACCAAAATGGTTTCACATTGATTGAGTTGATGATCGTGGTGGCGATTATCGGGATACTGACCATGGTCGCCTATCCGGCCTACCAAGATTATGTCATGCGCGGGAAGATTACCGAAGCCACGACCAATTTGTCCAGTCTGGCCGTAAGCGCTGAGCAGTTCTATCAGGACAACCAAACGTATTTTGGTTTCCCCTGCGCCGTCTCCAATGCCAAATATTTCGACTACACCTGCCCGGTTACGACGGCCCTCGCTTTCACTGCACAAGCCGACGGCAAAATAGGTCAGGGAGTGGTGGGCTTTCAGTACCAGATCAAACAGGACGGTACCAAGACAACGTCGCTAACGCCGTCCGGCTGGGGAACAGCCCCGATCAGTTGCTGGGTCACCAAACTGGGGGGCGAATGCTGATCCTGCGTAAATCCGGGGGCTTTTCACTGCTCGAGCTGTTGATCAGCATCGCGATTTTCGCGTTGCTGTTCATCATGGGCGCGCCCTCCTTTTCACAATGGATACAGAACACGCAGAATCGCACGGCCGCCGAATCCATCCTCAACGGCTTGCAGCTCGCCCGTACCGAGGCAGTTCGCCACAATGCCGCTGTCCGTTTTGATCTGACCGAAGGGACCGGCGCTGTTTCATGGGTGGTCGCCTGCGTTACCGCTGCCGACAACTGTCCCGGTGCCCTGTATCAGCGCAACGCCAACGATGGCAGTATCAATGCCCGTGCCGGTATTGCCACCGCGACGGGCGCTCTGGGAACCGCGCTTTCTGCGGGAACCGGCTTACCCCAGGGCGTCACGTTTGACGGATTGGGCCGGGTTTTAACGGCCAATATCGGCACCGATATTGCGCGGGTCGATATCACCAATGCAGCACGGGCAGATGCGCGGCGCATGACCATCCTGATCGGTGCCGGCGGACAATTTCGCATGTGCGATCCCTCGCTCAACATCGCCAGTAGCCCACAAGGATGCCAGTAATGAAAACCGCTAATACAACTCAACGTGGCGCCATCCTGCTGGAAGCGATGATTTCCATCCTGATCTTCTCTTTGGGAATACTCGCCGTTGTCGGCTTGCAGGCCGGCGCCATCAAACTGTCCAGCGATGCCAAATATCGTTCCGATGCCAGTTTGCTGGCCAACCAGATCATCGGGCAGATGTGGGTGTCCGATCGTACGCAGGCGACCCTGCAAACCGATTTTCAGACCGGTGGGGCTTCTTATAACTTGTGGGTAGTCGATGTAGCCAAAGCATTGCCGGGCGTTTCCGGAATTGCTCTCAATCAACCGACCATTGCGGTTGCTCCCAACGCCGGCACGACCATCCCCAGCAGCACAGTCACCGTCACCGTTTATTGGCAGGGGCCGAAGGATCCGGCCCGCCATCAGGCTATTGTCATCGCACAAATTATCTAGGGAGCGCACTTGTTACCGTTACCGTACATTCTTCGCGACTGCACCAGCACCCGGCGCCATTTGCCCCGGGTTGAGCTGCGGACAACCCTGTCGGCAGGGTTCAGCCTGGTGGAGATCATGGTTGGCATGGTGATTGGTCTGATCGGCATGATCGTCATCCTGCAGGTGTTCAGCGTCTTTGAAGCGCAGAAACGCACCACGACCGGCGGCGACGATGCGCAAAACACCGCTGCGATCGCACTGTTCGGCATGCAGCACGATATCGAGCAGGCCGGTTATGGCATCAGCGATGTCAGCCTGTTTAGTTGTCCGCTCTTGCTTCAGGGCAAGTCAATTCCGCTGGCGCCCGTCACCATCAACCCCGCCACCACCATCGTTCCTGCGGGTGACCTCAATACAGACACGTTGCTGGTGTTTTATGGAAACACCAATGGCATGCCGCAGGGCAATGTCATCGACAGTTCATCGGGATTGGTTTACACGCTGAAAATACCGGGCGCATCCAATTTCAACAATCTTGACAACGTAGTCGCCGCGCCGGTCGCGGGCAACCCGGTCTCGGCGGCGGCGTGCACAACCACGCTTCCCATTCAACAGGTTTCGGGGGTACCCACCGCAACGACACTGACGATTGCCTCCGGTACCGCCGGTGCCGGTGCACTTTTCGATCTTGGCCCAACACCGCAAATGCTGGCTTATCGCATTAATAAAGGCAACCTGACGGTGTGTGACTATTTCGCGAGAAATTGCGGCGATGCCACCAAAGCGGGCGACGATACGTTCTGGTTGCCCATCGCCTATAGCGTCGTCAGCCTGAAGGCGCAATACGGCCGCGATGTTGCAGCCGGAACCATGGACGGCATTGTGGACCAGTATGACCGCGCCACACCGTCCACCAATTGCGGGTGGGCGCGGACATCTGCCGTGCGCCTTGCGCTGGTGGCACGGAATAGCCAGTTGGAGAAAACCGATTTCCAGACTGCGGCACCCGACTGGGCCGGGACGACCGCAAGTGCCAGCGGCGTGGCGGCCAACCCGATCGACCTGCAGGGGGATGGCAAGTGGAAGCGTTACCGCTACAAGGTATTCCAGACGGTGATTCCGCTTCGCAATGTTGTATGGATGGGAGTGGTACCGGGATGTTAAACAGACACTACATACGCGGCACCATGCGCACCGGCCAACGCGGGGTGGTGCTTTTCATTGCCCTGATTGTGCTGGTCGCGATGACGCTGGCCGCTATCGCGCTGATGCGTTCCGTCGATACCACCAACATCATCGCCGGCAATCTGGCCTTTCAACAGGCTGCGACCCATTCGGGCGATACTGCGGTCGAGTCGGCGATTGGCTGGCTGGAAGACTGCAACAATAGCCGCAACGGGTGTAACCCGCTCGTACTGAATGGTGACGATAACACGCATGGCTACATTGCCGCGGGCAACAGCGCTACGCGCAATCCGAGCGGAAGCCAGAACTGGGACGCGTTCTGGACTGCCAACGTCGGCAATGGCAATAGTCATTTGGTCGGCACGGATACAGCCCTAAATACGACAAGGTACATCATAGACCGCCTGTGCAACGGCGTTGGTGCGCCTGCCAGCAGCGGTGGATCAGCCAACTGCGCCTCTTCCCCGCTCATTATCCAGGCTACGGGCAATGCACAGGTGGCCGGTCAAATACCGCTGCAGGCGGCATCGCTGGTCTTTTACAGAATCACGGTTCGCACCGCGGGCCAAGTCAGAAATACCGTGAGTTACATTCAAGTCATGGTTGCGCTATAGGCGGAAGAAGCCTTCAACCCGAAAAGATGCGCTTCCATGAATGAGCAGCACCCTTAAATAAGGAGATTGTCATGATCACCAACAGATCACTTAAACAGCTGAGTCACTTGCTGCTGGCCTTGTTTTTCACGGCAAACGCCCAGGCCGCGACCGACATCTCTTCCGAGCCGCTGTCCACTTATACAGCAACCTCGTCCACGGATGTAAAGCCGAATATCTTATTTATTCTGGACGACTCGGGCAGTATGGACTCTAACTATCTGCCCGATTGGGCGAACGATAGCGAACCCATTTCGGGCATTGGTTATAACAACATACCGCAGCTTTTCAAAAACAATGGTTTTAACGGTCTTGCCTATAATCCTGCGGTTACCTATTTGCCGCCGGTTTATTACACTGCTGCAGGCGTGCTTGACACAACCACTTATCCCGGTTTCGGGTCGCCATGGACTGCCGTAAAAGACGACGGTTATGGCATCCAGAGCACTAGTACCAGCAATCTGGTCGGCAATGCTTCCTACTATACTTTTGTGAATGCTGAATATTGCTCAACGGTCAAAAAGGCCAGTTGCGTCGCAGCCTCCGGACCCACAGTTACAAACCCCTATCCAGCCGGCTTGCGCTGGTGCACCACCGCAGCTTTAACCAGTTGCCAGAGCACTAACGACTCATCCCACCAATACCCCCGCTATCCCGGGAAATCCGCTACTGCCACAGTTACCGTGACGGCTTCGGGAACCGCAACCAGTATCCAGGTGAACGGGAAGGAAATACTCAGCGTAACGGCTGCATCAAACTCCAACCTCAGAACAAATGCCACCAATATCCTCAATAGCATCAACGCCTGCACGGCAGCGGCCACTGGAACTTGCACCGTTGCGGGTTATAGCGCCGTGCGCATCGCCAACACAAGCACAGTCGTCATCAGCGCTCCGTCTTCAACAGGGGCTATCACCTATACACCCGTGGTTTCCGGCACCGCAACCACGACCATCACTGCATTCATCGGCGGGGTACCCGGTTCCAACGTGTACACCAATGTCGTTTCCACTACCACGGCTTACTCCTATGCGGGGACGAGCATGGCGGCGCCAACACGCACCGACTGTACCGCCGGCTCGCCCTGTAACTATGCCCAGGAAATGACCAATTATGCGAACTGGTGGGCTTACTACCACACTCGCATGCAAATGATGAAAACTGCTTCCAGCAACGCATTTTCACAGCTGGATTCGACAACCGACTTGAACAACAATGTATCCCGTTTTCGGGTCGGTTTCCTGACCATCAGCGACGGACAAACTGCCAGCTCATTCCTGAATCTTGACGAGTTCAAGACGGCGCAAAAGAACAGCTGGCTCAACACGCTATTCAGCAGCAATCCGAGCCCATACACCCCCTTGCGCGGAGCACTGGCAAGGGCCGGTCAACTCTATGCGGGCAAGCTGAACGGAACCACCGTGAACGGGGTCACAGTCACGGATCCGCTGCAATATTCCTGCCAGCAGAACTACACCATACTTTCAACCGACGGCTACTGGAACACCCATGATGAAACCACCAGCTACGGCCCGTTCAAGCTGGATGGCAGCACATCGGTCGGTGAACAAGACGGCGGTCTGGAGGCACCCATGTGGGATGGTGGTAGCGCCCAGTGGCAAAAACGTACCAGCGATTTGCAGGCAGCCACTATTACGCGGCAGCAACAAATTAAACAGTTGCAAAGACAGGACTCCTATCTGCAAAGCTCGACCTCCAACTTGCTCAAATCGACCTACAATTTGCGAAGCTCCACGTCGCAATTGCAAAAGGCCACATCAACAATGCAAAGCTCTACTTCGACGCTGCAAAGCTCAACTTCGCAACTGCAAATATCCACATCGCAACTGCAAAAGGCCACCTCCACAAATTCCGGTACGTCCTATGGTACCTGGACCAATGTCACGTCGTGCACATGGGTTACTTCAGGTACCAACCGCACCAAGTGCCAGTATCTGGCTTATACCGTGCCGGCCAACACTGGCAGTTGCACGACGCTGGCACAAGGAACCGTCTCGACCAATGGCACCATCTGGACAGGACCGGCCACAAATTGTACTTATGCTGCATGGACCACCCCGGCCACGGTACCGAGTTGTACGACGTTGGCACAAGGGACCGGTACCACCAAAACAGGGCCAGCCACAAATTGTACTTATACTGCATGGACCACCCCGGCCACTGCAACCAGTTGTACTCCGCTGGCACAAGGAACCGGTACTACCAAGACAGGGCCGGCCGTGGCTTGTACATACTTGACATGGACCACCCCGACCACGGTAACCAGTTGTACGCCACTGGCACAAGGAACCGGCGCTGGCACCTGGAGTGGACCAGCCGTGGCTTGTTCGTACTTGACTTGGACCACGCCAGCCACGGTAACCAGTTGTACGACGGCGGCACAAGGAACCGGAGCTGGCACCTGGAGTGGCCCGGCCACGGCTTGTACATACGACACCTCACCCACGACAGTCACCGCAACCAGCTGCACGACGGTGGCACAGGGAACCGGTACCACCAAGACAGGACCGGCAGTGTCTTGTGCATACGATACCTATTCCGCGCCGACCAATGTATCCAGTTGTACGACAGTGGCACAAGGAACCGGTACCACCAAGACGGGCCCGGCCACCGCTTGTTCATACTCTACATGGAGTACGGCAGTGGGAGTAAGCACCTGCACCCCAATATCGAAATCATCTTCCTCTCCGTACTCTGTCGCTAAGGCAACGCAATGCCCTAACGTGACCATACAGAACTATACGGTTGTTCCTTCGTGCACTGATAACGCTGTCCCCGATGCGAACGGCTACACGGTGCAGTGCCAGACTGTAACGGGGACACCTGCGAACGCTTCTACCTGTACCGAATCGGCCTCGCAAACGTGTTCGTATACCAATTGGAGCGGCTGGGGCAATGTAAGCTCGTGCACAATTGTTCCGAAATCCCTTCAACCCAACTTTACCGTGTCACAGGCAGTAGATTGCCAGGACGTGGGTAGCGGCGGAACCGCCGACACGCTGGCTGACGTGGCCGCCTATTATTACGGTACAGATTTGCGCAATCCCGATACCACGCTGGGCGTAAACACCACTGGAACCTGTACCGGGCCGATCATTTCACCGGCGACCACGGGGACCAATTTGTGCACCGACAATGTCCCGAGCAACGGCCACCGCGATGTGGCGGCCTGGCAACACATGACTACCTATACCCTGGGGCTGGGGGCGGAGGGCGATATGGTCTATCAGTCCGACTATCTGGCCGCCAATTCGGAATACAACAGCGCCCTGGCCAACGGCGACTTTTTTGACATATGGAAAAAGACTGGTGCAAGCGCGTCCAATGCAAGCAACAGCATCTGCTCCTGGCAAACCAGCGGCACATGCGTCTGGCCCGTACCCGCTTCCGATACCTCGACCAACGTTGACGACTTATGGCATGCCGCCGTCAATGGGCGCGGCGCCTATTACAGTGCGCGCGACCCGGTATCGTTGGCGAGCGGACTGTCCATGTCGTTGCAAACCATTGCTCATACGCCAAGGCCTGGTGCTGCCGCAGCTGCAGCCGTTAGTAACCCAAACCTTAGCAATGGCGATAACTATGTGTTCAGTTCTTCCTATAAGACGGAGGATTGGTATGGTGAGATGGTGCGGGGGCAACTCGATCCGGTAACAAAACAATCCGGTCCCGCTGAATGGTCAGCCTTGACATTACTCGATTGCGCAACCTCAACCTGGGTCGCCAACCGCGCCTACGCGATAAAGAATACTTACAGCCATGGAGGAAATTGTTACAAGGTGGCTATCGCCTATACTGCCGACGCCACGTTTGGAAGCAAAGATACCAGCAATTCGAATCTCGTTGTGGATATGAACGGAAACAGTGTCGTACCGCTAAGCAGCCGCACCATTTATACCAAGGGCAGCACCGGCTTGATCCCGTTCACCTGGGGCAGCCTGTCCAGTACGCAACAAAGTTACTTTGAGGCGTCGGCCATTACTTTTGCGACGACGACGCCCTTCGTGGGACTGTCCCAGTTCTGTACTGTGGGAGCGTGCCTGACCGCAGCCCAGCAATCCAATAACACAATCGCAACCGGCGGTGCGGCAGGCGAAGCCATGGTGAATTTCCTGCGCGGCGACCGCAGCAACGAAGGCTCGTTTTACCGTTTGCGCACCCATGTGCTTGGCGATATCGTCAGTTCAGAGGGCAGCTATGTCAAACAGCCGTTGTTCAACTATGTTGATACCAATTTCGGCGCCTATGTAACCGCAATGGCCACACGCGCCAGCAGAGTTTATGCCGGGGCCAACGACGGCATGCTTCACGCATTCGATGCGACCACCGGACAGGAAGCGTGGGCCTATATTCCCGGCATAGTGTTGCCCAACGTGTACAAGCTGGCTGACAAGAACTATAAGGCCAAGCACCAGTTCTTTGTCGATGGAAGCCCAGTGACGGGTGATATTTGCCCGAATGCGCCCGGCCCCTGCTCTGCCGTCCAGTGGAAAACTATCCTGGTGGGCGGGCTTAACAGCGGCGGCAAGGGCTACTATGCTCTGGATGTTACCGATCCGGCGGCTCCGTCGCTGTTGTGGGAAATCAACAGTTCCACCTCTGGGTTCGCGAATCTGGGCTTTACCTATGGCAACCCCGTGATCACCAAGCTCCAGAACGGTATCTGGGTCGTGATATTTGCCTCAGGCTACAATAATGCGGACGGCAAGGGCCATCTCTATGTGGTGAATGCCAACACGGGGGCGTTCATTAACGATATCAGCACAAATGTAGGCTCAGTCATTTCACCCAGCGGTCTGGCCCGCATTGTTGGCTATGCGCCCCAATCCCTGACCGACAATACGTCCGTCGCCGTGTATGGCGGGGATTTATACGGGAACCTCTGGCGCTTCGACATCAACAGCAGCATCGGCGCTACCGGATTCGATGCACAATTGATGGTCAAGTTAGTCGATGGCAGCGGCAATTCCCAGCCCATCACCGAGGCACCGACGGTCACGACCGTAAACGCAAATCCCGTCGTGTATGTCGGCACGGGCCGTTATCTGGGCCTTACCGACATCAGCGATTCCAGCCAGCAAAGCTTTTATGCGGTCAAGGACAGTTTTGGTTCGACTGCTTACCCCAATACAATACCGCTTTATAACAATGATAACGCAGGCAATCCCCGTTCTGCCAGCAACAAGTTCATCCAGCAAACCCTGACCAGCACAACATGCCCGTTGGGGACAGACAGTTCAGTCTGCATTTCCGGTGGGATCGTGCGTACAGTCACCAGCAATACGGTGAATTGGAGCACAGACAATGGCTGGTACCTTGACTTTTTCACCAGTGGAGAACGCTCCGCTACCGATCCACAGTTGGGTCTGGGCACGCTCACGTTTACGACCTTCACCCCTGGTGTTTCCACCGTGAACGTATGCGGTGAAAAAACTGCAGATGCTGCGTCCAGCTTCTCATATCAGCTGGACTATCTGACGGGCGGTGCTGTGGTTGGCACCAACGGGGTGGCCGCAGTTAGCCTGGGAGCGACCATCCCCACACGGCCCGTGATGGTCAGGTTGCCGGATGGCAGCGTAATTGAACTCATACGCACCTCGGGTGGTTCGTCGAGCGATCCTACGACGGGTGGCGGCACAACCACCGGCGGTGAAGATGACGGCGGTGGTAATACCATAGTGCAGACACATATCAAACCACCCACCGGGGCCGGCACTCACAGGGTAACTTGGCGCCAGCTTCAATAACCACAATAATCCGGCCAGCAAAAGCTGGCCGGATTTTTCTGGAAATGTCAGGCACAACGTCCTGAACGAGTTTCACCGGATCTATTTATCCACAGCTTGTTCGGTTCAAACAAAAAAGCGACCATCAGGTCGCTTTTTTGATTTCTGCCGGTGCCAGCGATTACTTGACGATCGCGTTCAGCTCGCCCTTGGCATAACGGGTTGCCATTGCCTCCAGCGAGATCGGTTTGATCTTCGCTGCCTGGCCTGCACAACCGAAGGCCTCGTAGCGCGCCTTGCAAATTTCCTTCATCGCCTTGGTGGTGGCGGCGAGGAATTTGCGCGGATCGAAGTCCTTGGGGTTTTGCGCCAGGTAGCGGCGCGTGGCGCCGGTGGAGGCCATGCGCAGGTCGGTGTCGATGTTCACCTTGCGCACGCCGTGCTTGATGCCTTCGACGATTTCCTCGACCGGCACGCCGTAGGTTTCGCCCATGGCGCCGCCGAATTCGTTGATCACCTTCAGCCATTCCTGCGGCACACTCGATGAGCCGTGCATCACAAGGTGGGTGTTGGGAATACGCGCGTGGATTTCCTTGATGCGGTCTATGCGCAGCACAGCGCCTGTGGGCGGACGGGTAAATTTGTACGCGCCGTGGCTGGTGCCGATGGCGATCGCCAGTGCATCGACCTGGGTCAGCTTGACGAATTCAGCCGCTTCGTTCGGGTCGGTCAGCAGTTGCGAATGATCCAGCTTGCCTTCGGCGCCGTGGCCGTCTTCCTTTTCGCCCTTGCCGGATTCCAGTGAACCCAGACAGCCCAGCTCGCCTTCGACTGAAATGCCGACGGCGTGCGACATTTCGGCCACGCGGCGCGAGATGTTGACGTTGTATTCGAAAGAAGAGGGAGTCTTGCCATCGGTCATCAGCGAGCCGTCCATCATTACGCTGGAAAAGCCGGAACGAATCGCCTGAATGCAGACCGCTTCTGACGCACCGTGATCCTGGTGCATGACAACGGGAATGTGCGGGTACGCTTCGACTGCCGCTTCGATAAGGTGACGCAGGAACGCTTCACCGGCGTATTTGCGTGCACCGGCCGAGCCTTGCATGATCACGGGGCTGTTGGTTTCATCAGCCGCTTCCATGATCGCCTTGACCTGTTCCAGGTTGTTGACGTTGAACGCAGGCAGGCCGTAGCCGTGCTCGGCCGCGTGATCGAGTAATTGACGCATTGATACAAGTGCCATTTATTTCTCCTGGTGATAAATTTTCAATAACGTTTGTAACGCTGTCCTGCTTAGTTCTTGTGCTCGCCCACGCGCACGATTTTCATGGTGTTGGTGTGTCCCGATTTGCCGATGGCTTCGCCCACGGTCATGACGATCAGATCACCGTCTTCCACCCGACCCAGACGGTGCAGCTCGTCTTCCGCCTGGCGCAGGGTTACGGAATAATCCTTGGATTCAACCTTGAATGCGATGGGGTGCACGCCGCTGAACAGGGTGACTTTGCTCAGGGTTGCCTCCACCGGCGTCATCGCATAAATCGGCGTGCTGCCGTTGATACGCGACATCCACAAGGCGGTCGAGCCGGATTGCGTCAGCGCAACAATGGCCTTTACCTTGAAGTGCGAGGCGGCATATAACGCCGACATGGCAATGGATTGGTCGATACGCGCAAATTTGGTGTGATCCAGACGGCGATCCAGCGCGCTTTCTTCCGTTTCATTTTCAGCACTGATGCAGATACGCGCCATGGCTTCGATGGTTTCCACCGGATAGTCGCCCACGGCTGTTTCCGCCGACAGCATCACTGCATCGGTTCCGTCCAGCACGGCGTTGGCCACGTCGGACACTTCCGCACGGGTGGGGATGGGGTTGGTGATCATCGACTCCATCATCTGCGTGGCGGTAATGACCAGTTTGTGTTTGGCGCGCGCCATCTTGATCATTTTCTTTTGCAGGCCGGGCACGGCAGCATCGCCGACTTCCACTGACAAATCACCGCGCGCCACCATGATGGCGTCGGAGGCAGTGATGATTTCACCCAGTACCGGAATGGCTTCGGCGCGCTCGATCTTGGCCACCAGCAAACTCTTGCCACCGGCGGCGTGCATCAGTTCGCGCGCCAGTTTCATGTCGTCCGCCGAACGCGGGAAAGATACCGCCAGGAAATCCGCGTTGATCAGTGCGGCAGTCTTGATGTCTTCCTTGTCCTTGTCCGTCAGCGCGGGTGCGGTCAGTCCGCCGCCTTTGCGATTGATGCCCTTGTTGTTGGACAACACGCCGCCGCGCACCACCACGCAATGCACTTCCGCACCCTTGACGCCGGTGACATGAAATTCCAGCATGCCGTCGTTGAGCAGCAAGACGGTGCCGATATCAACGTCCTTGGGCAGCTCTTTGTAATCCAACCCAACGCGTTGCTGGTTGCCGAGGCCATCCAGCGCGGCATCAAGAATGAAAGCATCGCCCTTGTTCAGGGTGATTTTGTCGTTCTCGAATTTGCGCACGCGAATCTTCGGTCCCTGCAGGTCGGCCAGGATACCGACAGTGCGGCCTGCGGCTTTGGCGGCGGCACGCACCCTCTCGGCGCGGCCCACGTGATCCTGTGCCGTGCCGTGCGAGAAGTTCATCCGTACCACGTCCACTCCCGCGCGGATCATTTGCTCCAGTACCTTCTGGTCGCTGGATGCGGGCCCCAGTGTTGCTACTATTTTTGTTCTGCGGAGCATATATACCTCGAATAAAGACAGCCTGTGGCTGGTAGCTCGTAGCCCGTAGCTTAATAAAGTGCGCGCTTTGCGCGCGGCGTTAAAAGCTACAAGCCACCAGCTACTGGCTACCAGCTCATTTAGCGCGCTGCTCCAGAATTTCGACAGCGGGCAAAATCTTGCCTTCGAGGAATTCCAGGAACGCTCCGCCTGCGGTGGAGATGTAAGACACCTTGTCGTAGATGCCGTACTTCTGAATTGCCGCGATGGTGTCGCCGCCACCGGCAAGCGTAAACGCATTGGTTTCGGCAATCGCCTTGGCAATGGTCTTGGTGCCTTCGCCAAACTGGTCGAACTCGAACACGCCGACCGGGCCGTTCCACACTACGGTACCTGCCTTCATGATGATGTCGGCAATTTCCTGTGCAGACTTTGGACCGATATCGAAAATCATGTCGTCGTCAGCCACATCGCCCGCATTCTTCAATACAGCAGGTTCGTTGGCGTCGAATTGTTTGCCGACCACGACGTCCACCGCGATGGGGATGGTAGCGCCGCGTTGTTTCATTTTTTCTATCAGAGCCTGCGCCGTCGGAACGAGGTCGTCTTCGCACAGCGACTTGCCGACGTTGTTGCCGACAGCCTTGAGGAAGGTATTGGCAATGCCGCCGCCGACCACCAATTGTTCGCACTTATCCGCCAGCGATTCCAGCACGGTCAATTTGGTCGAAACCTTGGAACCACCGACGATAGCGACCATCGGACGTGCCGGGTTGTGCAACGCCTTGGTCAGGGCATCCAGCTCACCCATCAGCAGGATGCCTGCGGCAGCAACAGGGGCAAACTTGGCTACACCGTGAGTCGAGGCTTCGGCGCGGTGTGCCGTGCCGAAAGCGTCCATCACGAACACGTCGCACAAGGCGGCATATTTTTTCGCGAGTTCTTCGT